>JBBQNR010000117.1:0-7214 GCA_038330145.1 Solirubrobacterales bacterium
CGCCGCGAGCCGGTCGCCTACGTCCTGGGCCGGGCGCACTTTCGCCAGCTCGAGCTGGAGGTCGACGGTCGCGTGCTGATACCGCGTCCCGAAACGGAGCTGCTGGTCGATCTCGCCAAGGACCGGCAGCGAGTGCTGGACATCGGCACCGGAAGCGGCGCGCTCGCGCTCGCGATCGCCGCCGAGCGAGCCGGAGCGCGCGTGACCGGCATCGACAGCTCCCCTGACGCGATCGACGTCGCGAGGTCGAATGCCGCGCGGCTCGGGATCGAGGTCGAGTTCCTGATCGCCGACCTCGTCGTGGGCGGGCCCTACGACTTGGTCGTCTCCAACCCACCCTACGTGCGCGACGCGGACGTGCCCTCGCTGCAACCGGAGATCGCTCTCTACGAGCCGCACGAGGCGCTCGCGGGGGGCCCGGACGGCCTCGACCTGATCCGCGACCTGATCCCCGCGGCGGCCGGCGTGCTGACGCGCGGCGGCATGCTGGCGATCGAGGTCGGGCAGGGCCAGTCGAGGAGCGTCGAGGCCCTGTTCGAGCGTGCCCGCCTGACGCAGGTTGAGACTACGCGCGACCTGGCCGGCATCCCGAGGGTGGTCAGGGGCCGTGCGCGCTAGTGCCCTTCTTGTAATCCAGGCCCGCTTCTGGCCGGGGCGCTAACTTGCGCCGGTGATCAGCGACGAGCAGCTGGCCGCCTTCGAGCGGGTCGTGCGCTCGGGCGGCGTCGCCCTGTTCCCGGCCGACACGGTCTACGGATTGGGCTGCGACCCCGGTGACCCGGGCGCGATCGAGCGTATGTACAAGCTCAAGGGCAGGGAGGGAGGAAGGCCCTCCGCGGTGATGTTCTTCTCGCTCGACCTGGCGCTGGAATCGCTGCCGCGGCCCGGGGAGCGCACATCCGCGGCGATCGGGCGGCTGCTTCCAGGCCCGGTCACGGTCGTGCTGCCGGACCGCGGCGGCTCCCTTTCCTCGGCGGCCGGCGAGCTGGGGCTGGGCGTTCGCGTGCCGAGGCTGGAGGGGGTGCTGGCTGCACTCGCCCGGATGCCGCTACCTGTTCTCCAGACCAGCGCCAACCCCAGCGGCGCACCTGACGCTGCCCGCCTGAGTGACGTCGACACAGAAATAGTCAGCGGCGTGGATATCGTGCTCGACGGCGGCGAGCTGAGCGGCCTGCCTTCAACCGTGGTTGACCTGACGCGATACGACCAGACCGGGGAGTGGCGGCTTCTGAGGGAGTCGGCGCTCAGTGCCGACTCCATCACAAAGCTGATGGGGGCGTGACATGAACGGCTTCCAGAATCCCCCGACCGAGGAGCTGTACGCCCACCGCTGGCGCATCTGGGGCGTGGTGATGATCGGGCTCTTCATGGCCCTGATCGACATCACGATCGTGAACATCACGATTCCGCAGCTCGAACGCGACCTCGACACATCTGTGGACCAGGTGTCGTGGGTGCTGAACGCCTACAACATCATGTTCGCGGTGCTGCTCGTCTCGATGGGGCGGCTCGCAGACCAATTCGGCCGCCGCAGGTTCTTCCTGCTCGGCATGTCGATCTTCACGGTCGGGTCGCTGCTGTGCGCGCTGTCGTCGTCGATCGACGCGCTGATCGCGTTCCGCGTCGTGCAGGCCGTCGGCGCCGGAATCCTGGCGCCGCTGGCGCTGGCGATGACGACGCTCGTGTTCCCGCCCGCGCAGCGGGGTCTCGGCCTGGCGCTGATGGCGGTGGTGGCCAACCTGGCGGCCGCGATCGGGCCGCCACTGGGCGGAGTCCTGGTCGAGTTCGCCACCTGGCCGTGGGACTCGGGCTGGCACTGGATCTTCCTGATCAACGTGCCGATCGGCATCGTGGGGATCGGGCTGGCGCTGAGGGTGATGCCGGAGACACGCGACCCTCACGCGGGTACCGAGGTCGACTGGTGGGGCATGGCGACCATCGGTGGTTCGATCTTCTGCCTCACCTACGGGCTGGTGGAGGCAAACAACCACGGCTGGGGCTCGCCGCTGATCGTGTCGCTGCTCGCGGCGTCCGCGCTGCTGGCGCTCGCGTTCGCGCTGGCGCAGCGTTACGGACGGCACCCGATGTTGACGCCCGCGCTGGTCAAGAACGTCCAGTTCGTGGGCGCGTGCATCACCTTCCTGCTGTTTGCGATCGGGATGATGGGGGCGCTGTTCATGACCGTGCTGGCGTTCGTGAACCTCTGGGGCTATTCGGAGCTGAAGGCAGCGCTCGCGATCACGCCAATACCGGTGGTCGGGCTCGTGGTGGCTCCGATCGTGGGCAGGCTGTCGAACCGCGTGCCGCCGCGCGTGTTCGGGGTGCCGGCGTTGATCGCGATGACGACCGGGCTGCTGCTGCTGAGTGGCATGCCGTCGGAGCCGGACTACTGGAAGGTGCTGCCGGGGCTGGTCCTGATGGGAGCCGGCATGGGGGCGACGTTCCCGGCGGTCAACATCGGCTCGATGGGCTCCGTGCGCGGCCAGGAGCTGGGACTGGGATCGGGCATCGTGAACATGTCGCGACAGGTCGGCTTCGCGATCGGTGTCGCGCTGTTGGTGGCGGTGTTCACGGGGACGATCGACAACAATCTCAGGCAGGCGCGCCGCGAGGTCGCCGCGCTTGGGCAGAAGGACGGGACCGGCAGCGCCAGGCTCGATTCGGTGCTGTCGTCGAACCGCGACCCCGGGGCCGTGCTGCCCAATCCGAAGACGCCGTTCGAGCGAGAGGCGCGGGGCATCGTGCGTGCCCAGGTACGCGACTCCTACGGCGCGGCCTTCCGCGTCGCCGGCCTGGTGACGCTACTGGCGGTCCCGTTCTCGCTCACGATGCGAAGAAGCCCGACCGCGCACGCGGCAGCCGCCGCGGCGGCTGCGGCCGCCGGCTAGGTTCCCGTGCGTGCGTGGATCGTGGAATCAATCAGCTAGAGCACCGAGCGCAGGCCCTGCTCGAGCTCCTCGATCGCCGGCCGTCGCCCCGGCTCGGGCTCGAGACAGGAGTCGATCGTCTTCGCGAGCTCACGCGGCAGCTCTCCCGCGTTGCCGTCAACGCGCTCTGCCCGGCGGTCCAGTTGCTCGTAGCCGTCCTCCAGACGGGCGAACGTGCGCCGGCCGGTCGCGGCCTCGTACAACACCGCGCCGATGCCCCAGACGTCGGCCGCCTCGCCAACCTCGCCTCCACGCGCCTGCTCGGGTGACATGTAGCGGCGCGTTCCGATGCCGCGCGGCAGCTTTCCGGGCGCGCGAGCCAGCCCGAGGTCGATCAGCTTCGCGCGTCCGTGGTCCGAGATCACGTTGGAGGGCTTGAGATCGAGATGGAGAAGCTCCTGCGCGTGCAGGTAGTGCAGCGCAGAGCAGAGGTGAATCCCGAGCAATGCCAGCTCGCGTGCCTCGAGGCCGCCGTCTGCACGTTTGATCAGGCGTCCGACCGTCGCTCCGCCGACAACCTCCAGCAGCAGGCCCGGCTCGGGCTCTTCGAAGGTCTCGTACAAACGGACGATGTGCGGGTGGGTCAGGCGCTCGAGCACCCGGCCCTCCGCGAGCAGGCGCTGCCGCGCCCTTTCGTCGCCGAGCCGGTCAACGTGAAGCAACTTCACCACGCAGCGACAACGGCGCCGCTCGCTCCATACCTCGTAGACGTCCACCGTGCGCCCGCTGTTGAGCTGCCGCAACGCTGAAATACCATCCGGAAGGCGCCGGTTCACAGGCTCGGCGCCGGGTATACGGCCCCTGACAAACGAAGGAGGACCCTGCATTGACATTCGATCCTAGCCACGAAGAAGGCCCTGGCGAGGGAGCCGCGTTCGACGACGTCTCCGCCGCCGAGGGCGCCGGCAGCCAGGAGGACACCAGCGAGGGAACGAGCGAGGGCACCAGCGAGGGAACGAGCGAGGGAACGAGCGAGGGAACCAGCGAAGACGAGGGTGGCGAGCTCGTCTCCTGAGACCACACCTCCGTACCGCGTGCTGGTGGTGACCACGGAGGCCGCCGCCGGCACGTCGCTGGTCGAGGAGATCGCGCGCCGCACGCGCGGTCGTGACGCCGAGGTGCGGCTTGTGGTTCCCGCGACGCCTGACTCGCCGCTGAAAGCTGGCGGCAGGCGAGGTGGACGACGCGATCGAGCAGGCGCGCAGACGAATCGAGGACTCGGTTCGCGCGCTGCGCGAGACCGGAGTCAAGGTGAACGGCGGCTGCGCGGCGCGGGTCCTGATCGCCATCGGCGCCTTCATGGTCACCGTCTGGCACGGAGTGGCCCTGCTGCTGATGGGCAGCGTCAGGTATCGCGGCTTCTGGGACGCGGCCATCGCCTACACCCTGATCGGTGGTATTCCCGTGGCCGCAATCGTCAGCTTGATCGTCGGCTAGCCCTGCGCTGAAGGCCGGGACCGGGCCTGCTAAACATCCTGGGGCAAGCAAGCCACCAAGGAGCCCCGAACTGAGCGAGCTAGACCCGAACTACTTCAGCGAACCGCTGGCGGCCGTCGATCCTGAGATCGCTGCGGTTTTGCGCAACGAGCTCGAGCGCCAGAAGAGCACGCTCGAGATGATCGCCTCCGAGAACTTCGTCCCGCAGGCGATCCTCGAGGCGGTCGGGTCAGTGCTCACGAACAAGTACGCCGAGGGGCTTCCGGGCAAGCGCTACTACGGCGGCTGTGAGTGGGTGGACGTCGCCGAGCAGCTTGCGATCGACCGCGCGAAAGCGCTGTTCGGCGCCGAGCATGCCAACGTTCAGCCGCACGCGGGCGCGCAGGCCAACAACGCCGCCTACATGGCGTTGATCGAGCCCGGCGACACGATTCTCGGCATGGAGCTCGCGCATGGCGGTCACCTGACGCACGGCATGAAGCTGAACGTGTCGGGCAAGCTCTACAAGGTCGTCGGCTACCAGGTCAGGCGCGAGGACCATCGCGTCGACATGGAGCAGGTGGAGCGGCTGGCGAAGGAGCACAGGCCGAGGATGATCGTCGCCGGCTGGTCGGCGTATCCGCGTCAGCTCGATTTCGCGGAGTTCCGGCGCATCGCCGACGAGGTCGGTGCCTACCTGATGGTCGACATGGCGCACTTCGCCGGTCTGGTGGCGGCGGGTGAGCATCCCAGCCCTGTGCCGTATGGCGACGTCGTCACGACCACGACGCACAAGACCCTGGGCGGGCCGCGCGCCGGCCTGATCCTGTCCAAGTCCGAGCACGGGCAGGCGGTCGACAAGGCCGTGTTCCCGGGCCAGCAGGGCGGGCCGCTCCAGCACGTGATCGCGGCCAAGGCCGTCTGCCTGCGCATCGCCGACAGCGAGCTGTTCCGCGAGCGCCAGCGCCAGACGATCGCAAACGCGCGCGAGCTGGCCGCCGCCCTGCAGGAGGGTGGCCTGTCGGTGCTGACCGGTGGCACCGACGTGCACCTGGTGCTGGTCGATCTCGGCTTGGACGGCCTCGACGGCAAGGAGGCGGAGGACCGCCTCGCCGAGGTCGGTATCACGGTCAACCGCAACGCGATCCCGTTCGACCAGAGGCCGCCAATGCGCGCCTCGGGCCTGCGCATCGGCACGCCGGCGCTGACCACGCGCGGCCTCGTGGAGGAGGACCTGCGCGAGGTCGGCCAGACGATCGTGGAGGCGCTGTCACCGAGCTACGACGACGCCAAGCGCGCGGAGCTGACCGATCGCATGGGCGCGCTGATGGAACGCTACCCGCTCTACGGGCAGCTTTCAGCAGCCGTCTAGTGGGCTTTCTCGGAACGTTCGCCAGCAAACGGCGCGGCTCCGGGGCCGCCAGGCTAGGACGCAGGGAGCCCGCGTACTCGGTGAGTACGTGGGTGACCGAGGACGCCGCCTGGTGGTTCCGGAGACCGCCGTTTGCGGTGAAACGTTTTGAGGAGGGACACTAGGGCTAGGACCTCTCGGCCACGGCACGCTCGTACACGGCCGCGAAACGCTCCGCCACCGAGTGCCATGAGTACTCGGCCCTGATCTGCGCGTAGGCGTTCTCGCCGCGCTCGCGTCGAGTGCTCTCGTCGTTGACGGCCTCGACCAGCGTGTCCGCCAGACCCTCGAGGTCGTCGGGCTCGGCCAGCCAGCCGTTGGGCTTGCCGGGAACGGTGTTCATGAACGACAGCGGCCCGCCGCTTCGCCCGACGATCACAGGCAGGCCGCATGCCATCGCCTCGATGAACACCTGTCCGAAGCCTTCGTTGATCGAGGGCCCGACCATCACGTCGGCACAGGCCAGCCCCTCGGGCAGATCGCCGTGCCCGCGCCAACCGAGGAAGAAGATGCCCTCCTCACCGACCTCGCGCGCGACGGCGACCGGATGCTCACCCTCCCATTCGCCGGGGAAGCCGCCCCAGATCACGAGCGGCGCGCGCGTGCGGAAGCGCGCTCGCGCGGCGGCGTAGGCGCGCAGCAGCAGCGGCACGCGCTTCACGCCCAGGAACCTGCCAACGAACAGCAGCACCGGCGTCAAGTCCCCGGTCTCCTGGTCGAAGAACCACTCGAGGTCGCGCTCGCCGTAGCGAATGCTTCCAGGCCTCGTCGACTCGTCCCATCCGCGCGGCTCGTCCACGAGCCATCGCCGCCAGCGCTCCAGTCGCTGCTCGCGCGAGAAGTCGCGGCGGTAGAAGCTGCCGAGGTCGACGCCGTTCGGGATCTGGTCGATCCTGCTCTCCTCGATGCCGAGCAGCCTCCTTGCCTCCTCGAACTCGTGCGGCGAGTTGACGATGAAGCGGTCGACTCGCTCGGCGCTCGAGCGCAGGCGCCCACGCCAGTGCTCGCCGTGACGCCAGAAGCGCCAGCGCGTCTCGTCGAGCAGCAGTCGCTGGTCGGGCTCCAGCTCGTCCTCGTCGGGCAGCTTGCCGGCCTGCGCCCGTTCCGCCATCCCGGCCAGGTCGGATCCGAACGAGCGCGCGAACCCCGACAGGTGCTCGATGCGGTCAAGCATCTTCGTCTCCGTCCCGTGCAGGCTCGTCACGACCGGCCGTCGCGGTCGCCCTCGCCTGACGGCCTCGTGGATGGGAGTGAGGTGGTGCAGGTGGTAGACGGCGATGTCCTCGTCCCAGGCGTCGGCAAGGATGCGCTCCCAGGCGCGTGCCAGGTGGTCCCCCAGTTCCGGGGAGACGGCGGCGAAGACGCGGTCGGGGGCGTCCGGCCGGTCCTCGTACGAAGGGTGCAGGGGAACGGGCTCCGCGAGCGGGTCGCGACCCGCTCGATGCGCGGCAACCGCTGCG
>JBBQNR010000118.1:0-7134 GCA_038330145.1 Solirubrobacterales bacterium
CTCGGGCCCGGTCTCGTTCATGCGCGGCGCCGACTCCTGGGCCGGCACGATCAAGTCAGGCGGCAAGACGCGCCGCGCGGCCAAGATGGTGGTGCTCGCCGTCAATCACCCCGACGTTCTGAAGTTGTCGCAAACAGCCCCGTCGAGCGCCGCGAGCTCTGGGCCTCGTTCCAGCAGCGATAGGACAACCGCAGCCGCCGCAAGAAGGTGCGCAACGACCTGCTCCGCCGGCGATCAGCATGGGGCCGGAGATGAAGGTGACTGACCCTCGAGCGCGACGCGTAACGCTTCTATGGGTCGATGGCGTTCACTGTCGGCCCATGCCAATTGGCTGCCAGAACCCCCGTGAACCCACAGCAATCGGGCTGCATCAGACATCGCGCTGATTGACTGAAGTGCCGCCAAACCGTTCCGTTTTCCAGGCATTTCTTATTCCTTACGGGAAATGGGCTATCTGATTGCCATGCAGAAGGTCGTGGGTTCGAATCCCATCAGCCGCTTCAGGAAACAGGCCTGTTGGCTGGAAGTCAGCCTGCGAGACCAAGGAAAACGATCAGCGCGCGATCGAGCCGGACCAGGTCGTCCTCGTGGAGATGACCGAGAGCGTCTCGCAGGTTCTTGCGCGGAACCGTCGTGATCTTGTCGACCATGAGCCGGCTCGGTTGATCGAGGCCGTTTCCCGGTGACGGTGTGATCGGGATACGCGTCAGCGGCGCCTCAACTGGATTGGTGGTCAACGGACAGACGGTCACAGAAGCCGTCGCATCGAAGCGGTCGTCCTGCACCACGACCAGCGGACGCGGCTTGCCGGTGTAAGCGCCGCGGGCAGCACCGGTGTAGACATCGCCGCGCCTCACTCAGCGGGCCGCTCGTCTTCGGCACCCCCGTCCGAGGAGATCGCGTCAACGAACGCCTGGTCATCTGCCTCGCCCTCGCTCGCGGCGATAGCGGCGGTCTGGCGGTGGGCCTCAGCCGCAAACTCGGGGGATCTCACGTCAGGTACCCAGATCTGCACGGGCCGCAGTCCTTGGCGGCGCAGCTGCTCGCGGTGCCGACGGACACGATCTCGGGTGGAGGCCACAGCCATATCGTTACATGTAACGACATGGACCGTCAAGCAACCAGCCCTACCCGAGGACCACCGATCGGTAGCCAGCACCGCCCCCAGCGCCGTCCAGGCTTCGGCCGGGCGCCGACACCCACTGACGGGACAGCGGTCAACCCGCTCGATGGTGATCGCCGAGAGCTGATCCTCAGCGAAATAGGGCAGCAGGTGGTTGACCA
Organism: Solirubrobacterales bacterium; assembly: GCA_038330145.1. Lineage (GTDB taxonomy): Bacteria > Actinomycetota > Thermoleophilia > Solirubrobacterales > JBBDJG01 > JBBQNR01. The sequence goes on from JBBQNR010000118.1 coordinate 1,285, forward strand.
ACCGCCAGCGGTAGTCGACGCGGGTGCTCTCGGCCAGGCTCGGCTCGACCCCGGCGAGCCAATCGGATGCGAACTCGTGGAACGTCGGATCGGTGTCGGCCACCGTCGCGGGGGTCTCGGGCTTTGGCGGCGCGGTCATGCTCCTGCCCGTTCTCATGGCAGTGGTCGGTGCCCGGGACGCCGTCGCGGTGAGCCCCGACTCGGTGCAGCTGGGCCAGCTCGCGCCGGGTCACGGCTCCACCCGGGGGTGGACCGAGACTGACCACGGCGTGAGCCTGAGCAACGGCCGGCAGATGGTGCTTGATGAACCGCCGTATCGGCTCGGCAGGCGTGGATCGGCCGGTGAGCGTCGACGTGTCGCAGGGACTCGGATCGCGTGCGACCGCGGCCAGTGATCGCCTGGCCGGTCGCCCGTCGGGAACGTGGCTGTTCAGCGAGGCCGTATGATGACCGGCGCTCCCCGGTCTGGAACCAGGGCCGTCCCATGCAGGCGAGCATTCTCGCGAACACTGTCGGCGGGCTGCAGCGCGAATCGCCGCGCGACGAGCGTGATCACCTCACGTAGCTCCAGCAATGCGAGTGACGCTCCCAGGCACCGGCGCTCCCCGCCGCCGAACGGAAGCCATGTGTCGGGATCGGGGCGCTGACCGAGGAACCGGTTTGCGACGAACGTGTCGGGCGAGGAATGCCGGTGTCGATGGATGAGCGGCGGCGGAATGAGAATGAGCGTCCCGGCCTCCAGGGCGTGGTGTCCCAGACGGGACGGCGCGGCGAGCTCGCGGACGATGTCGACGAGCGGCGGTCGTACCCGTAGGATCTCGGCGACGACGGCGTCCAGGTGCGGGCGGTCCTCGCTGTCGGCTTCGCCGGCCAGCAGGCTCAGGGTGTCGGGGTCGTGGGCCAGGAGCTCCAGTGACCAGGCGAGCGCGGTCGCGGTCGTCTCGTGGGCGGCGAGCAGGAGCGCGAACAGCTCATCCGCGACCCGCGTGTCGTCGCCGCACTGGCCGGCTATCGGGCCTAACAGGTTCAGCGCGTCGATCGGGCCGTCAGCCGGTCTCCGGGCTCGGGCGCTGCGAACCTCCGCGACACCTGTGGCGAAGCGGACGCGAGACCGTCGCGCCGCCGCTTGTGGGCTGGCCGGGCCGAGTCTCCCCAGCCACTTGGCTCCGGACAGCATCGCGTAGGGGCTTAAGGCCTGAGAGAGGTGGCGCTGGAGGTCGTCGACCAGGCGGGGTCGCTGGATTCCGAGCAGCAACCGGGCGGCGATGCGCAACGTCAACAGGCGCGTCCGCGGCAGGGCGGCGAACGAGACGCCGATCGGCCAGCGCGCGATCTCGTCGGCGGCGATCTGGCGGATGATCGGCGCCAGGGAGTCGAGCGAGTCGCCGTGAAACAGTGGAGCGAGAAGATGACGGCGCGTCTGGTGGGGATCACCGTCGAGCGTGAGCACGGTGTCGCTGGGGAGCACGGGAAGGATCCGCCGGTTCGCGCGACCCGCCAGGTACTCGCCCGGCGGGGCGTGCAGCACCTCGTGCGCAAGCTCGGGAGCGGCGACTACCCACATGCGACCGCCGATCAGCGTTGGAAGCCAGAACCCCGAGCCGTAGGCCCGCTCGTGCGCGATCAGGCTCGCCACCGGCTGGCGCTGAAACGCGACGGCCTGGGCCAGCCCCGGGATCATCGTGCGCGCCCGAGGACACGCAGGGTCGCGAGGATCGGCCGGGTGAGGGCGCGCACGCGAGGTGATGGGTAGGCGGCGGTGAGGTGTTGGTTGGCGGCGCGGGCGGCTCCCTCGGCGCAGGTCGGGTAAGCCTGCACGGCGCGCGAGACGTCGTCGAGCTCGTGGCGGCGCAGGACGTCGCGGATCGGCGGGGCGATGTCGCCCGCCGGCAAGATCCCGGTGGCGACCTGGTAGAGCAGCGGCTGAAAGACGTGGTTGGCGGTGCGGTCGACGACGGTCACCTCGATCCGCCGGTCGCCCAGGCGCTTGACGGCGAACAGGCCGCCGAAGCCGCAGCCGATCACGACGACGCGGTGCGGCGCCGCGTGGGAGGCGCCCGTCACGTGGCGATGCGCGCGTCGGTGCGGTGCGGGCGGTCGTGGTGGATCTGCAGCGCGGTCATGACCAGCGGGAAGTGGCTGAAGGCCTGCGGGGTGTTGCCGAGCGCGCACTGGTGGACAGGATCCCACTCCTCGCTGAGCAGGCCGACGTCGTTGCGCAGCCCGAGCAGGCGGTCGAACAGGGCGATCGCCTCATCGCGCCGCCCGCCGCCGAAGAGGGCGTCGACGAGCCAGAACGAGCACGCCAGGAAGACGCCCTCGCCGGCGGGCAAGCCGTCGTCGCTGCCCTCGGTGCGGTAGCGCAGGACCAGGCCGTCCTGCGTCAGCTCGCGCTGGATGGCCGCGACGGTGCCGGTCACGCGCTCGTCCTCGTAGGGCAGGAACCCGACGCGAGGAAGGATCAGGAGGCTGGCGTCCAGACCCGGCTGCCCGTACGTCTGGGTGAAGGTGCCCCGGTCGGCGTCGTAGCCGTGCTGCAGTACGTCAGCCCGGATAGCCTCGCGCAGCGCCGCCCAGCGAGCGGCCGGGCCGGGAAGTCCTGACTGCCGCACGCCCTTGACCATGCGGTCGGCTGCCACCCAGGCCATCACCTTGGAGTGCGTGAAGTGCCGGCGCGGCCCGCGCATCTCCCACAGGCCGTTGTCGGGCTCATCCCAAGCGCCCTCCAGGTGCTCGATCAATGCCACCTGCACGTCCCAGGACTCGTCGGTGGCACCGAGCCGGGACGCGCGCGTAAGGGCCAGGCCGTCGAGGACCTCGCCCCAGACGTCCAGCTGCACCTGGTCGGCGGCCCCGTTGCCGACCCGGACCGGCGTCGAGCCCTCGTAGCCCGCCAGCCATGGCAGCTCGGCTTCGGGCAGGCGCCGCGTGCCGTCCAGCCCGTACATGATCTGCAGCTTGGACGGGTCACCGGCGATCGCGCGCAGCAGCCACTCGCGCCACGCCTTGGCTTCGGCGACGTACCCGGCCGTGAGCAGGCTCTGCAGCGTCAGCGTCGCGTCGCGCAGCCAGCAGTAGCGGTAGTCCCAGTTGCGCGGGCCGCCAATCTGCTCGGGCAGCGACGTGGTCGCGGCGGCGACGATGCCGCCGGTCGGCTCGTAGGTCAGCGCCTTGAGCGTGATCAGCGAGCGCTGCACGGCGTCGCGGTAGTCGCCCTGGACCTTGCTCTTGGCCGACCACGCCCGCCACTGCTCCTGCGTCTCGGCCAGCGCGTGCTCGGGGTCGGCGGGCCGCGGGCGCGGCTCGTGGCTGGCGCGCCAGGTGAGCACGAACGGCTCCCGGTCGCCCGCGGCGACGGCGAAGTCGCTGCGACTGCTCGGGCCGTCGGCGCCATGGACCTCGACGGGTGCCCGCAGGTAGGCGGCATCGGGTCCGGCGACGGCGGTCAGGCCCTCGTCGTCGTGGCGGACCCAAGGGACGACGCGGCCGTAGTCGAACCGCAACCGCAGCTCGCTGCGCATGGCCACGCGGCCGCTGATGCCCGCCACGATCCGAACGACGTCAGGCGCCTCACCCCGTTGGGGCATGAAGTCGATCACGCGCACCGTGCCCTCCGCGGTCTCCCACTCGGTCTCCAGCACGAGCGAGTCGGGCTGGTAGCGCCGGCGCGTGCAGACCCCGCCGGCCGCCGGCGCCACAAGCCAGAACCCGGCCTCGCCGGTGTCCAGCAGCGCCGCGAAGCACGCCGGCGAGTCGAAGCGCGGCAGGCACAGCCAGTCGATCGACCCGGAGGTGGCGACCAGGGCGACGGTGTGCAGGTCGCCGATGACCGCGTAGTCCTCGATTCGTGGCACCTGCGCAGTGTGGCGACTCCGGCGAGTACCTTCGCCGCATGGCCCTCCTGCACGGCAAGACCCTCGTCGTCACCGGTGGCAACAGCGGCATCGGCGAAGCGATCGTCAAGGCAGCCGCCACCGAGGGTGCCAACGTCGTCATCGACTACGTCGCCCACCCCGACGAGACGGCGGACATCATCGCCACCATCGAGAAGCTCGGAGGCCACGCCGTCGGGGTCCAGGCCGACGTCAGCTGCGCGGCCGACCTGCACAAGATGGTCCAGACCGCCGTCGACACCTACGGCCACCTCGACGCGCTGGTCAACAACGCCGGCATCGAAACGCGCACGGGCATCCTCGACACGACCGAAGCCGACTACCAGCGCATCATGGACATCAACTTGAAAAGCGCGTTCTTCGGCACCCAGTTCGCCGCCAAGCAGTTCATCGCCCAGGGCACCGGCGGCATCATCATCAACATCTCCTCCGTCCACGAGGACTGGCCGATGCCCGGCAACATCGCCTACTGCGTCTCCAAGGGCGGCGCGCGCATGCTCACCCGAACCGCCGGCGTCGAGCTCGGCCCGCACGGCGTGCGCGTCGTCAACGTCTGCCCCGGCGCGGTCGCCACCCCCATCAACCAGTCAACGATGGACGACTCGGCCAAGCTCGAAAAGCTCACGGCGGCGATCCCCCTGGGTCGCCTGGCCAGACCCGAGGACATCGCCGACGTCGTCGTCTTCCTCGCCTCCGGCCGCAACGACTACATGACCGCCACTTCGGTCTTCCTCGACGGCGGCATCATGCAAGGCAGCATCGGCCTCTGACGCCAACCGCTCTTGCGCCATCAGCAGTGACGGGTTGAGCATCAACGTCGCGCTGACCGCGGATCAAGTAACCGTCGTCGCGAAGACGCGCGCCGGAAGCGCGGTGGTGGGCCACGCGCGCCATCCGTCCTTGGCGGCTTTTACCCATGCGGTCGCACCGGTGAGCCTCGGCGCAACGTATGAGCGCAGCCCCTTAGTGCATCCGTTCTCTCTTGAAGCATGTGAGCGCTCGCTTCCGCCAGGCGCGTGAGAGCCCTGCCAGTGGCCCCACTCGCGTCGCACAGCCACGTTGGCGCACCATCGCGCTAGTCGGTCAGCACGCCCCACTCGGCCCAGCGCACCGCTCGTGGGCATCGGGTGCTCATCACCTCTTTCGATGGTCGGCGGTCCCGGGACTGCACCGGGACCGAAACTCGGGATCACCTAATCTTGATGCGCGGCCGTGCCGACCTGAAACCGCATAGTTCCAGGCCTTTCTCCAGCGCGCCCGAGAGGATTCGAACCTCTGACCTTCGGTTCCGTAGCGGCGCGGCCGGACGTGCTCTGCGATGTCGTTCACGCGCGTACGCGCGTGCGTTAAGCTCTGACCTGCTCTCACCTAGACCGCGATTTGACGGCTGAATTGACTGCTCGATCCCGGGCCCCCAGCGCTAACTGGGCGCCCTGTGAGAAAGGCCTAGCTTAGATCTGCACTCTGCCGCGGTAGCCGCGGAGCCGAGCGATCGGACCGAGGGCCGCCGTGAGGGCTTGCAGGATCGGCCATGGCGGGCGGGCAGGTCGAATCTCGTCGCCGAACTCGGGCACCATGACGGCGAGCTGCAAGGGCCGGGGCATGCCCTTCGCATCGAGCTTGTCCTGCAAGGGACTCCAGAGCGAGGCCGAGGGCCTTCAGGCGCTGGACGAGGCATTCGCCTTCCTGCGCAGCGACATGCGAGCAATCGTTCCGGCGGCGATTTCAGCCGGCCGCGCCACCTCCGAGTAACGCGTCCTCGTCTTCGCCGGCGAACACGTGAAGGCCCAGCCGCTTGGAGATCTCCTGGCAGACCCCAACACCGCGGATGCTGTTTCCATACTCGTCGAGTCCGGGAGAGAAGACCGCGATCCCGAATTTTCCCGGGATCACGCAAAGGAGGGCGCCGCTGACGCCGCTCTTGGCAGGTACGCCGACCTCGTAGGCCCACTCACCC
>JBBQNR010000119.1:0-7131 GCA_038330145.1 Solirubrobacterales bacterium
GCACTCGTCGACGATGACGTGGCCGTATCGCGAAAGGTCGAGGCTTTCGCGGCGGGTCAGCGTCTGGACCATCGCGACGTCGACGCCGCTGGAGCCCGGGTCTTGGCCGGCGATCCGATCTCATCGGGCGAGATGTCGAGGAACTCGGCCAGCCGGCTGATCCATTGCTCAAGCAGTGGGCGACGGTGCACGAGCACGAGCGTTGATCTGGCACGTTTGGCGATGAGCGCGGTTGCCATCACGGTCTTGCCGGCACCGGGTGGCGCGACGAGCACGCCGGTCTCGTGAGCTGCCATCGCGGCGACGGCCGTCCGCTGCGGCGCGGTCAAGGTTCCGACGAACGTCACGGAGATCGGGTCGCCGTTGCTGCGCTCATCGCGGATGGTCACACCCGTGCCGGTTGCTTCGAGCTCCTCGACGATGTGCGTGACACAGCCGCGCGGCAGGAGCAGGCGATCGCCGGGGTCCTCGTGGCAGGCGATCACGCGAGGCGTCTTGTGTGTCGACAGCCGCGCGCGCTCGCGCTCGAAGAACTCCGGGTTGGCGAACGCCGCAGTTCGCCGTAGGCGGTCGCGGAGATCCGGCGCCATTCCGGCGACCGGGATCGCGACCCGTCCCGTCAAGCAGACCTCAACGGAGCCCGAGGTTGCGGGCGTCAACTGACGTGGGCGTACGCGCGCGTGCGCGGCGGGGCGGTCGGGCAGTCCCAGGGTCCCGCCGGCGCGTTCGGCTTCGGCCGCGATCTGCTCGGCCTGCTCGCCGTCCAGGCGCTGAACACCGGCAAGATAGACCCACTGATCTGGGCACGGCTCGAGATCGTCACCGAGGAAGACCGTGCAGCCGTCGGCACGGCGCGCGTGCTGCAGCGGAAGCGCGATCAGGTTGCCGAACCCGCCGGTCGGCGTCGTGTCCTGGTTGGGGAACAGTCGGTCATAGGATCCCATCGATATCGACCGGCGGCGCATCGCGCGCGTCAACAGCAACGAGCCGACTGCGCGCGCCGCGCGGGCGGTGACCGGTTGCGCGAACACGACCCACAAGTGCGCGCCGTTTCCGGAGCGTGAGCGCTCCACGAGCACCGGGATGTCCATCTCGCGCGCGCTGTCACGCAGCGCTCCGGCGTCCTCGCGCCAGCCCGGGCCGTCAAGGTCGATGGCGACCAGCCAGCACGTCTCGTCCGCCAGCAGTGGATAGATGCCGGCGGTCTGGCGCCCTTCGAGATGGCGGCGGGCCTCCGCGTCTGACCACGCAACGAAGCGCCGCTTGCCGCAGTCGGCGCATTTGACCTTCGGCTTGGCGCGCACCCCCGGTCGCCACTCGTTCAAGCAGCGTGGCGCCCACCCGGTCTTTCCCGGGCTCTTCGTGCTTTCCCAGCGTGTCGCGAAGACGTCAGGTCGCCCCCGGAACAGCGACGTGAACAGCGCCACGCGGCCCTCCGCGGTCGTGACGTCCGGACCGCCGGCCGCAGCTTCGATGCTGGCGATCGTCCGGCACAGGGCTGCCCGCTCGCGATCAAGCTCAACGAGCCGCTCGCGCGCCCGCGTCAGGTCGATCGTCGGGGCCGTGGTCACCCGGGCATCGTCGCGGAACGCCCGGACCACAACCCATCCGTCAGCGTCGGCATCACTAGATCTGGGCGGACTCGCGCAGCTCGGCCAGCACGGGCAACGGGGGCTGGGGTCCCGGTGCGGTGGTGGCGGCGGTGCCGGCCGCCACGGCCACCGCCGCGGCGAGCTGCAGCGTGAGGCCTCCGGCCAAGGCGGCGGCGAGCGCGCCCACCGTGGCATCACCCGCACCGGTGGTGTCCACCATGGCGGCCGGCCGGGTGGGGAGCGTGACACATTGGTGCTCGTGGCCGAGCAGCGCCCCCTCGGCGCCGAGGGTGGCGAACACCGCCCGGGGGCTGTGGTCGAGCAGCCGCGCGACGAGGTCGCGCCCAGCACCCGAGTCGTCCACACCCACACCCGCCGCCACGTTGCGCAGCTCGAGCGGGTTCACCACTAGCACTTCGGTGCGCTCGCGCAGTTCCCCCGGCAGTACCGCCGGGGGCGCCGCGTTCAGGCACCAGCCGGGTAGCCCTTGCGACCGCCGCTCTCTGCCATCAGGCTTTGTCTTCGCGGCTGGCCCCGGTAATGAGCGCGACGATGTCGTCGGCCGAGGTGTCGTCGGCCTCCCGGTCCCCTACGACCTCGCCCTGGCGCATGACCGACACGCGCTGGGCCATGCGCAGGACCTGCTCCACGTCGTGGCTGATGAGAAGAACGGTCAGGCCGTCCTTATGCAGGCGTTCCACCACCTCCTCCACGGCGGCGGTCTCCTGAACGCCCAGCGCAGCGGTGGGCTCGTCCATGATCACCAGCGCTGAGCTCCAGCCCACGGCGCGGGCGATGGCCACCGACTGGCGCTGGCCACCGGACAAGCCGCGCACACGCGCGCGAGCGGCGGGAGCGTTCACGAGCAGGTCCCCCAGCAGCTCGTCGGCGCGGTCCCGCATCGCGACGCGGCGCAGGAAAGGCCCGCTGTGCAGCTCCCGTCCCATGAACAGGTTCTGCCACACCTGCAGCTCCTGGACGAGGGCGAGATCTTGATAGACCGTCTCTATGCCCAGATCGCGGGCGTCGCTGGGCGCCGTCAGTCGCATCGGCTGCCCGTCGAAATGGAGCTCACCCGAGTCCGGCGGATGAACCCCGGCCAGGCAGCGGATCAGCGTGGACTTACCCGCTCCGTTGTCGCCCATCAACGCGTGTACCTCGCCGCGGCGGACGGTGATCGACGCCCCACGGAGTGCCTTCACGGCGCCGTAGCTCTTCACCACGTCGACGGCCTCCACGAGCGGCTCGCCCGGCGCGGCGTTCGGTTCGGCCTGGTCGGTGACCAGCGAGAACGCAGTTGATCCGTTGGTCTCGGCCATCAGCCAGTCCTCCCTTGGAAGCGGCTGAGCACTGCGGCGCTGATCACCACGAGGCCGACCGCGATCGGCTGGTAGTACTCGGAGATCTCCAGCAGCGTGAAGCCGTTGATCAGCGCGGTCAGCAGCAACGCACCGGCGATGGTGCCCACGATCGAGGCCTTGCCGCCGAACAGCGACGAGCCGCCGAGCACCACCGCGGCGATGGACGACAGCAGCAGATTGGTCTGCAGCGCCGGATCGGCCGAGCCGGTGCGCGCCACCAGGAGGATGGCCGCCAGCCCGGCCAGAGCGCCCGAGATGGCGTACGCGGCGATGCGCCGGCGGTCCACCCGAATACCCATCGACCGCGCCGCGGCCCGGTCACCGCCGGTGGCGAGCAGGCCGAGGCCGAAGCGGGTGCGGAAGATGGCCAGGTGGGCCACGACGGCCACCACCAGGCCGATCCACACGAACCAGCGGATCCCCAGGAACGAGTTGAGCGCCAGATCCTGCAGGAAGGTCGAGTTGACCGCTACCGAGGTCCCGTCGACCGAGATCAGCGCGAGCCCGTTGACCACGCCGAAGGTGCCGAGAGTGACGATGAAGTCGCTCACGTCGACCTTGGCGATGATGGTGCCGTTGACGATGCCGACCGCCGTGCAGACGACGACGGCGGCGGCCATGCCGGGGCCCAGTGACCAGCCGTGGGTCGCGACGGTCAGCCCGATGACACACGCCCCGAGCGGGAGCGTGGCGCCGAGCGAGAGATCGATGCCCGCCACCGCGACCACGAACTGCTGGCCGATCGCCAGCAGCACCAGGATCGCGGCCGACACCAGCAGGTCGCTGATGTTCGCGCCGGTGAGGAAGGTCGAACTGAGGATCGAGAACACGACCACCGCGATCAGCAGCCCGATGATCGCCGCTTGCTCGCTCCAGAACTCGAGGCTCTTGAGCCGCTCGATCGTGGGGTTGTCGCGACGGGGCCGGTCGGTGGTGGCGGCGGTGGAGCTCATGACTCACCTTTCAGGAGCCGCGTCAGCGGGTTCTTGTAGTCGATGATCGGCTTCGGGAACGCCTTAATCTGCCGGTCGACGTTCGACTTGTCGATGAGTGCAACCGGGGAGACGATTCGTCTCGGGATCTTCTTGCCGAGGGCCAGCGCCTGGCAGGCCTGGACGGCGAGTTGGCCCTCCACGTAGGGGTACTGCGTGACCGTCCCCTCGAGCTTGCCGCTCTTGACGGCCTCCAGCGCCTGCTCGATGCCGTCCACGCCGATCACCTTCACCTCGCCGGAGAGGTCGGCGTTGCGGACGGCCTGCGCCGCGCCCAGCGCCATCGTGTCGTTAGCGGCGAAGACGCCCTTCACGTTGGGGTTGGCCTTCAGCAGCGCCTCGGCGGCGTTCAGGCCCTCCGACTGCTCGTAGTTGGCCACCTGGCTGCCCACGATCTCGAGCTTGCCCCGCGTGGCCTCGGTGAAGCCCTTGATCCGGTTGATCCCGTTCTGCTCTCCAGGAATGCCCTTGAGGATCAGGACCTCGCCGGGGCCGCCGATCGCTTCGAGCAGGCCCTTGCCGGCGATCTCGCCGGCCTGGACGTTGTCCGAGCCGATGAACGAAGTGACCCCGAGCCCCGACTCGTCGGCGGCGGCCAGGTCGATCTGGGTGTCGAGATTGATGATCGCCTTGCCGTCGCGGGAGGCGGGCAGCAGCGGCGTGATGATGTTGGTGGCGTTCACCGGCACCGCGGCGTAGCAGGAGTAGTCCTGGATCACCTGGGTGCTGATCTTCTGATTCTCACCGGCAGCATCGGTCTCGCTGGCGCCGGCCTGGACGTTGACCTCGAGGCCCAGTCGCTCGCCTTCGGCGACGGCGCCGTCGCGCAGGGCGGCCCAGTACGGGTTGTTGAAGTTGCGGGTAGCCACGGCCACTGAGGCCTTGCCGGGCTCGGTGCCTCCGGCGTCACGATCGGCACAGCCGAGAGCGGCCGTGCTTGCGGCCAGCAGCAGCAGCGCGGCGGCCACCATGCGGCTCAGGTGCGCGTTCATCGCTCCTCCTCGTCATCACTGCGTGTCACGGTACAAGACACCGATTCCCCGCAGGAGCCCCGTGGCACGAGCCGGCATTCGAGCGTCACGCTCGAGACCGTTTCGCCCGCACCATCGAGCGCAGCATCGACACGGCGGTGCGGGCGATCTCCACCGTTGGCTGCGCCACTGCCGTCATCGGCGGATCGGACAGCGCGAACCAGGCGGGGTCATCGAAGCTGGCGACGGCGATATCTCTAGGGATCGACAGCCCGGCCACCGGATCCGCCGCAGGGCACCCAGGGCCATCGGGTTGTCCGCCGCAAACAACGCCGAGGGCAGCCGCGGCCGAGCCAACAGCTCGTCCATCGCACGCTCGCCGCTCTCCTGCGTGAAATCGCCGATAAGCATGTCCCCCTCCGCGAGCTCGATGCAGTGGGCGGCCAGGCCGCGGCGGAAGGCGTCGAGGCGCTCGCGGCCGGTGATCGTGCTCTGCGGGCCGGCGAGCACCTGCGCCGGCGCACCGCCAGGCTCACCACGGTCCGTCGCCACCCGCAAGCGTTCGACCTACTGCTGACGAGCTCCGGGCTCGAGTATCCCGACCCCGCGAGCTTCCTCAACCGCATGCTCACCGTCGCCATACCGAGCGCATGGCTGCCCGACACCACCCTCGACGCCCTCCGCCGGCTCCAACGGCTCCAACGGCTCCAACGGCAATACCCGCGCCCGCGCAGCGACCCACCTCGCTGTCCAGCTCGCTGAACACGACGCGCCCGTCGCCGCCCTCGGCCACCCCGCGATCGGACAACGCTTCTCCACCCGACTGTCCTGCCGCATCTCGCCACGCTTCGGCGTCGACCTTGCCGCGCTGTGCCTCCGCTAGCCACGACCCACGGCTCGGCGCCGATTCTCCGTCGGCCGAATGCGCCCAGATTGTGGAAACGCAGGACCTCGCGCCATGCGCGGCCCGGGGCTGGGACTCGCTGCTACTTCGTGCAATAAGCGAGCGTCTCCTCTCGGATAGCGCGGCTGCAAGGGGCGTTTCGCGGCGACTGATTTGTCTCGGAGCCTTCTCGCAAGGCATTAGAACGACTCATTTGAGTCGGCTTTCTCGGAGGGCCGCGCTCCGCGGGGGCTTTTGCTCACACGCGCGCCCTGCGGCGTCGAGCCGTACGAGCCAGCACTGGCCCAGCCAAGACGGGAGTCCGCGGGCTCGCTGGGCTATGCCTCCTCAGTGTCCGATTGCCAGAAGTTCCGCAAAGGCCGCGTGTGGGTGCCGCCTTCTCTACTCGAGGTGCGACACCTCGGCCGCGCGACGCTGCTCGTCGAGCAGAAGAACGTCGACGGATCCATCGTCACGGGCCAGAAGGTCGACCGACCGCCACGCACGATCGACCTGCTCGCACCGCTACGACAAGATCTCACCGAATACATGCTTGCAACGGGCCGGCGAGCGCCGAAAGCGCTGATGTTCTCTCGCCCGGATGGCAAGCCATGGCGCGAAACCGACTATCGCAACTGGCGCCGCCGAGTGTTCTATCCCGCCGCGGCCGCCGTGGGACTCGCGACCCTCGAGCAAAAAGTGTCCTACGTCACGGTCGACGGAAAGCGCCGCCGACGCACGAAGACCGCTTACGACGGGCTGCACCCCTACGACCTACGACACTCGTTCGCGAGCCTGCTGCTCCGCGACGGCAGGCTGAGCCTGGCGGAGATCGCCGAGCAACTCGGCAACAGTGTCGCGACGCTCAGCGATGTCTACGCCCACGTCATCGCCGACATGAGGGGGCAGCCGAGGACGTCCGCCGACGACGCCATCATCCAGGCCCGGATGAAGCGAGCGAAGCAAGCGCAGTGATCAGCGACCCAGCTGATCGATCCGATGCCCCAGGACCCGCGCTCGAAGACGCAGCGTCGATGTCGTCGAGCCGCAAACTCAGCCTGGACGAATCCGCGTCGTGGGGGCGTCCTGGGGGCACTGCCTCTGTCCCACCGGGTCTCTACGGGCAGATCGAGGATCCCTCAGACCACGGCGTAGAGCCCCGACAGGACCCGGCCGGACGCCTGATTTTCGATGGTAAGGAAGGGGTCGCCGGTTCGAGTCCGGCAGAGGGCTCTCGAGAAAGCCCCGCACAGGCGGGGTTTTTCTTTGCCAGAACGTCAATGATGGGGCTATCCGGAGATGACGTGGGCCACGTTTGGGCCATGTTACGAA
>JBBQNR010000120.1:0-7129 GCA_038330145.1 Solirubrobacterales bacterium
AAGCATGTCGAGTAGGCACTGCGTGCGGTCCATTGCACCATCTCGCGGACGGTGGAGATCAAATACGACCGAAGTACCTCCAGGTCGAAGTCGGTCTTGTGCGGCGCCTCATCGCCCGATGCGAACCTCGTAACGGTCGAAGTCACTTCTGTCCCTTAGTGAAGTACCGGAAGTCGAGGAGATTGTCCGTGCGCCACACGTACCCTTGGATGTTGTCCCTGACCGTGAGGTACGTACCTGTTCCGATATAAGCTGCCCACGCCGCATCGTCGACAATGATCTTGTTCGCCTTCTCCGCAAGATCGACCCGTCGCTGGGGATTGGGCTCGTCGAGCGCCTGCTGCATGAGGTTAGCGGCATCGGGATTGCTGTAATTCACCCAGTTAGCGGTGCCAGGTGTGCCGGGACTGAAGAAGTTGGCCAACGCATAGGCGGGATCGGGCACCCAAGCCGTGTCCTCCACGAGCACCATCTGGGCCGTCCGACCGAAATACTGCTCCTGATACCTCGCCGGTGTAAGGCTTTGGATCTCCAGGGCGATTCCGATTTTGGCGAGCGAGTCGCGGATCAGCACGGCGGCCTGTTCCTGCTCTGGGCGGCTCGAATTGATCGACAGCGTCAGACTCGCCGAGGCGACGCCCGCCGTATTCATGAGTTCCTGGGCGTGCTTCAGGTCATACTTGTACGGCCAGTAGTTCCAGGCGAACGGGTAGCTAGACGGCACCACGCCCTTGAAGTCGACTGCGAACTCGCTGCCGAGGAACGCGGTCCGAATGATGTCGTCAATTGGGACCGCGTCCGCGATAGCCTGCCGGACTTCCCGCTGATCGAGAGGAGCGACCTTGGTGTTTAGGCCGAGGATCATGCCCAGGTTGCCTCTGACGCCTAGTACCTTGACGCCTGCGGCTTTAGCGGCGTCCTCACGGGAGCGCGCGCCCAAGAACGTGGCGACATCCACCGCGCCGGACTTGATTAGGCTGAGTCGGGTGGATTCTTCCGGCACCTCGCGGAAGACGATACGCGCCGTAGGCAGCGGTCCGCCGAAGTAATTAGGGTTGGCGACCCACACGACCTGTTCACCGGCGGCATAACTCTCTGCGGTGTAGGGCCCGTACCCCGCGGTATGGGTTCCAAGCCAGTCGCGGGCCCATGGATCGGCGGCGGTCGCGTGCTTCTTGACCTCCTTGGAGTCGAAGATTGGCGCGAATGGCAGGGGAACGGCGTTGGCGAGCGGCCAGAGTGGGTTCGCGCCCGTGAGGTTCACCACGAACTTGTGGTCGTCGATGACCTTGATGGGGTCCTTCATGTCGGTCGAGGTGACGCCGAGCGGAAACACACCGGCCCCCTTGACCGCGATCGCACGCTGCCACGACCACACGACATCTTGCGTTGTGAGCTTGTTCCCGGCAACGCTCGTCACGTCGGAGCGCAGCGTGACCGTGAAAGACAGCCCGTCCTTGGCGCGCTCCCAGGACGCCGCGAGGCTCGGCTTGGGGCCGCCCGCGAGGTCGACCTCTCCCGTGTAGGCGTCCACCTTCTTGACATCAAAGTCAGCGAATGATCCGTATGCGTTGCCCATAACCGCCCAGCTTTCATCCGTATTGGAGAAGTCAGGGTCGAGGGTGCTCGGCGTCGCGGGATCGGCGATCACAATCGTTTGCCCCGTTGACGGCGTACCACTCGATGCGGCCGGACCGCCGCATGAAGCGAGGACGATAACTGCCGCCAGCGCAGCGACCAGAAAGGGAAGCCGTTCGGTCCGATGAACGGTGCGTCGTCGACCCGGCATGAAGCTCTCCTTATGGAAGGGTGCGTACACTCGCGTACGATAGTATACAGTCCGTCGTATACAGCGTCCGTCAATCCCGTATCCCCGGTTCGTCGAGGTTGCAGTGTCTCAGTTCGATGTCGTCGTCGTGGGCGCGGGCAACGCCGGACTTGTCGCTGCGCTAGCGGCACATGAACACGGAGCAAAGCCCTTAGTGCTCGAGTCCGCGCCGTATGCGGAACGCGGCGGCAATAGCCGCTTCGCCGGCGGAATTTTCCGATTTGCACACGGCGGTCTGGCCGAGATTCTCCCGCTGCTCGCCGAAGCGGCGCACACAGATGCACGCGAGGTGGCTGTCAATCCATATCCGGCTGACAAGTACCTTGCCGACTTGATCAAAGTGGGGTCAGGCAGGCCGGACCCCCGGCTGACTCAGCTGCTAATCGAGGAATCCTATGGCACGATGGCGTGGATGCAGGACCGCGGCGTCCGCTGGGAGCTGACGATCGGCAAGCTCATCGATCCTGCGCGGCTCCGAGAAGGCGAGACTTACGTTCTGCCTCCGGGCGGTGCCGTCCGCAGCGAACGCGAGGGTGTCGGTCTCACGGACGCCCTGTTCGCGGCCGTGGAGCGCGCGGGCATCGACGTGTGGTACGACTCTCCAGCGATTGCGCTGCTCACAGAGGGATCCACAATCACGGGGGTATCGATCCGTCGGCTCGACCGCTTCGACCAGGTTCACGGAAACGTCGTGCTCGCGTCCGGCGGGTTTGAATCGAATCCCGAGATGCGACTTCGGTATCTGGGGCGAGGGTGGGATCTCGTCAAGGTTCGCGGCACCCGCTTCAATATGGGGACGATGCTCGCTCACGTGCTCACCATTGGCGGCAAGCCGGCTGGCCATTGGGGTGGGTGCCACGCATCACCGATTGACCTCAACGCCCCGGAGGTTGGCGACCTAAGCCTCACCGACAAGATGAGCCGTTACTCGTATCCATACGGAATCCTGGTCAATCAGCGAGGCGAGCGCTTCATCGATGAGGGCTCGGATGAGGTGTGGTTGACGTATGCGAAGACCGGTCGGGCCATCATGGCCCAACCCGACGGCGTCGCCTTTCAGATCTTCGACCAGAAGACCATCCACTTTATCGAACCGCGCTACGCGACGGGCACTCCTATTGAAGCCGAGAGCGTGGAGGCGCTGGCCGACGCATTGGGCGTCCCGTCCGAGTCGCTCGTCGGCACGATCGACAAATTCAATGCGGCGGCGCCAACCGGCACGTTCGATCCTTTCCACAAAGATGGCCTGAGTTCAAGAGCTTCGCTCCAGCCGCCGAAGTCCAACTGGACGCTGCCGGTGACTCAGCCGCCGTTCGTCGCTTATCCAGTCACCTGCGGCATCACCTTCACTTACGGCGGTCTCGCGATTGATGAGCAGGCGCGCGTTATCGATACTGAGGGGCGACCAATGCCTGGCCTCTACGCCACCGGCGAAATCGTCGGCGGCTTCTTCTTCCACAACTATGCCGCTGGTGCCGGGTTGATGCGTGGCGCGGTTTTCGGGCGAATCGCGGGCCGGAGTGCTGCCATCACGAAGCGACCATCGCACGCAAGTAGCCCCGAGGAGGTGTTGGCATGAATCGCGACCTCATCGGTTACGGCGGGAAGCCACCTCGAGTCGAGTGGCCCGGTGGTGCAAGACTGGCTGTCAGCTTTGCGCTCAACTACGAAGAAGGCTCCGAGCCAAGTCCGCTCCTGGGAGATCGCGGCCGCGAGCTCCTCACCGATCCTCTCTACGCGTCAGTGCCGGTCGAGGAACGCGAGCTGTTCCAGGAACAGGCCTTCGAGTACGGCAGCCGCGCCGGGCACTGGCGAGTTATCGCCGCGCTTGATGAATATGAGATGCCGTGCAGCGTCTTTGCCACAGCGATGGCCCTCCAACTCAACCCACTGATCACCGCGGCGTTCGTGGAGCGTTCTTGGGACATGGTCGGCCACGGCTATCGATGGCTTGGCCACCACGGGATGTCGGAAGAGGAGGAGCGCACCGACATCCGTCGGTGTGTTACTACCATCAGGGAGCTCACCGGCCAGACCATCACGGGTTGGTTCAACCGTCCTCCTATCTCGTTGGATACCCGCCGAATTCTTGCCGAGGAAGGCCTCTTCTGGGATTCGAGTTCCATTGACGACGACTTGCCGCATTACGCCGATGTCGCCGGGAAACCAATGCTCATCGTGCCGTACTCACTCGAGAACAACGACACTCGATTCTGGAAGTCGCAGGGCTTCATCACCGCTAATCACTTCTTCGAGTACTGCCGCGACGCGTTCGATGTGCTATATCGCGAGAGCGCTCGCCAGCCGTGCATGCTGTCGATTGGGCTCCACGGCCGCATCATCGGCCGTCCCGCACGAATTGCTGGCCTTCACCGATTGCTCGACCACATCCGCTCGCAGCCCGGGGTCTGGGTAGCGCCTCGTTCAGATATTGCCCGCGCCTGGGCCGAGCAGTTCGCACCCGACGGTGCATGGAATTGGACCGTGGGTGAGTAGCGATCGGCGTACTGCGTATGATCGCATCCTCGTGCGTATGGAGGCATTGATTCCGACGACCCACCGCGCGGGGCTCAATGATCCCGCGTTCCGGGAGGCCGTACTAGCCACCGCTCGCGCTCTGGAAATCGTAGAGAACGACTTCCCCGCGTCCCGGCTCATGCGAGAGTTGCCGTGCACGATCGACGTCTGATCGAACTTACGGCCGCCGAAGTGTCGGCGGCGGTCGCCGCCGGTGATGTAGCGCCTGCCGACGTGCTTCAGGCCTGCAGCGACGAGGTAACTGGCACGGACGCCGCCATCGCGGCTTGGGTAGCCTTCGATATAGAGGTCGCTCGCGATGGGGCGAAACATACGCGTCACGGTCAACGCCGGAGACAGCGTGTTCTCGAGGGCGTGCCCATCGGAGTGAAGGATGTGCTCGCGGTTGAGGGCTTCGCCACTGTGGCCGGCTTCGCCCCTTTCCGAGACTGCGTTGCGAAGACTGACTCTACCGTCGTTTCCCGGCTCCGCTCGGCCGGCGCCATCATCGTCGGCAAGACAGCCACTGCGCAGTTCGCCTATCGTGATCCTCCGGCAACCCGGAACCCTTGGAACGTCGACCGGACACCCGGAGGATCGAGCAGCGGTTCTGCTGCCGCAGTTGCGGCTCGACATGTTCCGATGGCGATTGCCACGCAGACTGGCGGCTCGATCCTGCGGCCGGCGGCATATACGGGTGTCGACGGGTTCAAACCATCCTTCGGACTCGTACCCACCCGCGGTCTCGTGCCGTTGGCACCGTCGTTAGATCACGTGGGCGTCATCGCTCGGTCGGTGGCTGACTGCCGGCTCTTCCTTCGCGCAGCGAAGCCGCGCACGGCCTTGAACATCGCATCCGACGCATCGCGAAACCCAAAGCTCCTCATTGGATGGGACGCGCTGCGGCAGTGCACACCGGAAGTCCGGCACAACTTCGTTCGTGCGGTGGAGACGCTCCGTGCGGCAGGAGCCGACCTCCGAGATGCCGAACCACTCCGGTTAGACGTGATGCTCGCCGCCCACCGCATCATCATGCAGGCGGAAGCGACGGCTCTGCACGACCGACAGCTCGAGACTCATGGATTTTCGTATCGGCCACTCATCAGGGCGTTCATCGAGTCTGGACGCTCAGTGCCCGCGAGCGGCTACGTCCAGGCGCTGTGCCTTGCCGAGACCCTACGACACGACCTAACGCTTGAGCTCGCTCCGTACGATGCCCTCCTGCTGCCGTCGGTGCCCGACGAGCCGCCTGCCATCGAGACCACCGGCGACGCATCGTTGCTATCGCCGTTCAGCCTAGCCGGCACGCCGACAATCACATTGCCATCCGGCGTCACCAAGAGTCAGTTGCCACTTGGGATCCAGCTCGTCGGCCATCCCGGCCGCGACGACGCCCTGCTGAGTACCGCCGAGTGGTGCGAAGACCACCTCGGACGCGGCCTTCCACCCCCTCGCATCGGCGAATCGCGGCGTCAATGAGCGACGAATCGATGCGACCTCCGATGCCGGCGGATCAGCTGCCGATCGGCCGACGCATTCTCGCCCGCGCTCCTTCATTGCCTCCGGATCTCGTTCAGGTCTACTCGTCGCTCGCGACCACCGACCTCGCTGACGCGATGGCAAGCGCGAATACGATGGCGCCGAGCATCCAGGCGCTCTACGAACATATGCCGCGACTACTCGGCTCGGCAGTGACCGTCAACGTGCCGTCCGGCTCGCGTGATGTACGACTTGCGGCAATCGAAGCGACCCGGCCTGGGGACGTCCTGGTAATTACCGCCACCTCCGCAGCCGGCTGTGCGCTCCTCGGCGGCCGTTTGGCGCAAGCGCTGGCGGACAAGGCGTGCGCGGGCGTGGTCGTGGACGGCTACGTCCGCGATTTCGCCGACATCATTAGCATCGGGCTGCCGGTGTTCTGCCGCGGGCGATCGCCGGCAGCTGGCCCTCGGACCGGTCCGGGCGAGGTTAATGTACCGGTCGCGTGTGGCGGCGTCGTCGTCCACCCGGGCGACTTAGTGGTTGGCGACCAGGACGGGGTCGTCGTCGTCCCCCGTGGGTGGGCTAAGTCCGTGGCTGCTAGCGCTTCATCTCGGCAACCATAGGCGTTAAGTTAAGCGCATCGACCACATCGAGAGCGGGAGGGTGCCTCCACCATGCTCCACTCGCCACCGGTGGCGATCAGATCCTTTTCACCCCCGACTACCACAACTCTCAAGATCGGCTCGTGGCTACTTTCCCGAACGTGGACATGGCCGGCTCGCTCTTCACATGCCGGTCGAACCGCCTTCGACGCGCCAGTCAACCGCGCGCCGGCACATGCATGCGGCGCTCGGAGGTGCCTATGCGCATGGAGGCGCAACGCGGCGAGTAGCGGGTCGCCCAGATTTCCGCATCGCCTCTCGCTGTCTCTCGGGAATGTCAGGCATCATCCGTTCGCTTCGCGTCGAGCCTCGACCGCGTGGCGAATCAGAGCCAAATAGCGATAGATGGAATGCACGAACTTGCCATATGGCAGCGTGATGAA
The DNA here is from genome assembly GCA_038330145.1 of Solirubrobacterales bacterium. GTDB lineage: Bacteria > Actinomycetota > Thermoleophilia > Solirubrobacterales > JBBDJG01 > JBBQNR01. Next base: position 6,870 of record JBBQNR010000120.1, read on the forward strand.
CAGGGCCGCAGTGAACCCCAAATGAACATTCAAGGTGAGGCCCATCGCGGCCGTTTCGCGGAGGATCAGGGTGAGGATCCCGGTAATGTTGACCAGCATGAGAACAACGATGAACGCCATGTCCATCGTCCGCATCTTCGGTGCAATTCGCTCGTCATCAGCCTTGGCCTTAAGAGCCAAGAGTCCAACGCAGCCAACAATCATCGCAGTCCCGCCCAAAGAGCCGAGAATCACCGGCAGGCTGAGCACCGGATAGGGAG
>JBBQNR010000121.1:0-7106 GCA_038330145.1 Solirubrobacterales bacterium
GCCGCACCTCGGTTCCCTCGTTTGCCTGGGATTCGATCGACAGCCGGCCGCCGACCAGAAGCGCACGCTCTCGCATGCCGGCAATTCCGGCAGTGCCGGGCTGCGCTTGCGGCGGTATCCCCTTGCCGTCGTCGGCGATCGTGACGGTGACCGTGTCTGCGTCCGCCGTGAGGTAGACGGTCACAGTATCGGCGTCAGCGTGGCGGAGGGCATTGGTAAGGCTCTCCTGGATCACGCGGTAGATGACGAGTTCGACATCCGATCCGAGCCCTGGGAGCTTGTCCTGGAGCTTCCGCCTCACCCTAGGCCCACCCTGGGTGTCGACCCGCGAGCAGAGCGCCACCAGCGCGTTGAACAGGCCGAGGTCGTCGAGCGCCTCCGGTCTCAGCTCACGGGCGATTCGGCGCACGTCGTCGAGGCTCTGCCGGACAGCCTCGGCCACACGCACGAGTTCCCGTGACGCGAGCGCGCTATCGCCGGCCGCTGCGCGTTCGGCCCGGATCGTGACTGCGGTGAGCGTCTGCCCAATGTCATCGTGAAGCTCGCGGGCGACCCGGACCCTCTCTGCTTCCTGAGCGGCCAGCGCCGAGCGCGCTGCCTCCCGCCGGGCGGTTTCTAGCCTATCGAGCATCGCGTTGAAGGCCTCTGCGAGCGCTGTGCCCTCCGCCGTGCGCCGATCGGCGACGGATACCCGGCGTCCCGGCTGGTCAGGGTCGACCGAGCTCATCAGCTCGGTGAGTTTGAAAAACGGCGACAGTACGCCTCGCAGAAGGACAAGGTCCAACCCGAGCATCGCCGCCAAGCCGCCCAGCAGAAGCGCGAGCTCGTCGAGCGAAACATCGGCGCTGATCGTGATCGGAGTAACCGCGAGCAGAAGGAAGGCGACGACGAGCACCGCCCCGTTGGTGGCGAAGACCCACCAGAGCAGCGACAGACGGTGCCGGCGCCCCGACTCCGATGGCTGAAGTTCGGCAGGCGACTCGGGCGTCATCCTCGTGTCGCGCGATGAGCTGGCGGCAGGTCGTGCGGGAGCCATTCGTACCGATCCTCAGGCTATCGGGGATAACCCAGCAGAAATTGCCAGTTCGAGAAGGTCGGCGCCCGCGGGCTGAGAGGCTCACCGTGTGCCGGCGCTGGTCGTTTGGAGGCCAAGTTCAGCCGACCTGAAGCCATCCGTCATGATTGAACCGCTGGCCGGTGTTCATGGCGGTCGTCTTTCGCGGTGGGCGTTCACATGTGCGTGATCTCTGCGGCTCTGGGGCCACTACGACGACCGGAACGGGGGCCTTCTCGCGCAGCTCGGCAGCGAGGCGGCTCCGCAGAAACGCCCGAGACTTGCCTTGTGCATGCGCGCCGAGAACGATCAGAGACGCATCGTGCTCGCGGGCGGCCCACGCCAGACGTTCCGCAGGCTCACCAACGCCCCCCAAAACGGTGATGTGCGACACACCTCCGTTCCCTTTGAGCACCGACGCCGCTAACTCGCTTGCCATTCTCTGCGCACGCTCGCCCAAGTACACGTCTAGCTCTCTCTGGACGCTGGGCACGACATGAACGGCGACGACCTCGACGCGAAACTCGCGGCCCAGACGCACAGCGGTCAGCACAGCGGCGCTGGCACCGGGTGAGCGATCCACACCGCAAACGATGGTTCCCATGGCAGTCTCCTTCGGCGGCCCATTGCCTTCTGAAGGACAGTCAATCCAGCATGCCGTCCCGCGGTCATCTAGGGCATCGGTCGAAGCACCCACTCGCGTGCACGCGATAGGCCCTCGGCGGGATCGACATGCACGTCACACCCCATGGTCATCGCCGGTACGGCGAACAATGCTCCGGTCCCCTTGCCAGCGCAGCAGCGGTCGTTGACCGTCCGCCGCCTGCGTCTGCGATCCGCTGCCTCACCGGCCCGGCGGCGGGCGCGTAAGTTCGCATCGGGGGCAGACGCCAACGGAAGGGGCGAGGAAAACCGCCAACAGCGAACGAGAACGGAGCAACGTATGCCACAGCTGACCACAGATATCGCGATCGAGGCGCCCATGGAGGTGAGATAGCGATGCGGGCCGACATTGTCCCGGGGGCCAGGTTCCCCGACTACGAGCTCACCGACCACGCGAGGCGGCGCCAACGGCTCAGCGAGTTGCAGGGGATCGACCCGATGATCCTCGTGCTCTCGCGCGGCCACTTCTGCCCGAAGGACCACCAGCAGCACCTCGAGCTCGCGGCCTTCTACCCGAAGGTCGCCGTCGCTTATACGAAGATCGTGACGATTGCGGCCAACAACCTGCTGGAGCTCAACGAGTTCCGCGACTCGGTGGGGGCGCAGTGGCCGTTCCTGTCGGACCCGGGTCGGAAGGTGCAGAAGGACCTCGAGATCCAGGAGTACACCGATCCTGACCACGACCCGATGATCCCGCACACGCTCGTGCTCGAGCCGGGGCTCGTCGTGTACAAGATCTACAACGGCTACTGGTTCTGGGGCCGGCCGTCAACTCAGGAGCTTGGCCAGGATCTGCGGGAGGTCACACGCAGGATCAGACCGGACTGGGACATCACGGCGCCCGGTCTGCGCGAGGAATGGGAGAGCGACGACCGTTTGCGGCACTACCCATACGCGACCGGGCAACGCGAGAGGCGCGTCGCGTGACCTGACCGCTCCGGCGAACGGTCGGCACACCCTCACCTAGGTAGGGCGGGCAGGTCGGGCGCTCGAGTGCCGTCCGCTCGGCTCGAGCGTCCCGTCGAATCGCCAAGCCCAGTGACCAGCACGTCGATCTTCCGGACGGCATACTCGAGCTAGCTTGGGCACTCCACGTCGCCACGAGGGAATGGGACGCCGGGATTCGAAGCTCGTGTGCCCATTCTTGTCGTGGACGTAAAATCGCGCGGCTCTTGGGCTCCTTCGGGGAGGTGATCCGTTCCCCGCCGGGCCCTTGCAGCAACGCGACATCTAGGGAGCCCCCCTCGCATGGCTGAGGGCGCGGAGATTGTCGTCCATGACTTTCCGGACCGCCGGCCGAGCTGGATCGACTGGGTCACGACGACCGACCACAAGAAGATCGGAATCCTCTACCTGTTCACGACCGCCTTCTTCTGTCTCGTCGGCGGGGTGGAGGCGCTCCTGATGCGGATCCAGCTCGGCGCGCCGGACAACACTTTCCTCGACCCGGTCACCTACAACCAACTCTTCACGCTCCACGGCACGACGATGATCTTCCCGGTCGTCGTGCCGATCGCGGCGGCCTTCGGCAACTACCTCGTGCCGCTCATGATCGGCGCGCGCGGCATGGACGTTCCCGCGCCTCAACATGCTGCCCTGGTGGCTGCTCGTGTGCGGCGGCGTGACGCTCTACACGAGCGTACGACATGAGCGTCGCGATATCGTGCTGGAGGCGCTCGCGGCGCGACGAGAAGCGCTGCGCCGACGACTGATAGGAGAGGCTTCGCGAGCCGAAGCCGGCAAGCACGAGTGTTTCGTGCTCCTCGGTGTTGCGACGAAGACGAGGAACGGATTGTCGGCGAAGAAGTCGTAAAGAGAGATCCGCTCAACGTCCATCGGCTTCGGCGATGGAAGACTCGGCATGAAGTCCAGCAGAAGGACGAAACGGCCGAGTCGGAAGGCGAGGAGGTCATCGGGCCGCAGCCGGCAGGGCGTCAGACACCACGCCAATGGCGGGTATGTCGTCAGCCACGGTGAGCCTCAGCAATCTGGCGGAAATCCCGCACCCATCCGGCACTTCCGGTCTCGACGACCTGATGCATTGCTCCCTTGCGATGGATCAGGTGCATCGGGAGGACTTCGATATGCCCGCTGTCGTGCCGGCGCTCGATCGCCTCCATGACCTCCGCTAGCCAGCGCCTCGGCATTGAAGAATTGTTGCTTCGCGGACTCCAGCTCTGCGATCCGCGCAGCGTGAAGCTGCTTGATGAAGAGCATGTCGTCATACGAGATGTCCTCGGGCAGCTCCTCAACGGGTGGCGGAGCTTGGGGCCTCTGACCCATGGGAAAGAACGCATCACGGATATGGGCCGCATCGGGGGAGAGAAGCATGCTTTCCAGGTCGGTCCGAGCCCACAGCTCGATGCGGACGTCGTGCTCCTTCTCCTTGCGTTTTCTTCCAGTTGGCCCACCACTTCAGCGCGGTCGGATCGAGGTCAACGGGAATGCAGAGGGTCCAGACATCAGGGCTGAACCCCTCCTTGTCCGCCTGCGCCATGACCTGGCTGAACGATTCGCGGATCTGCGCCTTCTGCGAGTGGTCGACTCCGTCGATGAAGAATTTTGCTTGCCAGACGGAGAGGACGTTTGTCGATCTCGCCGACGATCACGTCGAGGCCCCAGTCTCCAGGCCTGGCATCGAGCATCTTCGCGCCCTTGTAGCGGAGAGCGACGACCTGCGCGACGAGGCACTGGAAGGTCGTGCGAGCCCCCTCGTTGCCGCCGGGGCCGATGAGCTGCTCGAAGCTGATCATGCGCGTAGGTTGACCGATCTCGGCGACGCCCCGTCGAAAGCGGCGGTACGCGTATAGCTCGGCGAGTCCGCGGAACCAGTCGACGCGCCAGGCTCTGCCTTGAGCGCCTCGGGTCGCGGTTGGCTTGCTCACCGCTGGGCAGCGCGAGAACTGTGCCGGTGGCCCGGGACCGCGCGACGCGCTCGTCTCTAGGACACCAACCCCGCACAGGCGCGGTGGCGAACTGTTTGGTATCACGCCAAGTAATTCCTGCTACGGCGTGCTCGGCGCTGATGAACAAAAACCCCGCCGTAGCGGGGCTTTTCATGCGCCCGAGAGGACTCGAACCTCCACGGCCTATAAAGGCCACAAGGCCCTCAACCTTGCGCGTCTACCAATTCCGCCACAGGCGCTTTGGGGTGCCGATTATAGCCCTGGGCTTCTGCCCTCTCGAAGGCGCGGGCCTAGCCTTTGAAGCATGGCCCAGCTCGTCAACCTCTACAGCGACACTCAGACCAAGCCGACCGCAGGGATGCGGCGGGCGATCGCCGAGGCCGATGTCGGCGACGAGCAGCGCTTCGAGGATCCGACGGTGCGCGCGCTCGAGGAGCGCCTCGCCGAGTTGCTCGGGCACGACGCAGCCGTCTTCCTCTCGAGCGGAACGATGTGCAACGGGATCGGGTTTCGCGTTCACCTGCGGCCCGGCGGTGACGAGGCGCTCGTCGACCGCACTTCCCACCCGATCAACTTCGAGGCCGGCGGCCCGGCCGCGATCTCCGGGGCGATGCTGCAGCCTCTCGAGGTGCTGTCTGTCCCGACGGCACCGGCTTCGCTGTCGCCTCGATGGCGCCCGCCTGATGAACGCCGTGGAGGCAATGGAGCGCCGCGCGGTGCGGGTGGGCGCGCTCGGGCCGCGGCTGCTGCGCATTGGTCACCCATCTCGACGTCGACCGTGCAGGCATAGACCGTGCTTTGGAGGCCTTTCGCTCCGAGCTGGCCGGCGCCCAGGGGGGCTAGATCACTGATTCCACGATCCACGCACGCACGGATGACGAGGCATCTCGTCGCTGGATCGACGTCCTCAAGCTCGCCCATGCAACCAGCATGGGCTTCGCCCTCTTCCTTGCCCAGCTTGATCTGCCTCGCCCCCGCACACGCGGCCGCGGAATCAACCGTCTAGTTTCCCTTGATCCTGTCCGTCCGGGACGCTACTCTCCGAACACTTGTTCGTATCGCAACCGAAATCTGCCGGGCGGATTCACCGGCAACTGAACTTGGAGGGACTCCCTGACGTGGACCTGCATCTGACGAAGCGCCAGCAAGAGATCTTCGAATTCATCAAGCGCTACGCGGCCAAATATGGCTATCCCCCGACCGTGCGTGAGATCGGCAAGGCCGTCGGCCTGGCTTCCTCGTCGACCGTTCATGCCCATCTCGCCAATCTGGAGAAGTACGGGCTTCTGAAGCGCAATCCGGCCAAGCCGCGGGCACTCGAGCTGCTGTTCGACAAAGCCAAGCAGGCGATCACCCCGTCGGGCCTGCCGCTCGTGGGCCAGGTCGCGGCCGGGCAGCCGATTCTGGCCGAGGAGAACATCGAGGAATACGTACAGGTCCCTGCCATCGCAGGCGGCGAGGAGGGCGAATACGTTCTTCGCGTGGCCGGTGAGAGCATGCGCGACGCGGGCATCATGGAGGGCGACTTCGTGGTCGTCCGCCCGCAGGACAGCGCCAAGGACGGGGACATCGTCGTCGCCCTCATAGGCGAGGAGGCGACGGTCAAGCGCTTCTTCAGGGAGAAGGACCACATTCGCCTCCAGCCCGAGAACAGCTCCATGGAACCGATCCGGAGCTCGGACGTTCGCGTGATGGGCCGTGTCGTGGGAGTGTTCCGAAACATCACCTAGGCGATGACGGCGACCGTGACCGACAAGCTGAGGGCCACCGCGCGGCGGGAGCGACTCTTCGACGTGGGGGCCGAGCGCAGCCTCGACGAGGTGGTCGCCACGTCTTGGGGAAGCCTGGCGCTGCGCGGAAGCGCCAGCTGCCTGGTCTGCGGCACCACCATGACGCGGGAGCATGGTGCCGACGGGCAGGCGGCCACGGAATGCGCTTCCTGCGGCAGCCTGCTCGAATAGACCACCCTCCAGGCCTCCTTGATCGGAGGCGGATGCCGCCCGCACGCGCCAGGCGGAAGAATGCGCGCAATGTCCCGCCGTCTTTCCGGTGCCGCGACGGAGGTCTCTCGTGACGCCCGCCTGAGGCTTTTTGCATGTGCGGCTGCCGCCGCGCTGCTTCAGATCGACGGCACGATCGTGACGGTGGCGCTGCCCTCGGTCGGTCGCGAGCTCGACGTGCAGCCGGGCCATCTGTCGCTGGTGCTGACCGTGTACTTCCTCGCCTACGGGCTGATGCTGTTCCCGGGCGGCACGCTTGTAGACCGGCTCGGCTCGAGGCGGGTCGCGCTCTCAGGCTTGGCGACGTTCGCCGCCGGCGCGGTGCTCGGCGCGCTGGCAGGGAACTTCACGATCCTAATCCTCTCCCGAGTCGTGCAGGGCATCGGCGCCGGCCTCGTCAGCCCGGCCTCGCTCGCGGGCGCGGTCTCCGGCTACCCACCCGAGCGCCGCGGCGCCGCGCTCGGGCTCTGGGGCGCCAGCTCC
>JBBQNR010000122.1:0-6883 GCA_038330145.1 Solirubrobacterales bacterium
GAGCGTTACGAGTGCTGCCACGGTCTCGGCAAAGAACGGTGTGTAGCTGGGTGCGCAGATCGATCCGATGAACCCGTGCTCGACGCTCTCGACGAGCAGGCGCAGCGGATTTTTCTCCGGCACATAATCGTTGGGATGGCAGAGCTGTTGGTAGCCCACGTCTACGTCCGTTGACAGAACGAGCAAGGCAAACGCGTCATCGTCTCCCCCCTTCGCGTCTTGCAGGGCCTTCTTCCACGACTCGACGGTGCCGAGCGACTTCTGGTCATAGGTGTCCTGGATGAGGGTGACGACGAGCAGCGCATCATCACGCAAGAAGCCTTCGTTACAGTCGTAGGGGTCCTTGAGGGCGTTCACCATACGCTCGGCTGTATTCGAGTCGCCGCCGATCCCGAGCTGCGCGATGCAGGTGAACGCCGCGGTGCGATCGGGCTCGGAGCTGTCGATGTAGCGGGCTCCGCTGGCGAGCTTGCACCGTCGATTCGAGGCACCGGCGCCCGACGGAAAAGTGCCTCCCGCACCGCTCTTTTTGTCGCAAAACTCGAGGGCGGCACCACAAAGAGGAGGGGAGCCGTTGGGATCACAGTCCTCTGTGCAGAGCTTGCAGTCTTTTTGCAGCCAATAACCATCTTCGGCCGAGAGGATATGGACGTCGAAATCGGGGAGTTGATCCTCGATCGCCTTCATGAAGCCGGGGAAACTGGCCAGGAGCCGCTCTTGCTTCGGAGCCATCGTACTGTCGGCGCTGATGACGAACAAGAAGTCGATCTTCCCCTCGCACCCCTCGGGCTGTTGGGAGCCGAAGTCGGGCATGGCCATGTCGAGGACGGGCCCGCTGTCGACGGCCGAGCTCGAACTGCTCGAGGTAGTTGTCGTCGAGGTGTCACCCTCCCCTGGTGTCGAGGTTGTCGAGGTTGTCGAGGCGTCGGCCGTCGTGCTGCTAGAGCCGGCGGCCGCGGTCGTTACCGCCGACCCTGCTCCGCTCGAAAACCCGGTAGCGACGGCACCACCACCGCCGCACGCGGTGGCTAGCAGGACGACCGCGGCGAGAGAGACGCGCATGAGGCCATCATTCTAGCGCGACCTCGCTCCCCTGTCACCCGATCACTCACGGGCCTCCGCAGCCACCTTCTCGTCAAACCAGATGTGTTCTTGGTCGTCGAGGGCGAAGCGGAACCCTGGCGGGAGACCGAAGTAGCGAGCAAGTTCTGGACGCGCGGCGGTCACGTGGTAGGCGTGCAGAAGCTTCATTGATTTGATGTCGCCGTCGTAGAGGTCCGTGGTGAGGAGCCACCCGGACATATGCTCCGATGGCGTGTAGCGCACCCCCTCAAGCGGCCGTAGTCCATCAAGGACTCCGTCCGACACTGCGACGAGACGATCGGCTGCCGGAGGGTCGAACGGGGCCTGAACCCGGTCACAGACATCTAACTGGCTGCACCAGTAACGAAACGCGACTCCGATCCCGGGCTGGAAAGACTCACACTTCTCGTCGTATTCCCAAAGGTCGAGCATCCCGTCCGCTGAGCCCTCGAAGCGAAGCACCCAGTATCCGAGTTTCAGGGTCTGGCCCTCGGTGATCCGGGCGTTGTAGCTCGACAGGTAGTCGATGATGTACTGCAAGACTTGCTGGTACCCGCCGGCGTCTGCCGGATCGGGGACCTTGACTCGGAGTTCGGCCTGCCCGTGGCCGGACAGGCCCTGCGTGTACAGCACGTCGCCAGCGGAGAGGATCTTGACGGCGGTGAGCATCGGTCACTCCTGTGTGCTGATGATGCCCGAGCTCTTCGCCACGCGCACCTCTCCGCCCTGACGCCGCATGCAGTTCAGACACTGCGGCAGGATCCGCTGCGGACCATTCTCCGGGTTGAGGGCGTTGGGCGGCTGGTGATCCATGACGAAATTGCCGGACTTTGTTCCCGGAATTTTGGCCCCGCACGTGTGGCAGCCTTGGGTTTCTCCCATCGCCCGGACCCGGCTGACCTCATCGTTCGTGAAGTTGCGTCCCGGACCCCGCGCGGGGATCGAGTCTCCGGCGTAGGGCCCAGGGCGCAGGGTACTTGCGCGCGACGCAGGCGTTGACCCGCTGCTGAGCTCCCGAGCTGTGTCCCAGGCGGAGCGCTGGCCGGCGCGGGCGTCGGCGGCGGCGTCGAGGATCCGGTCACCGCCGCGGACCCAGCGGTAGCCGTCCTTGACGTCGCCCGCGCTGATCGGGAGGATCTCGCTGCCCAGGGAGAGGGCGGACAGGACGCGGCTGCCGATCCCCGCCTGCGAGCTGACGACGGTCGCGGCGTCGTCGACGATGCCGCTGAATTCGTCGACCTTGTCGTAGCCCTTGTAGATGGCCTTGGCACCGGCCTTGACGAGCTTGATCGCGGTGGAGATCCAGCCGTAGCCGGTCGCGTCGATGTGCTGGACGGGGCCATTGCCGGCGTAGGCGTAGAGATTGCGCTCGCCGGGGCGGGCGAGCTGGGCCTCGGGGTCGAGCAGGAATTGTGGGTCGGGGCTGGCCCAGCGGCCGAGGGCGGGGAGGTACTGGCGGGCGCCGATGCTGACGGCGCTGGCGAGGGTGTGGTCCTCCTTGCCGGTGAAGCGGTAGGTGGGGCCGGGTTGTTGCTCGGCGCGCCAGGTGATCGCGGCGGTGCCGTAGGGGTCGTGTAGGTCGCGGGCGATGACCTCGCCGTCGTGGTCGAGGACGAGGGCCGCGCTGCCGAGGCGATCGGCGATGTGGCAGCGGGGCCGGCGAGGCGGTGGAGGTCGTCGTGCGTGAAGCGCTGTGCGAGCGCGGGGGTTACTTCGGGGCGGGCCACCGCGCCTGCATGGCGCGGATGATTTCCTTCAGCGGCAAGTCCTCGCGCTCCTTCTTGGCGACGAAGCGCACTTTGGCGAGCGCCTCCCGCTGCCACGCAGCGATCAGGCCGCTCGTCGAGGTCGTGAACGTGGGTCGCGCGAGAAGCCCCTGCGCGACCCACTTGTAGATGACCTCTCGCGAAACGCCAGAGGCCAACAGGAGTTCCTCGGTCGTAACCATGGCGGCCATGAGCCCGACAATAGACAACGGGCCGCGCAAGCGCCAGCCGGCGGCGAAAGACGTGAGCTGATGGATCGGCCCGAAGCTCAACAATGGCCCGCTTGGCGGCTGAGCGATTCTTCGGTACGATTCTGAGGAGATGAGCATGCGAGACCATTCGACGATCTTCGTGCCGATGCTGGCCTCGATCATAAACGCGGGCTGCATCGAGCAGGCGTACCAGGAGGGCACCGGGCTGGCACCGATCGACACAGGGACGAGCTCGACCTCTACCGGCGAGCCGGGCACACCGACGACGTCGGGCGCGGGCGCGGATGGCCCCGGGGTGCAGACAGTGACGGGCGAGGAGAGCGCGAGCCCGGTCGGCGACAGCTCGGGCGCACCTGAGGACTCCAGCTCCTCGGGCACGCCGGTCAACGAACCGCCGAAGATCGAGTCCTTCGCGGCCGACCCGCCACACCTGGAGGAGGCCGGCGCGTCGCAGATCAAGCTGGCGACCAGCCCCGACGTCGTGGTCGCCCGCCTAAGCCTGAACGGGGAGCAGATCTTCGAGGGCCCGCCGGAGAAGTTTCCGTTCGTCTACGAGGCGCTCTCGGCGAAGTACAACTTCCCGCACATCTTCGGGATCGAGGTGGAGGACGCGGAGGGCCTCAAGGCCACCGACACCGCCGAGCTCACGGTCCAGTTCCCGCAGCCGGGCGTCGAGAAATGCCTGTTCAAGGATAGCGGGGCGAACGCCAGCGAGGTCGCGGCGCTGACGTATACACGCAAGGCCATCTACGCCGTGGGCCGACGGGACACCGGCGCGGGCTTCAAACTGACGGTGTGGGCCCTCGATCCTGATCACTGCGAGGTAGTGCTGCCGGGTTGGCCGAAGACCATCGCCAGCTGGACCGGCGATCCCGACCTCGGCGATCTCGCCTCGAGTGGGGCGGCCGTGGCGATCGACGAGGACGGCAACCTGGCGATCGGCGGGAACCTGACCGTCGACGGCAAGATACAGCCCTACGTGGCCCTCCTGACGTCGAACGGCGCGCGGCTGTGGGAGAAGACCGGGTCAACTGGCGATGAGCTCGCCGGGCTCGCCGCCTTCACCGAGCAGTTCAGTAACCGTCTGGTCGGGGTCGGCTGGCGGCGAACGAACAAGAACCCGGTGCGCACAGACGCGATGGCCTGGACCTACCAGGCATTCGGCGAGTCGGTCACGATCGCGTCGCAGACGCTCAAGGCTCCGTTCGCGCCGGACGAAAAGCTGGACGAGGAGAACGAGTGGAGCGAGTGGGCCCGGGCCGTGCTCGTCAAAGATGGCGTCGCGTTCTTCGTCGGGGACCGGGAATTCGAGGATAACGGCAACAACATCTATCATCGGGCCTTCATGGCAAAGTTGCACCCGCTGGGCTCCATCGAGGTGCTCTGGACCTCCTGGGGTGTTCACGAGGTCAACGACGCAGCACGCTCGCTCGCGGTGTGTGGCGACCAGCTTGTCGTCGGCGGATGGGACCGTGACGAGCCACCGGACGCGAAGCAAGAGCCGCTCATCTTGTGGTTCGGCGCCGGTGATAGCTTCGCGGACTCGCGCCCTGATGCGTTGAAATGGACACAGACCAACGGCATTGCGTGCGATCGCGAGGGAAAGGTCGTCAGTGGTGGCTCGCGGCTCTCGGGTGACGGCGACGCTCAAGTCTTCACGGTGCCAGGTAAGGTCGGCCCGCGCACCTGGTACGAGCAGGGCGTCGCAAGCCAGGATGCCGTGGGCTCAGTCGCTTGCGACCCGCGGGGCTTTTGTGCGGGCGGAGGCATGCGGACGGCGAACGGCAAGCCCTACGCCACAGTACGGGTTTTCCACCCGTAGCCGGCCTACCCAGGAGGGACGAAGTCCTCACAGAGCGTCACGAGCGTTGCCACGGTCTCGGCGAAAAACGGCGTGTAGCTCGGTGCGCAGATCGAGCCGATGAACCCATGCTCCACGCTGTTGGCGAGCAGCCGCAGCGGGTTTTTTGTTTCGTTGTACTCGTTGTAATGGCAGAGCTGGTGGTAGCCCACGTCGATGTCGGTCGAGAGCACGAGCAGGGCGATGGCGTCTTCGTCGCCCCCCTTTGCATCGAGCAAGGCCTTCTTCCAAGAGTCGACGGTGCCCGCAGAAGCCTGATCATAGGTGTCTTGGATGAGCGTGACGACCAGTAGCGCGTCATCGCGCAGAAAGCCTTCATTGCAATGATCAGGATCCTCAAGGGCCTTGACCATGCGCTCGGCGGTCTTCGTGCCACCGCTGATCCCGACCTGCGCGATACAAGTGAACGCGGCGGCGCGATCGGGCTCCGAGCTGTCGATGTAGCGAGTTCCGCTTGCCAGCTTACACCGTCGATTCGAGGCGCCCTTGCCCTCGGGAAAGGTGATCCCAGCGCCCATTTTCTGGTCGCAGAGTTCAAGTACTGCACCGCAGTGCGGCGGCGAACCGTCTGGGTCACAGTCTTCTTTGCAAAAATTACAATCTTTGAGATCAAATTTTCCGTAGTCGGCTGAGAGAATATGAACATCGAACTCAGGAAGTTGCTCCTTGATCGCGTTCATGAAGCCGGGGAAGCTCTCGATGAGTTGCTTTTGGTGGTCCTCCATCGTGTCGTCAGCGCTGACGACGAACAAGAAGTCGATCTTACCCTTGCAGCCCTCGGGCTGTTGCGGCCCGAAGTCGGGCATAGCCATGTCGAGGAGCGGGGTGCTGTCTGCCGCCGAGCTCGAACTGGTCGAGGTTGAGGTTGAGGTCGTCGATGCGTCGCCGCCCCCCGTTGTCGACGAGGAGTCGGTCGTCGAGCTGCTCGATGCGGCCGGCGTCGTTGTCACCGTCGACCCCATCCCGCTCGAGAAGCTGGTCGAGGCTGGTTCACCGCCACAGGCCATGATGGCGAGCAAGGCGACGGCGGCGAGGGAGGCGACGCGCATGAGGTCACCAGTGTAGCGCGACGACGCGCCGCTGTCACCCGGCAGCACGCTACGCTGTTCAAGCGTCCCCGAACTGGGCGACGTGGATCAACTCATTAGCTTGTTCGCTGGTGATGCCGTTCCGCTGGGCGTCCCAAAGAGGGTGTCCGACGTCTAGGACCTCGAGTCGAGGGCGGAGCCCCAACGCCTCGGTGTGCACCCAGAGTTTGGCGTGGAGCGACCCCGGAAAGCCAGGGAGCTGGTTGCTCAGCCAGCCCAGGTAGGGCGGTTCGCTCTCGCGCCCTTCGACCCTCCAGAGCTCACAAGCCCGCTCGAGATTCTGCCTGCTCAGCGTCGACCAGACGATCCAACGTAGGATCTCGTCGGAATTCCGAACCGGTAGATCAAGTGTGCCCAGAATGAAGAAGTGCTCCTCATCGAGGACGCACTGATCCGAACTCATCTCGACGCGCCGGCCACGGTCCGTCTCACTCAACTGTGAAACGACCGTCGGCGCTTCGAAGCTGAAGCAGGTAGGTCGCTCGCTCGCTGTGGATTTCTCCACATGTGTGACATTGGTAGCCCATCCTGTCTCCTCTCAGCCTGTCATGTGGCGTTATCTGGGGGCGGCGGTCAGCCGGTCGGTCACTCTTCCGTCCGCAGGAAGGGCCACGGTTCGATCTCACCAGGAGCCACGGTATGACAGAGTACCGCTTCCTCAAAGTCCCAACGTGCTTCCTCTTCGCCCTCGCGGAGCAGCTTCAAGATTGGTGCGTAGGAGATGTTGGCCGGAATGCTGACTGCCAGCCACGTGTGCAACGACTCTGACTCGCAGTCCATCGCACGCAGTTGCCCGGCAAGCCGCGTGAGCGCCTCTTCGTTCGGGAGGTTCACGCGGATGACGCTATTACCCGACTCTCGAATCAGCTCGCC
>JBBQNR010000123.1:0-6796 GCA_038330145.1 Solirubrobacterales bacterium
ACTCGCCGCCGTAGGGGTAGGGCGGGCGGATTGCAGAGACGATCGTCTTGCCGGTGAGGATCATCATGTCCCCCACCTGCTCGAAGAGGTTCTTTGCCGGCAGAAAGGCCCGGTCGGCGGCAGTGCGAACCATCTAGCTCCTCAAGACTCTGAAATTCCTCCCCCCGGCCTGCCCGATCTTGCTCGACTCGCGCAGGTCGAAGCCCTCGGCGATAGCTGCTTGGCAGGAAGAATACGGGAAAGCGGAACCCCCTGCCACCACATCCACAACGCCGCAGGCCGGCCTTTTGCAAGAACGGCGAGAGACGGGGCGCGACGGACCAACGTGGCCGGCCTTCTCCCTTTGCAGGTATGTTCTGGCCTGATGGTGAGGTTGACGTCCATCCGCCGCACGGCGACGATGCGGGCTCTGATGCTCGCCATCCTCGCGCTGGCGCTGTTCGCCGCCGCGGGCTGCGGCGGCGGCGAGAAGCAGGACGCGGACGAGGACGAGGGCACCTGGCGAGTCGAGGTGGTCGACGCCTCCTTTCCCGGCCGACAGCGGCTCGCGGATGAATCCGAGCTTCGAATCAAGGTCCGCAACGCCGACAACCGCGCGATACCCAACCTCTCCGTGACGGTGGACGGCTTCAGCATGCGCAAGGAGAACCTGGACCAGTCCGACCCGCAGCGGCCGATCTGGACCGTCGAAGAGGGCCCGGGCAACGCCAGCACGGCGTACACGGACACATGGGCGGTGGGCACGGTGCCCAAGGGACAGACCCGCACGTTGGTCTGGAAGGTCTCGGCCGTGCGGGCCGGCACCTACACGCTGCGCTTCCGCGTCGGCGCGGGCCTCGACGGCAAGGCGAAGGCCGTCTCCACCGACGGCAGCGCGCCCAGCGGCAGCTTCATCGCACGCGTCAGCGAGAAGCCCCACCCCGTTCAGGTCAACTGAGACCGCCCCGCTGCCGGAAGCCGGGTCCGGGCTAGCGGCCGGCCGGGACCAGCTCTTCGCGCAGCTGCCTGGCCGCCTCGACCATGTTGCGAAGCGACGGCTCGACCTCTTCGTAGCGGCGCGTCTTGAGGCCGCAGTCGGGGTCGACCCAGAGCTGCTCGGGCTCCAGCACCTGTGCGGCTAGCCGCAACAGCTCCGCCATCTCCTCGGTCGAGGGAATGCGCGGCGAGTGGATGTCATAGAGGCCCGGGCCGATCTCATTCTCGTAGCCGGTGCGTTTCCAGTCCTCGAGCAATTCCATCCTCGAGCGCGCGGCCTCGATCAGCAATACGTCGGCGTCCATCTCCTGAATCTGCTTCATGATGTCGCCGAACTCGGAGTAGCACATGTGTGTCTGGATCTGCGTGTCGTCGCGGACCGAGCAGGTTGACAGCCGGAAGCTCTCGACCGCCCAGTCCAGGTACTCGTTCCAGCGGTCGCTGCGCAGGGGCAGCCCCTCGCGGATCGCCGGCTCGTCGACCTGGATGATCTCAACGTCGGCGGCCTCGAGGTCTGACACCTCCTCGCGAATCGCAAGCGAGAGCTGACGGCAAGTCTCCGACCGTGGTTGGTCGTCGCGAACGAACGACCACATCAACATCGTCACCGGGCCGGTCAGCATGCCCTTCACCGGCCGTTCGGAAAGCGACTGCGCGTACTTAGCCCATTCGACCGTCATCGCGTTGCGGCGTGAGACGTCGCCGAAAAGGATCGGCGGACGCACGTAGCGCGAGCCGTACGACTGCACCCAGGCGTTGTCCGTGAACACGTAGCCGTCCATCTGCTCGGCGAAGTACTGGACCATGTCGTTGCGCTCCGGCTCGCCGTGCACCAGCACGTCGAGGCCGATGTCCTCCTGGAGACGGATCACGCGCTCGATCTCGCCGCGCATCAGGCCGAGGTACTGCTGCTCGTCGATCTGGCCCTTGCGAAGCCGAGCCCTGGCCTGGCGGATCTCCTGCGTCTGAGGGAACGAGCCGATCGTCGTGGTCGGGAACAGCGGCAACCCGAGGCGATGATGCTGGGCGTCGCGCCGCTGCGGGAAAGCGCTCTGCCTGCGTGCGTCGGCGTCGGAGATGTTCGCCATCCGCTCGCGCACGGCGGGATTGCGGGTGCGCTCGGACGTGCTGCGGTCGTCGAGGGCCTTGCGGTTGGAGTCGAGCGCCTGGGCGATCGCCTGCTCGCCCTCGTTGAGCGCCTTCGTCAGTGCCGCCACCTCGTCCAGCTTCTGGACGGCGAACGACATCCAGCTCAGCACCTCGTCGTCGAGGTTGGGCTCGTTGCGCTTGTCGATCGGGCAGTGCAGAAGCGAGCAGGAGGTCGACACGACGAGGTCGTCGCCGGCCAGAGTCCGCAGCTCGCCGAGCAGGCCGAGGCTTCGCTCGAGGTCGTTTATCCAGACGTTGCGGCCGGATACGACCCCCGCGAACAGCGTCTTGCCCTGCGGCCAGCCGTGGCGCCGGATCAGGTCCAGGTTTTGCTCGCCGCGCACGATGTCGAGGCCGATGCCCTCGACCGGCAGCTTGGCCAGCACCGGAAACGCCTCGCCGACGTGGTCGAAGTAGGTGTTGAGCAGGATCTTCGGACGCCCCTCGACCTCACCCAACCTGCGGTAGGCACGCTCCAGCGCCTCCAGCTCGGCCGGGGTGCGGTCCTCGACCAGCACGGGCTCGTCGATCTGGACCCACTCCGCGCCCGCTCTGCCGAGCTCCTCCAGCACGCGCGCGTAGACCTCGACGAGAGAGTCGAGCAGCTGCAGGCGGTCGAACTCACCCTCGGCGGCCTTGCCGAGCAGCAGGAAGCTGAGCGGCCCGATCAGGACCGGCTTGGTCTCGATGCCGAGCGCCTTCGCCTCCTCGTACTCGTCGAGCGGCTTGCGCGAGGAGAACGAGAACTGCGTGTCCTTGCGCAGCTCGGGGACGATGTAGTGGTAGTTGCTGTCGAACCACTTCGTCATCTCCATCGCGGTGACGTCCACCCCGCCCTCCTGGCGGCCGCGCGCCATCGCGAAGTAGGTGTCGCGGTCCACGTCGCCGGAGGACGCGTCCCAGCCGTATCGCTCGGGCACCGCTCCGACCAGCGCGATCATGTCCAGCATCTGGTCGTAGAGCGAGAAGTCGTTGGACGGGATCAGATCGATGCCCGCCGCGCGCTGAAGCTTCCAGTTGTCTGCGCGTAGGCCGGAGGCGGTTTCCAGAAGCTGGTCGAGCGGGCGCTGACCCGCCCAGTAGGCCTCGGTCGCCATCTTCAGCTCACGCTGAGGGCCGATGCGTGGGAATCCGGAGACGTTGGAGCGGGCCTTCGGCAAGATTCGATCCTCCTGGCGGCGGTTTTTGCAGAGTGGGAGGCGGCGTGCACGGATGCGAACAACGGCCGCCCGCAAGGGGCGAGGATATCAAGGGGATATGACCGAGCTAAACCTCGGGAGCGGCGCGTTCGATAAAGGAAACAAGAACACTCCACTCATGGACGACTCAGGGAGAGCATGAACACTCCACTCATGGACGACTTGGAGCACCGCCGCCAGGAGACCCACTTCTGGGGCACGGTAGGGACAGCGATCGCAGGCCTGGCCAGGCGGGCAGGCTGCTCGGCCAGAGAATGCCCGCTGCCCGAGATACGCGAAGCGGCCAGAGACCTGGACGAATGGCCGACGCTACCCACGCGCACGACGGACGAGCGCGCGGTCGCCTAGCGGGGCCGCATCGGTGAGCTAGCCGCCCGAGATCGGGAATCGCGAGGCGTGAGCTGCACCGGTGATGCGGCGATGGCCCGCATGCGAACGTCGCGCCACGACAGGCCCTCCCCGATCAGCGCCGGGAGGCCGAAGGCGACGGCGGTCGCGATCTCGACCGCCTGAAGGATGATTCCGTAACCGAGCGCGGCCGCCGCCGGGACTCCATATACGCCCGACAGCACCGTCACGACGGCGAACTGGAAGACACCGACGTTGGAGGGGGTCACCGGCAGCACGGCGGTGACGTTGACCGCGAACAGCACCGCCGCCGCAGCCCCTATGCCCACCCGGCTGTCGAGGTTGAGCGCGGCCAGCAGCGCGTAGGCGCCGAGCAGCTGGAGCGCCCAGGCTGAGAGCTGGGCGCTGATCGCCCATGCCGCCAGCCGTGGACGGCGAAAGACCTCCAGGCCCTTGCGAAGCCTGATCAGAGCTGACACCGCGGCTCTGGTCAGACGCGCCAGGGTGCCGTTGTGAGACAGCAGGCGGCCGTTCGACTGCAGCGCCCAGGGCGCCACCAGCACGGCCGCGACCAGCCCGACCGGGACCAGCCCGACCATCGCCAGCGCCGTCTCGTGGCCGCGGAAGAGCGTGCTCGTGCTCGCAACCAGAACGCCGAGCAGGCCGAGAGCCAGCACGTTCAACAGCGTCTGCGAAACCAGCGTGCCGACCAGCACCGGCAGCGTCTCGCGCATGCGACCGATGCGGCGCGCCACTATCAAGGCGCGCGACGGCTCGCCGAGGCGGGCCGGCAGCGTCGCGGACATCAGCACCCCGATCATGGTCCCGCTCAGGATCACGCGCCGCTTTACGCGACTGTGAGGCAGGGCGGCCTTGACGATGGCGTGCCAGGAGACGGCGCGAAGCAGCATCGAGGCAGAGAACAGCGCCAGCGCGGCCAGCACCCAGGCCGGGCTGGAGTGCACGAGCATCTTGAATACGCGGTGGAAGTCGACGTGTTGGAAGGCGAGGTAGGCGAGCAGGACGCCCATCAAGGCCGACAGGGCCAGCCCGACGCGGCGCGCCATGCCTCCCAGACGGGCACGCATGGTGCGCGGGGGGGCCGGTTCCAGCGAGGGCAGCCGGCGAGCCGGCCGCCGGTCCGAAAGATCCGCCGCGCGCAGGCCCGCCTTGACCGCGAACCGCTCGCGTGCGCCAGCCGGCCTGGGGGCCTGGAGCGCCTGCTCGTAGACGTCCGTGACCTGCGCGGCCACGTGCGACCAGGAGAAGTCCGCAGCCCTGGTGCGAGCAGCCTCGCCCATGCGCCGCCGGGCGGAGGGATCGAACCACATCGAGTGCAGAGCCTCGGCCACCTCGAGCGGCCGCCCGGGGGGCACCAGCAGCCCGTCGCGGCGGTGGCGGACGACCTGGCGGTAGCCGGGGATGTCGGAGGCGACCACCGGCGTACCGGCCGCGAAGGCCTCGATCAGCACCATGCCGAAGCTCTCTCCGCTGAGCGAAGGAGCGCAGAGCACGTCGGCCGCGTGCAGCCGCCGCCACAACTCGTCGTCGCCCACGCTGCCCAGGAACTCGACGTCCTCTGTGCCACCGTGCAGCTCCGCGACGTATGGCTCCACCGCCTCGGTCGACGCTCCGATCAGCTCGAGGCGGGCCGGTACGTGCTCGCGCAGGCCGGAGAACGCCGACAGCAGCACGGGCAGTCCCTTGCGATCGTCGGCGCGGCCGACGAAAAGGATGCGGAAGTCCTCCGACGGCGGCTTGTCCCCGACCGGCGCGGCCGACACGTCGACGCCGTTGGGGATCACGTTGTAGTGGCCGCCGAAAAAGCGCTCTCCCGTCCAGCGCGCCGCGTCCGAAACCGCGATGCGAGCGTGCAGCTTGTTGAAGAGGCGCCTTGCCCCCAGCAGCGTGGCGATCGTGTGAGGGGCCCACTTGGTCGCATAGGCGTGGAAGGTGCCGACCACGGGGGCGTCGTCGAAGCAGCACGTGTCCCAGCCCACCATCGGCGTGACCGGCTCGTGCACGTGCACGACGTCGAAGCGCCCGGCTCTCAGCTCGCGCCGCAGGCGAACCACGCTTTCAGGAAACACACACAGGTTCGAGACCGATCCGTTCATCGGCAGCCCGGCGGTACGACCGAGCGAGATCAAGTGGTCCGGAAGCTCGACCTGCTCGGGGCTGCGGCGGTGAATGAGGCGAGTGACGCGGTCATCGGGGTCGACCGGCGACAGGATTCGAACGTGGTGGCCCTGAGCCAGCAGCTCCGAGGCAAGCTCGTCGATGTGGCGGGTTACTCCGCCCGGGAAAGTCCAAGAGTATGGAGAGACGAGAGCGATGCGCATTCGGAGCTGCTCCAGACGAGAGACGAAGGGCGACCGCTTTCGATGCTACCAGCGGCGCACTCGGGCTTTGGATCCTGATTTCGGCGGCTCGTGCAAGTACCCTGCGGCCAGCGTGAGGTAACTGGTCCCGATCAGCAGGATGATGGGCCCTGAGTCGTTCGAGAGGGCGCCCACGACGACCGCCACCAGCGCGCCCCAGAGCGCCGCCCGCATGCCTGGCAGCGGCTCCAGCTCGGACAGCAGCCGCTGTCGCGAGCGCAGACCCCAAACGATCGCCGCCGTGGCCACGAGCACCAGCAGCCAGATGATGCCGCGGCCGAGCGAGTTGTAGCTCAGCTCCACGCGCCGCTGCGCCACGTCGGCCAGGCCGCCCAGACCGCCGGCGTGCAGAACCGAGCGCGTGAAGTGGGCGTTGCCCCCGGTCGCGAGATCGAGCAGGGCTAGCGCCCCCAGCGCCGCGGCGGGGGCCAGCAGCACGATCGCGATCCGGCGCCCGCCGGGTCGCTCGCCAAGCGCGGCGACCGCCGCCGCGGCGGAGCCGGCGGCCAGCATCACCGCCGCGCCGACGTCGGCGCCGAGCCGTCCCCAGCTGAGCGCAAAGGCCACCAGAGTGCCGCCGATCACGAAGCCCCAGGCCAGCCTGCGCGGCGGAGCCATTGCCAGCGCGGCGCCGATTCCCAGCAGCCCGATCACGGCCAGCGTCACCTCCAGCTCATTGCCGACGCCGTAGAAGCGTGCGCCCAGGATCGGGTTGGGGCCGAGCAGCGAGCGGGCAGTCAGGGC
>JBBQNR010000124.1:0-6722 GCA_038330145.1 Solirubrobacterales bacterium
CACCGAGATCCATCGACACTGTGCATGGGCACGGCACGTCGCAGGAACAATTCTCGAAGTAACGGCCATCGATCTTCCAGGCCATGTCGCCCTCCTCGGTTGCTTACCGCGAGTCTCCTCCCGGAAGCTCACCCAAGTCAAGCCACCCGTCCCATCGCACAGCGCGACCCCGACATCGGCTCGCGATCCAGGCCAGACCAACAGGCTCGTAGTACCGGCCGTAGTACCGACCGCTGTGTCTCATGCGTCCAGATCGTGCCTACGCGGGGACGGTGGGGACCGGAGGGACGCAGAGCGACAGATCTACAGATGGTCGCCGTCGGCTGGGGGCCGAGCGGTCGCTGGTTCAAATCCAGTCGCCCCGACTGGATGGGATCCCGCTCTCGAAGCGGGGCTCCGTTGTGAGGCCGATCCGAGTAACCCGTCGGATGAGGTGAGGCAGGCATCAATCGGGTATCGATCAACCATTGGCCAAGAGCCTTTCGGCACGGACCGGACTGTCACGGTGCAGTGAGCCGGCACATCATGTCTACGGCCTCCTGACGGGTGCATCCTTGCTCGCGTACGAGTGAGCTCCATGTTGTGAAGGACATGGCGTGCCCAACTGTCGCCTGCGTTCTGTGGGCGACGCGGCCGCGGCCTCGGCGGTCTCGCATCAGGATGGTCCGCGCGGCCTCCACGTAGGCGAGGAACATCGCGAATTGCTGGCGCACGGCATCCACAAGCTCCAAGTCCCGAACGATGTTCGAGAGCATCGGCTCGGCGCCCTCGTAGTACGCGTAGAGCTCGCTTAGCGCGAGGTGTAGGCGCTCGTCGGGATCGCTCACCGCCGTCCAGCTCTCGATGTCGGGCAGCGGATGCCGCGAGGCCCAGTGACCCGAGCAGGCGACGAACAGCGCCGCTTCGTCGGGGAAGTGGCGGTAGAGCGTCGAGCGGCGCACGCCGGCGCGCGCCGCGACAGCGCTCATCGTTGTGCGTGAGGGGCCCAGCGTGCCATGTAGCTCCACGGCGCTCTCGGTGATGCGCTGGCGAGTGCGGTCCTGGGACTCGGCGCGCGCCTTCATGCGGTAGGTGCGCTTTTGATCGGTCATTAGCGTTCTGTGAAAGCTTGACAGACGAGGCTGACGTGCCCTAGTTTTCCCGCAACATCATTGTCCACTGAAAAGAGGGTGTTATGAGCGCTGCCGCAGCGAAAGTCGTCGGACCCACCGATGGAAAGGCCGGGTTTCTGGGAAGCATCGGGGTGCGCTTCATGATCGATGGGGCGGAAGCTGAAGATCGCTTCTCAATTGTCGAGCACCCGATGTCAGCACACGCGCTCGCCGCGCCGCTTCACCGCCACAACAACGAGGACGAGTACAGCTTCGTCATCGAAGGGCGCATGGGCGCGCTGCTGGGCGACGAGCACCTTGAAGCGGGGCCGGGCGACCTTGTGCACAAGCCGCGCGGTCAGTGGCACACCTTTTGGAACGCTGGCGACGAGCCCTGCCGCATCCTCGAGATCATCTCTCCCGCCGGCTTCGAAGGGTTCTTTTCTGAGTTGGTCGACCTCGGCGGCGTCGGGCAAGCGCAGCCCGACCAACTCGGCGAACTCTGCCAGCGCTACGCCCTAGAGATGAACCCCGACAGCGTCCCCGACCTGATCCAGCGCTTCGGCCTGCGCTTTCCCGCAGAACCGCTGGCCTAGCCCTGCAGACCGGTTGCCAATCGCTTGGTAGTGCTGGGAGGCGCGGGCCCGGTGCTGAACGATCAGGCCATCGATGCGTCCAGATCGTGCATCGGCGGGGACGCTGGGGAAGGGACGGTCGCGGAGCGACGGACAGACAGGTAACGACTTCGTCTGCGGGAGGGTATCGTCGGTCCACTGAGCAGAGGGAGCAGAAATGGCGACATTGCACATCGAGCATCCGATTAGTGATCTGCAGACTTGGCTGGGCGCTTTCAAGAGGTTCGAGGAGGCCCGGACGAAGGCCGGGGTACGCGCGCACCAGGTGCGTCAGCCCGTCGACGATGACAAGTACATCTACATCACGTTGGACTTCGACAGCGTTGAGGAAGCCACCGCTTTCAAAGGCTTCTTGGAGACGACGGTGTGGGCTTCCGCGGAGGCCTCCCCGGCGCTCGACGGCACGCCCACGGCACGGGTGCTTACAGACGTGAGTGCCGTCGCGTAGAGGCCAACAGGCTCCGTCGTACCACCGTAGTACCGACTGCTGCGTCCTATGCGTCCAGATCGTGCCTACGCGGGGACGCTTGGGACGGGAGGGACGCGGAGCGACGGATCTACAGGTACCGGGTGTCGGCTGGGGGCCGAGCGGTCGCTGGTTCAAATCCAGTCGCCCCGACTACAAAGTTCCTGCAAAACAGCCTTTCGAGATTTCTGGCCCCTTAACGCGCTCGCTTCTGCCGGCTCCGGGGTTCCAATAAGGTTCTATGTTCGATCGGCTCTTTCAAGGGAGATCGGCCGTTTCAGAGGCACCAGGAGGCGCGAGAATCGGGCTAGGAGACAGAACGGTCTCAGGCGAGGCCTTATTCTTGGACCGCGCTCGGACTCGAACACCTGGGCGTCGAGGGCTCTCGACTTGCGCGTCGTTTGGGCGCATGGTTAGGTTTTCGGTTTGGTGGCTTCCCGAGTCCGAGATGGTCCTCCGCCGACGCGCTATGTCCAGGCGGGCCGGGCCAGCATCGCTTATCAGGTCAGTGGGGACGGGCCGGATGTCGTACTCGTTCCTGGGTTTCTTAACCACATTGAGGCGGTTTGGCAGGACGCGGGGTTTGCGGACTTCTCGCGCCGAGTTGCGTCCTTCGCGCGGTTGATTGCCTTCGACAAGCGCGGGACGGGCATGTCAGATCGCCTGCCTAGCGGTGAGGAGCTGCGGCTCGACGAACGCATGGATGACATCCGTGCGGTGATGGACGCGGTCGGCGTCGAGCGTGCGGTCTTGCTGGCACAGGCTGACGGTGTTCCAGTTGCGACGGTGTTCGCTGCGACGTTCCCGGAGCGCGTCAGTGGCCTGATCGCTTACAGCGCATCGGCGCGTTTGCTGCCTGACCCGGGCTACGCTCCGGCGCTTTCGGTCGAAGGCTGGGAGGCGGCGCTCGACGCGTTGGAGCAGCGCTGGGGCGATCCTGAGCAACCCGCGGCGATCGAGGTCATCACCCCGAGCCGCGTTGACGACGCCGTCTGGCGCTCAACACTTGCCCGCATGCAGCGCCTGGCCTTCTCCCCGCCGGCCGCCCGCGCGTACATGCGGATGACGGTTCACCAGGACATCCGCGACGTGCTCCCGGCCGTCGCGGTGCCGACGCTGGTCCTTCACCGTCAGGGTGAGCTCCTATGTCCGATCGACCAGGGGCGCTGGTACGCCGAGCACATCCCAGGTGCGCGCTTCGTCGAAGTTGCGGGCATCGATCACTTCACGATGGAGGGCTGCATCGACGAGATCGAGGAGTTCGTCACCGGCCACCGGGGGGCAGGCTCGCCCGACAGCGCGCTGGCGACAGTCCTCTTCACGGATATCGTCAACTCCACCCAAACCGCCGCATCGGTCGGAGATCACGACTGGCGCGCATTGCTCGACCGTCACGACGCGATGGTTCGCCGGCAGCTTGAGCGCTTTCGCGGACGCGAGATCAAGCACACCGGCGACGGGTTTCTCGCCACGTTCGACGGCCCCGCCCGCGCGATCGAAGCCGCATGGGCCCTGCGCGATGGCTCCCAGGCGCTCGGCCTGGAGATTCGTGCCGGCCTGCACACCGGTGTGATCGAGCTGCGTGGTTCCGATATCTCCGGGACCGCTGTGAACCTCGCTGCTCGCGTGCAGGCGTGCGCGATCCCGTCCGAGGTGCTCGTCTCGCGGACCGTCGCCGACCTCCTCGCCGGCTCAAGCTTCAGATTCACCGACCGGGGCTCACACGAGCTCAAGGGAATACCGGACGCTTGGCAGGTCTACGCAGTCACATAGCCCGGTATTTCCCCTTTCGCGAGTGTGAAGGTCGCCGGACGCCCCGCTAGCGACCTGCACATCGTCAGCTCGCGTGGCCAGCCATCGTCTCGAGGATGGCCACGACCGCGGGAGCCCCGTCGCGAGCGAAGGCGGCCTGCATGCGATGTGCCCCCGCCTGGAGCTCGGGCTGTGTGAGCGCACGCTGGATCGCGGCGCGGATCCTGTTGGCCGAGGCGCGTTCGGGGAGTCGGATCCCGGCACCGGCCTCGGCGACCCGGACCGCGTTGTCGGGCTGATCGCGTCCGGATGGCAGGCAAACGAGCGGCACCCCGGCCCGCAGCGCCGCCGCGACGGTGCCAAGGCCGGCGTGGGTGACGACCACCGAGGCCTGGGGCATCACCGCCGCGTGCGGGACGAAGGCGGCGAGGGCGACGTTGTCGGGGATCGGAACGCCATCGAGGTCGAGCGCGGGCCCGGTGGTGACCAGCGCCCGCACCGTCATCTCGCCCAGCGCCTGCACGATCCGGGTCGCCAGAGCGCGCTGGTCCATGAAGGTGGTGCTCAGGCTCACCACGATCAGGGGTCGCGGATCGTCGGCCGGCCAGGGGCTCTCCCAGCCGACCTCGGGGGTCGGCGGCTCGAGGTGGCCGACGAAGCTGGCCTTCGGCGGACGGGGCGCCCGGGCCGCGAGGTCGAACTCGGGCGGGACCACGACGACGACCGAGGCGAAGTCGTCCAGGAGCCCCTCGAGGTGCTCGACCTCCGGCAAGCCCGATGCGCGCCGCACGCTGTTCAGCGAGTCGAGGCCCACCGCAAAGGGGCGCAGCGCCACGCGGGCCAGCAAGCGGTCGCGGATCCGCCCCGCCGGGCCCCGCGGCGGAGCCAGCCCCAAGCCGAAGGGCGGCACGCCGGCGACCGGTAGCGGGTAGACGCTGTGCACGAGCCCCACAGCAGGGACACCGGCATGCCGGGCTCCGGCGGCCGCGCCCGTGAGCATGTAGTCGATCATCGCGCCCTCTGGCCGCTCGCGTTGCACCGCGGCCTCGACCTCGCGGGCGAACGCTGCGGCGGGCCCGAACATCAGGTTGTCGCGCATGCGGGCGAACGCCCCGATCGGCGTCCGCGCCTCCCAGTCGCGGACGATGTCGGTCTCTGGATTGCCGGCGTCGTGCTCCGGCGCATGCACGTAGGCCTCGAAGCGGGCACCCAGGGGCTCGTAGGACGAGCGACGGCACTCCGGCCCCACCACCCGAACGCCGTGGCCACGGGCGAGCAGAGCAGCGGCGACGGCCCGCATCGGGGGCGTGTTTCCCCCACCGTCCCAAGTGACCAAGAGAAAGCCCCGGCCCGGCTCGTCGGAGTGCAGGGTCACCTGGCGACTCTCGCACACGACCGGTGAACCTGCCGTTCGTCTCCCGCACGTCAAGCTATCGCCCGAGTGTCGGGCGCCGGCGCCACCACGCCTAGATGCGTAGATCGTGGACCGCAATGAATTCCGAGTGCCGGCCTGTTCATCTACGAGCAGCAGGCTTACGTGCGCGAGGACGAACAATGGGTCGTCTGGATGCGCGTGATGTGCAGCGGACCACGCCCAGCGGGTACGGCATCCCTTGCATCGAGGCCGTTGTAGAGGGAACGGGCGGTCGTGTCGCTCAGTAGCTGAAGACTGTCCCCGCTTCATCCCCGAGCCACTCCCACATGGGTGTGGCACCGGCCACACGGGCGTTGCCTACGAACGCGTCCTCATCGAGCTTGCGCGACTTCACGCAGATCGGACACACGAGCAGCTCGCCGCCGCCCAGCGCGAACTGCTCGAAAAGCCGGGGCAAGGGCGGGCATCCATCGCAAGCAACGCCTTCGGCGTGGCCAGGCATCGCGAGACGCACAGCTTCCTTTGTCAAGAACATCGCGACGTCCCGATCGCGCTCCAAGGCCGCGCCCGCGACGAGGAAGGCGACGGTCACACGCTCGGCATCCTCTAGACCGGTCGCCAAGTTGATGAGCACCTTCGAATCCATGACACCTCTTCCTACGTCGCTTGTGACTCGCCGGGGCGCCGATCCTCGCGGCTGTAGCCATGAAGCACAAGTTGCCATCACTGCAATCCCGCTCTCCTTCGACTTGGAGAACGACACCGTCGATCAGCCTCATGCGCCGCTGGGCGGCGCTGCTCCAAGGGACACGTGGGCCTGCGCTCCGTCCCGTAGTACCGGCCGTAGTACCAACTGCTACGTCTCATGCGTCCAGATCGTGCCTACGCGGGGACGCTGGGGACGGGAGGGACGCGGCGAAACGGATCTACGAGGCGTTCCGTGCGGGAAGCGTCAGTCTAGAGCGGCAGCAGGCGCTCGAGCAGCCCGGACAGCCCCGGTGTCCACGCAGATGACGACCGAGCAGATGCGCCCCAAACCGCTCAGCGCGCCGAGCGCGGACGCGCGGCCTTGCAGACCGACGGGACGTTCGAGCCGTCGGTGAAGACGGGTGCCATGACGCTGCCACGCCGTAGATCGTGGGGGTGGCCCAGGAGATGACCCATCTCGTGGACCGTGGTCGTGCAGAGCATGTCCCAGTCGTCGACCATGCTGGCCGCCGTCGGCCAGAGCCAGCGGGCCAGGGAGATCGTGCAATTGCGATACGTGCTCGCCGGAGCGTCCAGGTTGTTCTTCCCGAGCGCGGAGTCGAACGTGGCCCACGCATCGGTGGAGGGGTCGACCCCCGCCCCGAGCGGACGTCCGGCTGTGATCGTCACACGGCCGTTACACGGCGTGGCGCCCC
>JBBQNR010000125.1:0-6521 GCA_038330145.1 Solirubrobacterales bacterium
GGGGCCGGTGCCAGCCATGCTTGACGACCAGCTCTGGCAGGACGACCGTGAGGGTGACTCCCGACCTTTGGGACCGTAGAGCGTCGATGTAGCGTGCCAGCGGCGCGACGAGCGCTCGGTAGGGCGAGGCGACGATCTCGAGCGGTAGGTGATCGCCCCATGCCGTCCAGTAGTCGCGGAAGCGTTCGGCCTCGTCGTCGCTGGGGCTGAGGTGCACGGCCAGCACCGGCTGGCCGAGGGAGGCTGCGTAGGCAAGGGCCCGCAGGCTCAATAGGTCGAGATGAACGATCGGCACTACCGCGAGGTGGTGTAGCTGCTCGGGGCTCTCCTCCCCCTCGTCTCCGACAAGTTGCGGAGTTCCGCGCTCGAGGACCTCGAACCGCCCGGGCACGATCGCGTGGCGGGTCGGGGCGGCCTCGGGCGAGTGCAGCGCGAGCGCCCGGCGCACCGTGTCGTAATGCCGGCGGATGCGCCACGAGAGGACCACCAGCAGGACGATCAGCAGCAGCGCGACCCAAGCGCCCTGGCTGAACTTGGTCACGCCGGCGATCACGAACACGATCGCCGAGAGTGCAGACCCAACGGCGTTGAGCAGTATGCCCTTGCGCCAGTGCTTCTCTCGGCGGCGCCACCAGTGCACCACCATGCCGGCCTGGGAGAGGGTGAATGCGACAAACACGCCGACGGCGTAGAGCGGGATCAGCGCTTCCGTGCGACCGGCGAAGACGACAAATAGCAGCGCGGCGCCAGCCGCGAGCGCGATTGTGCCGTTGCTGAATGCAAGCCGGTCGCCGAGCCGCAGGAAGACGCGCGGCGCATGGCCATTGCGAGCCATAAACGAGAGCAGGCGCGGGAACCCGTTGAAAGCCGTGTTGGCGGCCAGGAGCAACACCATTGCCGTGGTGATCTGCACGTAGGCGTACAAAGGGCCCGCGCCGAAGCTGCGATGGGCGAGTTGCGAAAGGGCAGTTTGGTCAGGGTGTGGGACAACGCCATAGAGGTGCATCAGTACGACCAGACCCGCGAACATCGCAACGAGCAGAGCAACCATCGCTGTCAGCACAGTGCGGGCGTTGCCTGCGGCCGGGTCCTTGAAGGCCGGCACGGCGTTGGAGATCGCCTCGATCCCGGTCATCGCGGTTGCGCCCGAGGCGAACGCGCGCAGCACAAGCAGCAAGGTGACCCCCTCGAGCGGCCCGGGCCCTACTACGGGCGCAGGCGCTAACCCATGCGCGGAGGCGTTTATGAGTCCTACGACAATCAGTGCGAACACGGCAACGACGAATGCGTAGGTCGGCACCGAGAAGATCGTGCCGGCCTCACGCACGCCACGTAGGTTGCCGGCCAGCAGCAGCGCGACCGCGACCAAACCCAACGGGATGGTGTCATCTGCGAGGCCGGGGGCCGCCGAGGTGATCGCCCCGATGCCCGCGGAGATCGAAACGGCGACGGTCAACACATATTCGATCAGCAGGCCTGCCGCGGCGATCAGTGCAGGAAGCTCGCCGAGGTTCTCGCGGGCCACTATGTAAGACCCGCCGCCATGCGGATAGGCGCGGATCAGCTGTCGGTAGGAGAAGCCGACTGCGACCATCAGCACGACGATCGCCAACGCGATCGGAAGAGCGAGTCCGAGCGCGCCGCTGCCGGCGAGGGCGAGCACGGCGAGCATCGCCTCGGGTCCGTAGGCCACTGACGAAAGCGCGTCCGAGGAGAGGATCGGCAATGCCACGAGCTTGCGCATCCGCTCGTGCGCCACGGCGCTGCCGGCCAGCGGCGCGCCGAACAGCACGCGCCGGCACGACGCAGCCACCCGCCCCGACAAGGATGGCGTCGCGCCGGCGTGCGGTGTGGCCACGACCTCTCCCGGCTCGGCGCTAGCGACGAAGTCGACGGGCGCGAAACGCCCGCCGCGGCCTACCGGCGGCGAGCTCGGAAACCGATGCAGGCCGGGATCGATCGGCAGGGCGCGCAACCACACCTGCCTGCCTCCCATTGCCCGCCCCCAGTGCGCGCCGACCTCGCGTAGGACTGCGACCTCCTGGTCGTCGAGGTCCATGACCGTCGACGCCGGCCCTATGTCGGTCAGCGCGTCGGTGCGGCCGCGATCGCCGCGGGCGGTACTCGAGCCGCGGGTATGCGTTGCTCGATCAGCCATGCGTCCGCGCGCCGCGGTAGTCGCCGGGCAACGCACCGGTTGATGGCGCGACGCATATGACGATCACTCACTCCAGTAAGCCGCGCCGCATCGCGGCCGCGACCGCAGCCGCGCGGTCGGACACGCCCAGCTTCTCGTAGAGGTTCTGTAGGTGGCTCCTGACCGTCGCCGCGCCCAGCTGCAGCCGCGCGGCGATCTCCGGTGCCGATAGGCCTTCCGCCGTCATGGCCAGGACCTCCTTCTCCCTTGGCGTCAGTATCGGTCGCTCGACTACCTCGCGTCGGCGGATCTCGCCTGCCAGCCCCGTGTGGACCTCGGGAGCGAGGATGACCTCGCCGCGTGCCACTGCCGCGACCGCGTCGAGGATCGTGTTGCGGTCGGCTTCCTTGGACAGGTAGCCGGCGGCGCCGTTGGCGACTGCTCGATAGACCAAGTCGCTGTTGACGTGGGCAGAGAGAAAGATAATCCGCGTCCTGATGGCGTCGCGCTTGACGGCAGCAAGCACCTCGAGACCGGACAGGACGGGAATCCTCATATCCAGGACGGCGACGTCCGGCTGGAGGGACGCAAGGTCCGTCAGAGCCTGGCGGCCATTCGTCCCCTGGCCGACGAGCTCGAAGTCAGGGCGCTCCCTGACCTCGCGTACGAGTCCGCGCAGGAAGAGCGGGTGGTCGTCGGCGACATAGACGCGAACTCGCTGCCTCGAGCCCCTCGTCATGCGGCCACGGCGTCCTCTACGCGGCGCGGCGCCAGCGTTTCGTGTGCAATGACGAGGCGCTGACTGGACGCGCTCCTCTTGTCTTCGGACTTGTCCACGATCAAGCCCGCGTCGCGCGTGCTGAGTTGCCGCGGTGGCCTGTGAGTGTGAAGTCGATCATCCTGCAAGTGTCCGAGAGCTGCCTCCGGGGCGCCATCCCACAGCCGAAGGGTTCAGTCGTGGGGCCTGCGTCGTGCAGGCACGGTAGCTCTCCAGAGCGATCGTAGGGCGTCGTTGAACGGCTTCCCGGAGTACTGGCAGCCATGAGCCCAGCCGTCGATGGTCACCCGCCGCGCATCGAGCGCCCTGGTCAGCGTGTCGCAGACCGCGTCGAATGCCCTGTGGCCCACCGCCTGCTCACCCGAAACGGTGTTGTCCCATCGGCCCGAGACGACCAATGCGGGACGGCCGGCGCCAGCCAGCGCATCGAGCGGGATCTCCGCCTCCCAGGGCGGCCGCTCGGTCATGGTGGTGGTGGCAGCGTGGATCCCCTTGCTCGTCAAGCTTGGGTCTGCGGGGATGTCCAGCCCGCGCGTGTAGCCGAACGCCTCGTGAAAGCGCAGCACGAACTCTGCCGCGGTCAGGCCGGCGGCCGCGCGGTAGACACCGTCGAGCGCCGAGATCAGCTGCTCGACCGACGCCTCGCCCCTCGCCACGGCGAATGCCGCTGGCTCGACGACGGTCAAGGTGCGCACGGCGTCCGGTCGCTGCGCCGCAGCGAGCAGCGCGACTACAGCGCCGTACGAGTGCCCCACGAGATGGGCGCTCTCGCCAAGCAGCGAGGCGACATCGCACGCGTCGACCTCGAAGTCCGCCCGACCGCGGGCGGGGGTCCCGCCGAAGCCGCGGCGGTCGGGCAGGACGAGCGCATTCGATTGCGCGAGGGGGCGCTGGGCCCGGAAGGCAAATTCTCCCCAGGACAGGCTGCCGTGAACGCAGACCACCCGCTGGCCTGCGCCCCAGACCACGACGTTAAGACGGCTTGACGGCGTTTCAACCTCAGGCCGGCGTTCCAGGACTCTTTTCACGCGCGGACCCGGCCGTCCAGCTCCGCCGAGATCTTGCTGTAGACGGACGCAGCCTCCTCCTCGCGATCAAGAGCCGCGCGATACACCGAGAACGCCAGGTCGCGTTCCGCCGGTGTCGATTCTGCCGATCGCTGATATGCGCTCTCGAGTGCATCGCACTCCTCGCGCCACTGCACGTAGCTTTCGACGAAAATGTCGACATGGCGGTCGGGTTGGGCTGAGTCCGTCGGACTCGACTCTGAGCCCTCCTGTGCGGTTCCCCTCAACCAGCGCATGGTTGACCCCGCATTCCTATGCGGGTGAAGAGACGCGACCCGCGAGCGCGTCCTTCACATGTCGAAGGTTCTCCGCTTCAGCACACAACACAGTCATAAGACCTCCAGCGGCCCGGTCGATGAAGCCAAGTCTCGAGGCACGACGCGCACGCGCGCTATCCCTCGTGTGCGGGGTTCGGGTGAGGAACCGAGGTACCACGGCGCGGGGAGATGCCCATCCTTTGATGCCCTCGCGGCTATGGCCGGTCAACCCGTATTTCGCAGGCCGCCTGCGATGCCGTTGATCGTCAGCAGCATCGTCCGCACGAGCTCCTCTGAGGGGCCGTCCCCTCGCACGCGGCGCAGCAATTCGACCTGGATGAACGAGAGCGGGTCGACGTACGGGTTGCGGCGCTCGATCGAGCGCTGCAGCACCGGCGTTCGGTCGAGGAGCCGCGCCTGGCCGGTCACCGCCAGCAGCAGATCGCGCGAGCGCTCGTACTCGGCGCGGATGCGGGGCCAGATCGCTTCGCGCAGTGCCTCGTCGTCTACGAGCTCGGCATAGCGTTCTCCGATCGCTATATCCGCCTTCGCCAAGGCCATCTCGGCGTTGCTCAGCAGGGCCGCGAAGAACGGCCAGTCACGGTCCATCTCCCGCAACAGTGGGAGCCCGGCCTCCTCGCGCGCCCACGCGAGTGCGCTGCCGAGCCCGTACCATCCCGGCAGGATGATGCGGGCCTGCGTCCATGAGAACACCCAGGGGATCGCGCGAAGCTCCTCGATCCGTTGTGAGCCGCCGCGCCGTGCGGGACGCGAGCCGAGCCGCAGCCGAGCGATCTCTTCGATCGGTGTCGCCTGCTCGAAGAACCGCTCGAAGCCGGGATGGCCGTAGACCAGATCGCGGTAGACCTCGCGCGAGCGGCCCGCCATCCCTTCGAGCAGCCCCTCGAAGAAACGCAGCCGCTCGACCGTTGGCGTCGGGAGCAGACGCGACACGAGCGTGGCTCCGGCCACCAGCTCCAGCTCGCGGTGGGCGATCTCCGGCGTGGAGTACTTGGCGGCCACAACCTCACCCTGTTCGGTCAGCTTGATGCGGCCCTCGACCGTGCCCGGAGGCTGGGCCAGGATCGCCACGTTGGTGGGCCCACCGCCGCGGCCCAGCGCGCCGCCGCGGCCGTGAAAGAAGGTAAAGCGCACGCCGTGCGCGCCCAGGAGCTCAGCGAGCTCCGTCTGCGCACCGTGGACGCCCCACGCTGAGGCCAGGTAGCCGACGTCCTTGTTCGAGTCCGAGTAACCGAGCATCACCTCCTGCCTCTCGCCCCAGGAGCTGAGCGCGGCGCGGTAGGCCGGCTGTTCGAGCAGTGCGGTCATCGTCGCGGCGGCTTCCCGCAGCGCTGTGCCGAACTCGAACAGCGGAACGATCGGCAGCGCCGTTTGTCCGCCGTCGACCCCTGCGAGGCCGGACTCCTTCATCAGCAGGAGAACCTCCAGCATGTCGGATGGCGCGCCCGCCCCCGAGATGACGTAACTGCCGAGCGCGCCACGGTACCCGTCCGACAGCGCGTCGCGAAGCATCGTGAAGGTGTCGAGGACCTCGCGCACGGCCGGCGACAGCGCCGCCGGGTCTGCCGGTACCAGAGTCGTGGGGCCGGCAAGCGAACGGGCGAGCAGCGATTGGCGAGCAGCCTCGTCGAGTCCCTGGTAGTCGCCCTCATCGCCCCGCAGCGCGAAGAGCTCAGCCACCGCCCGTCGGTGGCGGGCCGCGTGCTCGCGTATGTCCAGCGGCGCGATGTGAAAGCCGAATACCTCGACCTGGCGGATCACGTCGTGCAGGTCGCCGGCCGCGATCCAGTCGGCGCGCTGCGAGCGCAGCGCCCGCTCCGCAAGACGCAGGTCGGCGAGCAGCTCGGCCGCGTCGCCGTAACCCTCCGCCTCTCCGTCGCGGGTCGCGCACAGCCGCTCGCGGGCTTGTGCGAAGAACCGCCGGTATGGCTCTTCAGGGTTGCGCCGCGCCAAATCGTTCGCCAGCTCGGGGAAGCGCTCGGCGCCGACCCGCAGCGCTGGTTCCAGCAGCGGCGCACGATCTGTCACGAGGCTCGACACCGACACACGCTCGGCGAGCCGCTCGACGCGTCGCACAAGGAAGTCCAGCGCCGTTCGTCGCATCAGACCGAGCGTTTGGAGCGTCACCGTCGAGGTGACGTTCGGGTTGCCGTCACGGTCGCCGCCGATCCACGTGCCGAACGACAGCAACGGCGGGACGACGATGCCGGCACTGGGATAGGCCTCCTCGACGGCCTCCTCGAGCTCTCGGTAAAGGCGCG
>JBBQNR010000126.1:0-6489 GCA_038330145.1 Solirubrobacterales bacterium
GCCATAGCTGAAGATCCTTAAGATCGCGACGCACGGCCCATTCTTCTGAGGGCGGATACACGTACAGCAGGTACGGAGGCTCGCCCCCGCGCTCGTAGAAGTCCAAGACCCGCTGACCGATGCCGCGCAGATCCTCACGCAACGGCACAGACCGCCTCCGACAACGTGTCCTGCAACCAGTCGACCCGCACGGCGCTGCCCGCAGAGGAGTAGCGCAGCAAGCCCTGGCGCTCCGCTTCCTGGAAGAGCTCCGTTACCCGGGCGGAGTCGAGCAGCCATCGCCGCCAGACCTGGCTCCCCAACAGCCCGCGCGATGACACCCCGTTCTCATGAAGGCGGAACGCGACGTAGCCGAAGCCGGCGATGCTGAGCGACGGAGAGGCAAACTCCTTGCGCGCCGCGCCGCTCAGGATTCCGAAGTCTCGAAGCGCGGCCAATAGCCCCCTAGCGACCTTCGTCCGAATGGTCTCCGTCCACGGAGGGGTCTGCCCCCTGTTGGCAAGTTCGGCAAGCCATGCTGAAACCGAGTCGACGTCGACTCCGATTTGCCCGCGCTCCCACCACTCGAACAACGGGCCCTCGGCGAATGCCGCCAGGAGCTCGTCGTCTCGAGTCGCCTCGAAGTAGTAGGCATCGGTGAACCCTCGCGGCGAGGCCAGCAGCTGCTTCAAGGCTGCGATCACCTGCGGGCCGGGCTCGACGAGCCGCGGCCGTAGAACCCGGAGCAGGACGTCATCCGCCCGAGCCCGAGACGGCTTTGCCAACAGGTTGTGCTCAGAGATTTGGGTCAGATTCCAGCTCACGTCCTGGTCCAGTGCCCAGACGTCCACCACTCTCCGAGCGTCATCGAGCAACGCGCCGCCCTTCTGGATGTTCGACGTGAACGGTTTCACCGAGCGAGATCGAAGTACGGGGGGCGCAGCGCCCCGGGTTGGTCGAGGTAGGAAGCGCCGAGTAGCCGCGCGGTCCGCAGGAGCATCGCCGGGTCGTCAAGATCGGCGCTCGAGAGTCGGCCGAGCAGTAGACCGTTGCCGAGCGCCTCTCCGCCGGGCGACTCGATCCCCCCGCAGAACTCCTGCAGCGTGCTTACGGCCTCTTCAGCGGTCAACGCCTCCAGATTCGCGAGGAGATCGGGGGTGACGCCCGTTGTCTTCTGCTCGGCGAGCCAACCAGTCGCCCAACGCCGGAAAGGCAGCAGATCGGAGAACAGGTGCAACGCTGTCGATCGCCCAAGCAGCTCGTCGTGCATACGGGCGGCCGCGGAGATATCGAGCTGCAGAGCCGCCGGTCGCCACGTTCGCCGGAACATGCTGGACAGCACGTACTGGCCGGTGCGATCGAGGGCGTGGCCTTGCCACCAGCCGCGCAAGTCGTTTTCGCCGAGCCGGGCAACGCCAAGCACAAGGCGCACGATGTCGGGCGTGTTCGGTGTGTCGGGGGTCATGTGCTCGAGAAGGTCATGGTCGAGAGGTTGGACATCGAAGGTTCAAGAGTCGAGCACCGATGTCGCGAGGCATTCTCCCCACCTGACAGGCGAACTGTCGATTGGCCCGATGCGGCCCGTAGTCAGCTGACGGACGACGCGACCAGAAGACCAAGGCCGATCACGAATCCCAGGCTCGCCCACGCAGTGGTGATCGACCACGTGTCGACGTCCGGGTTCCGACGCTTGGCGCGCGCCGCGATACCCGAGCCGAGGGCGGTGCCAACCGCTGTGGTCTGCAGGACAAATGCGAGCTGTGGCGATGGAGCGAGGCCCGCGATGAAGACGCCCGAAGGCTCTGAGCTGATCGCGGCGAGGGCAACGAAGAGGAGCGCTTGCATGCGCGCTTCCGGCGCCGTACGGCGGCTGTGCACGATTGGGCGTCCGCCCAGCGCGAACTCGCGAGTGCTTCGGCCGGCAGCGGTGCATCATGCGCTCGGGCAAGCCTCCTCTCGGTGTCTCCGCATCAGCGGGCGCGTTTGGCGCGGCTCTTCTTGCGAGGCGGAGGCCATCCCTCCGGCCCCTTCGGGGCGCGTTCACCCCCGACCAGGCGGAGAGCCGCATCCGGGTGGGGGAAGTGAATCCAACCCTCCACGGTGGCGCGCTCGCGCTCGTCGTCTGACCACGGCTGCCGTGTCCAGCCGAGTGCTGCGGCTCGCGCGACGACCGCCACGACGAGGGCATCGAGTGCGTGGTCGGTCTCGCGACATGCCTTCTCGACTGCCGACGGCAGTGTCACGTCCAATGCTTTGGCCAAGCCTCGGGCGATCGCCGTGCGCTCCGCGTGAGCGCCTGCGGCCTTGTAGCTCTTCGGCTGGGTCAGGTCCCACTGCTTGAGAGCGGCGGCCGGGTAGACCTCGACGGCACGCCCGGTAAGGCCGGAGCGATCGATCCGCCATCGCTTCTCGTGCTCGAGTCGATCGAGCAGCAACGCGCAACGGAAGGTGGTCACCGCGATCTTGTCCGCCGACACGCTGAGGGGCGTGAGGAGTGCCTCCCGCTTGACGACCAGGTCCGTACAGCGCAGCCGGAGCGTCTGCCGGAACTGCTCGAGCCCTTTGCCTCTGCCCGGCCACGCAGCGTGTGCGCGGTGCGCACGGATCGCGTCGAAGAACGGCTCAGGCCAGCCGAACGGCGCGTCGATCCCGACGATGTCCGCGCCTTTGACGTCCTCCATCAGCTGGTCGTCAGAACGCCCGAGAAGCGGCGTGCCGATCTTTGGGCCAGCGCTCCTCCACTCGATGCGGCACGACGCCGTGCCGGCGTTCTGCACGGCGAGGTCGATGCCGACGGTGTGGACGGAGCGCCTGGTCATCGCTAGGCATCATCGTCGCTTCGCGGAGCGGCGCGCCGGCCACGCTTGCGCTCTTTGAGGTGGCGGTCGGCTTCGCTGAACTTCGCCATGCGGCTCGCGTCCTCGAAGCGAGCCCGCTCGGAGAGGTCGAGGAGGAGGTCCGCCTCGGCGGCGATCTCGCTGGCCATCGCCGGCGCCGCCTCGGCCGCGAAGGACTTCAGCGTCTGGCCGGCGTCGTCGTACGCGCGACTCGCGGCGTCGACATCGCCGCGGCGCAGGGCGTCGGCGGCCTGGCGCTTGGCCCGCTGCGCGGACTGAAACGCCAGCTCGGTGCGCACGGTCGCGTTCGGGATGCGACCGGCGGCCTGATCGCCCGGGATTACGTTGATGTGAACCGGGATCGTGACCGTGTGGCTGTCGAGGGTCGCTATGTCGACCCACTGCAGCTCGAGCTCGCACACCTGCGCGAGGCCCAGCGCCGCCATTGCCGGCACGTCGATTGTGAGCAGCAGCTTGCGCTGCTCGCCCGAGTAGAAGTCTCCGAGCTCGACCATGAACCCGCCGTCGATCGTGATTGCCGGCAGATCGTTGAACAGGTGCACCGCGTCAACTGCGCCGGTCGGGCGCACGGTCAGGCTTGCTGCCTGGACGACCTGGTCGAGTAGGCCGTCGACCTCGGAGGCAAGCGCCGCGCCGGCGGTGTCGGGCTCCTCGGCGAAGTGGGCGTTCCCGGCGCCTCCGCGCGAGACCGCGGCCATCAACTGCTCGTCGTAGCCGAGGCCGAGCCCGATCGTCGTGGCGGTCACCCCAACGTTCCGCGCGCCCGAGGCGATGCGCCCGAGCTCGTCATGCGTCGTGACGCCAACGTTGGCGTGACCGTCAGAGAGCAGTACGAGTGTCGCGCCGTGCTCGTCCTTGACCCGCCGCGCCTCCTGCAGTCCACGCAACAGGCCTCCGGAGAGGTTCGTCGTGGCGCCGGCCTCCACAGCCTGAATGGCGTGCCACACGGCCTGCTTGTCGCGAAGCGGTCCAGCGGGGACGGCCACGTCGACGTTGTCGTCGAAGACCACCAGCCCGAAGTTGTCGCTCGGGTCGAGCCGGTTGATGAGCGCCTTGAGTGCCTCCTTGGCCGCATCGAGCTGCCCGCCGCCCATCGATCCGCTGCGGTCCAGAACGACCTGCAGCGTCGCGGGCTGGCGCTCGTCGGCCCCCTCGCGCATCGGCGCAGCCAGGTCGAGCAGCACCGAGATCTGATCCTCGGCCTCGACCGCGACGACATCGACATCCAGCAGGGCGTTCAGGCGCATCTCGTTCCTTCGTGGTCACTGCGCGAGCCGGATTGGCCCACCCGGAAGGAGTAGTCAGCGCGCGCCGATTCCTGACAGGCCGGCTCAGAGGCCCTGATCGAACGACCACAGCCGGCGCCGCAGTGCTTCGCGCGACACGCCGAACTCCCGCGCGAGGTCGTACTCCTCGTCGACTGTCGCCGGGCGTGGTGCCGCGAGCACAAGCTCGCGGGGCATCAGGATCGCCGCCGCGAACTGGTTGGCCTCGAGCTCGGACGGCGGATAGTCGAGCAACACAGACGGCGCCGGATCGCCGGCCGGATCGGGCGAGCTGTCCTCGCGCACCGAGACGTCCCGGCAGTACACCGGCTCGACCGAGGTCGCTGAGCAGTGCAGCACCCAATGACCGAGCTCGTGGGTGATCGTGAAGCGCCTACGGCCCGGAGCCCGGGCAGCCTCTTCCTGGTCGACCACGATCAGCCGGTCGCCCGGAAGCAGCAGGCCGCTGAGGTGAGCGTGCTCAGCGAGTCCAAACCGCGTCCGCAGGTCGGGGGCCTCCTCGACGAACAGGCCGTAGTGACTATCGGCCAGTACCTCGACCGGCACCGGCAGCGACGTGCCGTCCCACAGCCAATCGGGCACGGCGGCGAGCTCCCGGCGAGCCGTCGCCTCCGCGGCACGCGCCCGCTGCCAGGCGGCGGGCGTCACCGTCCGCCCATGAACAGCTCGTCGACCTCGTCCCATCCCTCGCGATCGTCCGCAACCGATGCAGGAGCGGACATGGCCTGCAGCTCGCCCGAGGCGACGTCGTAGGTCCGGCCAAACGCGGCCTGCGGCCCGGCGCGGTGAAAGCCACGGAACGCGCCGGCCTCCTCAAGCTCGCCGGAGCTCACGCCCAGCAGCCCCGCGAGTGCATCGAGAACTCGCCGCGAGACACCGCTGGGATCGAGCGTCCCGGACTCCATGCCGTGGTAGTAGCGACCCACCTTCACCTCAGAGCCCTCGGCACCCAGAACGCCGGCAAGCCCAGCCACGAGCTCGTCGCGGCGCAGCCGCGCCCGCTTGCGCAGCGTGGGCAGGAGCGTCGGCCACATACCCAGCTCGCCCGGCATCTGCTCGATCACGCGAGTCAGGGGCTCTGCCCGCAGCTGCTCTCGTACCTCTTCTGAGAAGCGCGGCGTCGGTGCGTGAGTCAGGAACGTGTGGATCTCGTCGGAAAGCCGCTCGCGCTCGGCAGTCGGCGCGCGCGTCAGGAAGGCTTCGACGTCCGGTCGGCGCCCGGAGCTCCAGGCGTCGATGAACTCGCTGAGCAACGACTCGCTAGACGTCGACATGCTCTGACATCTCCGGGCGCAGGCGGCGCAGGGCACGCGAGCGCAGCTGGTCCACGTTGACCACCGACAACTCCAGACGATCGGCGATCTCGCGGGATGCGTAGCCCTCCATGGTCAGCCGCAGCACGCTCTTCATGTTCTCGTTCGGCAGGGCCTCGATGCCGCGCGACAACGCGTCCATCGCCTGCCGGCCGGCCTCGTGGTCGTCCTGCTGGTGCTCGCTCAGCTCTCCGACAACCGGATCGAACCGCCCGGGCCCCTCGCCGTCCTCGCCGACGAGACGCTCGTCCAGCGAGCCGCCGAGACCCATCTCGTGGCGCATCTCGCGCCGACAGAACTCACGGCACGCCCAATCCACGCAGGTCGCCATCGCCGCCCGGTACTGCGGGACCACCTCGCCCCGGAAGTTGCCGAGCATCTTCAACAGCCGGTAGAAGGCATGCTGGGTCGCGTCGTCGCGATCCTGCGCGTCGACGCGCACGTCGCGCCCCGCCAACCGCCAAGTGCGGACCAGCGCGCCGACGCGGTCCACATCGCGCTCGACCAACTCGCCCCACGCCCGCCGCGCCGTCTCCCCGCCGCGGTCGTCGTCGGCCAAGCGCCCCGCCACCACGAGCGCCAGCAGCTCGTCCTCGCTGCGACGGCGCAGCTCCAACGAGGAGGGTGGCTCGGGCACCGGCATCCGCGCATGATCGCGCCGCAAGCGGCCGACCGGCAACCCGGGCGACCATTCGACCGCCGCTGGGGCGGCGCCTCGCTCACCACGAGCCGGGCTCGACAGCGCCGTCATGGCAAGCGGGTCGTCGGCGTTCGCCCGGTCCTGACGCGCCGCGGGCGCCGCCCTTAAGCGCCGCCGTGCTCCCAGCGCTTCGTCGCCGAGAGCTCGTCGCGTTCACCGAGCTCCAGGTCGAGACAAGCGATGCGGCGCAGGCATCCCGCGATTGCCGAGTACTCAAAGAGCCGAGCGCTCAACTGCTCGGCCTTCTCTGCGAGCTGCTCGAGGTCGTCCTGCGCCACCTCGAGAAACCGGTAGAGCAGCACGTAGCCGTCAAGGAGCGGAAGATCTCCGGCGGGGAACCGGCCAGCCGGCGC
>JBBQNR010000127.1:0-6473 GCA_038330145.1 Solirubrobacterales bacterium
GATCCCGCGGAAGACCATGGTGACGGGGACTCCTGCGGCCGTGAATTCCTTCGCGGCTTGAGCCAGCGTCCGCTCTTCCAGGTCAGCCGAGAGCCAACGCGGCGGCGTGTCGGCGCTCAAGGCTAGCAGTGGCAACGCAGCACCCGCACCCGACAGCCCGGGATCCGGGACCGTGCGTTATCTCGTCGTTTGTCCGTCACAACCTGATCGAGACGGAGACGATCACCGGGCCGATTGGGGCTCCACCAACGCGAAGATGTTTCCGTCCGGGTCTTTGAACCACGCCCCGCGGTTGGGGCCGAGCTGGGCAATGCCGTCGACCGTCTTCGGCGAGTCGTAATCCTCGAAAACTAGCCCGCGCGATCGCAGTTCGTGCATGGTCGTCTCGAGGTCCGACACCTGAAAGCCCGCAACGGTGCTCTGGGCTGTGCCAGCGAACGCAGATGGAAAGATCTCGAGGTACGTCCCGCCACCGCATTCGAAGCTGGCGCCGGGCTGATTCTCGTCCACGAGCTTCAGGCCGAGCACATCTCTGAAGAACACGATCGCCTTAGCCTTGTCCCGCACGGCGATCGTCGGACGACAGGGAGAGTCAGCAAACATCGCATTGGACCTCTATACGCTCGCAAATGGCGAAGGCTAACGAGGCGAGCCCCGAGCAATCCTGCCTCGAAGCTCAGGAACAGCCATCGTTGGACTTTATCGCCTTCTTCGTTGCGGGCAGCGGCGCGCTGTCCTCGCTTCCCGCGCGCCACGGCTCGGTGAACTGCCGAGCCGTGGCAAACATCCGGATGTTCCTTTCCCGGACAGGGCTACCGCGGTGAACCCACGGCGGGTGCGGACCTCGGAGAGCCACCGCTGGGCGCGGCGAACCGTTGCCGGACGACCTCGGCGAGCGGAGTCACGGGGATCGAAGGGAAGCGACCGCGCGTCGCCAGCGCGTCGAATGCGAAGGGCCACGTGTCCATCGCGAGACCCGCTTCCATCTGCCGCGCGATTCCTGGGTCCTTGTCGGCCATGTCGATCGCCCCGAGGCGCAGCGCCTCGCGCGGCACATGGCGGACCTCCCCAGTGCGGCCTGTCTCGGAGCTGAAGATCCCGACGGTTGACGCTGGTCGACGCCCCGGGATGGTACTCGGCCGACCCCGCCAGACAGCGAATCAGCCGCTTGACCAGTTTGACCACATTGTCCTAGTCTTCACGCATGGCTACCTCCTCTTTCCCGACGATCGACTTCTCGCCCGCGAAGAGCCAGCTATCGGAGGTGATGACCCAGGTGTTCCACGGTCACCAGCCGCGAATCGTGTCACGCCACCACGGGAAGGAGCAGATGCTGCTCGTTCGGCCTGACGATCTAGTGGCGATGCTCGGCGAGCATCGCCTTGATGTCCAGGCGGTCTACGACACGGATGAGGTGACCCTGCGCGTCCCGGACATGGGCATCCTCGGCTTCGGTGAAACCCTGGACGCGGCGATCGACGATCTCCTCGATGAGCTGCGCTCATATGCGACCCGCTTCTTCCGCGAGCCGGCCCGTTTCATGGCGACCAGCCGAGGCGCTCACGCCGCGGCGCTCCTCCGGTTCGCGCTCGCGGACGAGGGTGAGCAGCGGCAGATGCTCGGCGTCGAGGAACCAGCACGGGGGCCCGCGCCCGTCGGCGCGCGGTGAAAACGGCAACCTGGGACGAGTTCCGGGAGTTCCTCAAATACGACGAATGGGACGAGGACCGGGCCACCGGGCACGACTTCCTCGAGAAGACGCTACCGGACGGTGAGATCCTACGCACCCATGCATCGCGGTCGGGCTCGAGACGATGAGCCCGGGTCGCTTCAAGGCGATCCTGTCGGCCAGATTCGGCTGAGCGAGACGGAGTTCTGGGAGGTCCTGCGGACCAAGCGTCCGGCTCAGCGCCCGAGTCCGGCGCCTGAGTCCGCCCCCAGCTCGCTGCCGTTGTGGCTCGCCCAGGCCCTCGAGCGCGAGGTCGGCTTGACGCGGGAGCAGATCGCGAAGCTCGATGAGGACACTGCCCGCCGACTGCTCGACGAGGCGAGATCCAAGCCGACCGAATGAGCGTGGCGTCCCGACCACATCCGTTCGCGAGCCGTACGATTTCGGCGTGAACTTCGTCGTGGCGCGCAACCCGGATCCCGACTCACGGCTGCCGTACCTGGTCCAGCTTCCGATCGACGGTGGCCTCATCCTCAAGGTCCGCGACACCTGGACTCGGACGAGCCGGGTCTTCTGCGCCCGAGTGGAGGAGGGCTGGCCGCTCGAGGCCGATATCATCGAGGACGTCCCTGTCACCCTCTGCCGACGGCGAGCCGTCGCCATCGATCTGGTCCTCGACCGGCCGCGAGAGGACCGCTCCCAGTTCGTCTTCACGACGCTGCCCTCGGGACGGGAGGGCATCTTCTGGCAGACCCGCAAGGTCGTCACGATCGCGCGACCGGGCGCCCGAATCCCGGGCCGGCGGGCGAGTGGCATCGCCGAGCTCGCTTCGTCATCGACACCCGCGAGCGCTACCCGTACCACTTCTCCAGACAGCAGGCGACAACCGAACGGGCGGCACTGGGAGCGGGTGACTACGGCGATCGGTCGGCTAACGGTGCCTTCGTTGCCGTGGTCGAACGGAAGTCACTCGCCGATCTGGCAGACGCGCTCAACAACGGCACTCTGGTGTTTGAACTCGCGAAACTCGCCGAGATGCCGCGCGCGGCCGTCGTCGTCGAGGACCGCTACGGCAACCTGCTCAAGCATGCCTATGCCCCGGCCGGCTTGCTGTCGGACATGCTGGCTCGGGTCCAGGTCCGCTACCCGGAGATCCCGATCGTCTTCCTCGAGACCCGGCCGCTCGCCGAGGAGTGGACCTTCCGCCATCTCGGCGCGGCGCTCGCCGAGCACGAATCCGACCGTTTCACGGCGCCACAGATGCGCGCCGCCGAGTTGCCACTGGACTACGCCTCCGTCGGCCCGCAGCGATCGGAGAGACAGAGGAAGGCCGAGGCGTAACGGCGGCCGCGTGCGGGCAAAGTCGCCGCTGATCCAGGCGTCTGGTCACTCGGCCTCCCGATCGGCGTCGTGAGACGTGATCCCGAGGGGGGGAATCGCTCGTCGGAGTCCGATCGAGCGCTGAATGTCACCGTGCGGGCCGTCCGCAGGCGCTATGCAGACGGCAAAGCAGGGCCGGCGGACGATTCGTCCGCCGGCCCCTCGCCGATTTCGTCAGCGCGTCGCGTCAGGTCGGATCGGCGTAGGTTCCTCCGAAGGTGTCGGTATTGCCGAACTGTGGGTCGCAGTCCTGCTTGGGACGAGGCCGTGCAATCGGGGCTCCGTCCACGAGCGATTGCCGGAAGGCATTGATCGCCGGACAGACGGCGGCGTTGCGCACGTCGATCCACACCGCGGCGCCGAAGTCATTGGTCGCGACGGCGTAGTTGTAGTCGCCGAGGAACTCCGTCGAGAGGCCGTTGGCGCTGGCGCCACGGTTATCGCCGATGACACCACGGTTCAAGTCGATCCAATCGGTCAGCGCGCCGCTCCCGTGTCGGACCACCCCCTGCATCGGTCGCGGGTCTGCGGTCGTCGACCGCCA
The DNA here is from genome assembly GCA_038330145.1 of Solirubrobacterales bacterium. Taxonomy (GTDB): domain Bacteria; phylum Actinomycetota; class Thermoleophilia; order Solirubrobacterales; family JBBDJG01; genus JBBQNR01. The sequence continues at coordinate 3,594 of JBBQNR010000127.1, forward strand.
GACATCGAGATGATTCGTGTAGGTGAGGTAGACATCGTCACCGTCGGGCGAGATGGCGATGGCGGCGTAGTCCGGCCTGTCGCCGGAGGCCGACGCCGTCACCGGCGACGTCCACGTCGTCCCGCCGTCCGTCGATTGCTGGACCAGGACCTTCTCGTGGTTCAGGCCATCCGTGGCGTCTGGCCAGGCGAGCACGATGGTGTCCGGAGCCCCTGCCCCGCTGGGCGCACCATTCGCGATGTCGACCGTCGGGAAGCTGCTGCCGGAGCGGGCTCCGGCCACGCCATCCATCGTGAACCGACCCTGCACGGGGTCGAGGGCCCCGACTTCGATCACGGTCGCGACGGCGCGTGCCTTCTCGAACGACCGACCGCCGTTGAAGGATCGAGACAGGTACTGCACGGACTCACGCTTGAGCGATCCGGCCCAGAAGACGTAGACCGTGCCCTCGCTGTCCGTGCGGACCGTGCATCCCTGGCGGCCACCGGCGCGACCGGACGAGACAGCATTTGCCGCCTGGCTGATCTGCTGCTGGCTCCACGTGTCGCCGCCGTCGTTCGAACGGGCGATGAGCACTGGCTCAGGCGCCCCGCCGAGGCTGCGGAACCCAACGTTGCAGACGTAAACGTTGCCGAAGAAGACACTCGATGCGGCGTTGTCCGCCCACAGGGCTTCCTTGTCCTGAAAGACGGCGGAGCTCTGCTTGGTGGCGATCACCGGCGGCATCCAGGCCGCCTTGCCGGCGACTCCCCCGGCCGCCGCAGCGGCGACGTCGTCAGTTCGCGACACGCCGATGGCCCCTTGACCCTTGAACCCGCCGTCGGTCCGGTCGGCGTTCAGGTTCGTCGTGATGTTCGCGTAGTACAGCCGTGCCCCGTTGGCCCATGAGAACGTGCCGTTGGCCACCCGCCGAGGGCCGAACGCCAGGATCGGGTCGCCGTTGGAGACGAGGCTATTCTCGAAGTACCATGGAAGCGTCCCGATCGGGCCGCCTGCGAGGGGAACGCAGACGTCGGTCGTCACGGCCGGATCCGGATCGCCCAGACAGTTGCGCGCCGAGTAGCCGGTATAGGTTGGCTGGACCCACGTGTCGCCACCGTTGATCGAGAAGCTCACGCCTGAAACGCCAACACCCGGGGTGAACGGACAGTTGGTGGGAGCGCCGGCGTTGCACGCCTCCAAGTCGATGTTGTCGTTGGCCCCAGCGGCCAGAATCAGCGGGTCGATCGGGTTGACCGCGAGACCCGGCTCGTTCTGCTTGTTCTGCGAGAACGGCGTCGTTGGACTACCGATGCTGACGCGGGTGTCCGGATCGAAGCCCGCCACCGGAGCGGCGATGGCCAAAAGCAGGGCGATCGCCGCGATGAGCGTCGTCACCCGGGGCGCGGTTCGCTTGCGCATGCTTCCCGTCTCCTCCAAAACCTGGCTCTGGCCTCCAGGTACCGGATGAGCGCGCCTTCCGATCCCCGTCGCAGAAGGTGAACCTCGGAGGCCCGGAGAAACGAGAGCGAAGGTTGCAAGCATACGTCTGATAGCAGTTTGGGTCAGGTGGCCGTCGATCTTGCTGGTGCACAGGCGCACCACCGGAGATCCATGGCGCCCGGCGCGCGGCGCTCAAGACCGACTTGTTCAACCTCATCGCCCGCTTCAACCGGGCCGACGACGGCACGATGGCCGTGCCGAGCGAGTACCTCGAGGCGGTCATCGTCCGGCGGTAGTGTCTGGGGCCGTGGACGCTCGAAAGGTATGTGCTCGTTTCCGAGTAATAGGCTGTTCCATCAGCCGTCGATCGAGCCCATAACTGAGCAGATTCCCGATCAGGTCCCACTCGGGAAAGCACAGCGGTTGGACCGGCTGGCTTATGAGTCCCTGCTCTACCACTGAGCTACTCCGCCGTGGCTGACAAGATTGCCGAGCGTGATCCAGAGCGGCAACCCCAGCTCTTACAGCGCATGCAGATCACGCGGGGTTGACCTCGGCGGCGCTCTTGAGACCGTCGGCGAACAGGTTGAATGAATCGGTCATGTCAGGGATGGCCCTGGTGATGAGACCCGACAAGAGGCCGCTGAACTGCTCCGACATCGAGAACTCCGTGGCTCCGTCTCGTTCGTCGAGACGGTAGGTCCGTTCTCCGTTGAACAACCCAAGCGGCATGTTGTCGCTCCAGACCAGGCGGTTCGGCCGGGCCACATCCGTGACCTTCAACGTGAACACACGCTTCGGGTTCACGATCGACACCAGAGAGATCGTGTTGCCGAGCGCGATGGTGCCCTCGATGCTGACCACCGCGCGGTTCCAGTCGCGATAGCTCGACGCGTCGGTGAGCAAGCCCCAGACCCGTTCGGCGGGCGCATCGATGCGTCGGCTGACGTGATAACCCTTCGCCATCAGAGCGCTCGCATCCGGTTATTGCGGGGGTTGTGCTCGACCTCGGCGAGCCCGAGCGCCTCGAGCACCGGTGGGACGTAGTTCCCGAACCGGCCGCGCAGGCCCTTCTTGAAGCCATACCAGCCGCGGACGGGGTTGTCGGCTGATCGACCCCACGCCTCGACCGTGTCCGGCTTGGCCTCCTTCTGCTCGTCGGCGACGCCCAATGGCATCCAGTCGCCGTTCTGCTTGAGCATCGCGTGCAGGTCATCGATGCAACGCAGGTGGTAGCGCAGCTCCGTGGCGCCGACCTGCACGACGAGCGCTGGCGGATCCGCGTCGGGATCACGGTAGGCCTCGTACTCGGACGTCCCCGGTGGGGTCGTCAGGACCCACGGATCGTTTGGTGTTCCGGAGCCTTCGACGTCACTGGCTGCCATGGTCCCTCCTTCATGTCGCGCATCGATCTCGCTGAAAGGACGGTACGCGATGAAGACTGACATCTCTTGTCAT
>JBBQNR010000128.1:0-6279 GCA_038330145.1 Solirubrobacterales bacterium
GAGCGGCTCCGGTCGCCATCACGGCCTCGAGGGCTTTCGCGAGTTCTCCAATCTCCGCGGGATCTTCATCCGCGGCGAAGACGATCTGATCGAGGCGTTCATGCCGCCGTACGGACCGACGGCGCAGGCCGTGGTCGACACCGCGCTGGCGGGCGGAGAGTGATCGGGTAATCCGGTCGGTATCGCCCGGTCAGACTGCCATGACGGTGATTCGTCCCCAGGCGTTGTTCACGTAGCCCTTGGGATTCCAGACCGATGCTGGATCCTCGGGCTGGGTAGCCGCCGCGCTATCCCAGGCGCGGACGACCAATTCGTGGCGACCGGGTGCCAGGGCGATGTCGATGTTCCAGAGTCGCCACGCCCACCGCCCGAGATCGTTGCCGAGGTCGGCCTGCTGCCAGGTCAGTCCGCCGTCGGCGGACACGTCCACCCGGGCGACGTAGCGTTCACCACCCGCGAAGGCGTAGCCCACCAGAGCGACCGTTCCGGCCGGCACGGTGTCGCCATCGTTTGGCACGAGCAGGTCGGCGTTCAGCGCCACCTCTCCGAGCGGGATCCCCACGCCAGGCGCCATCTCACCGTCCGGCGGCAGCAACCGATAGGCCGTTTTCTGGAAGAAGCCGTCCCATGGCTCGTCGCGCAGCTCGACCCGCTCCAGCCACTTGACGCTGCGGGCGCCGATGTAGCCGGGCACCACGACTCGCAACGGCCCGCCATGGGCCACGGGCAGGGCCTCGCCGTTCATGTTCCAGGCGAGCAGGACCTCGGGACGCCGGGCCTTTGCCAGTGTCACCGATGCGCCATAGGGCTGGGGCGGCTCGGCCTCCTCGGCCACGTCTCGGGCCAGGAAGGCTGCGTGAAGCGCCTCGCCTTTCGGCTCGGCGGCTGCGAGCACGTCGCCAAGGCGCACGCCCTCCCACGTCGCGGTCCCGGTGGCACACGGTCCCCACGGCTCCTCGCCCGGAATGTCCTTGACCGCGAGAAGCCCGGAGCGCCGGTTGCCTGCGCACTGCAACGTGGCCGCGAGCTCGTGGACCTCGAACCGTCCGTCGCGCAAATCCGCAAGCGAGAGATCGAGCTCGTTGCGCACCAGACCGCCCATCCGCAGCCTCCAACCCCCCGCCTCGGTTTCGGGCACCAGGCCGTGGCCTCGTACGTAGAACACATCCAGCGGGGTGAGCGCCGACTCGGCCAGGGCGCTGCGCGATGGCTCGGCATTGAAGGGCTCTGCCGTGTGCACCAGCGTGTCCGCACGTTTTCCGAACCCGCTCATTCGGCTGACCATAGAGCGGGACCGCCAATGTGAAGGCGCCTAGGTCAGCACGGCGATGACGAAAGCCGCGACCCCGCTGATCACCGATGCCGCGGAAAGCAAGAGCATCAGTCCGCGATTGGGACGCGGCCGCGCCGGGCCTGCAGTCGTCCTCCTGACGTGCTCATGGTGGCCGGCCCACCAAACGACGGCCGCCAGCGCACTGAGCAGGCCGACGGTCACTCCGGCAATCAGCACCTGACCAGCCTGCTCACCGGCTTTCGCCACCGCCGCAGCGATCGCCACGATGGCGAGGGATGATCGCGTCCACGCGAGCGACGTCCGCTCGGCAGCCAGACCCCCGGATACGACGTGGCACTTCGGGTGATCAGGGGTCACTGGACGGCGAGATCGACGACCGTCAGCACGGCGGTGATCACGGCGACGACCGCCACAGTGATCGCGAGCAGCCGCGGCATCCGCGTGGTCGGCAGCGGCTCTCCAAGTCGCATGGCTCGTTCGTTGGCCTCCCAGTGCCAGAACGAGTAGACCCCGAGCACCGCGCCAAGCACGATCAGCGGCAACGCGACGAGGAGGCGGGCCCCGCTCAGGCCCGACCTGAGAAAGGCGGCCGCGGCCGCTCCGGCCGCGATCAGTCCGAGGGCGGTGCGATTCCACGCCAGAAAGGTCCGCTCGTTGGCGAACGTGAACCGGGGGTCCGGCTCATCGCCAACCTCGGTCGCCCGATGCCGCTCGCCGGAATCACGCTCGCGGGTCGCCTGACCTGGAAGAGACGAGCTGCTGGAGGCGCGACGATCGTCCATGGCAACAGCGGCGAAGGTCAGCGCCTGCAGCTGACGCCGCAACGCAGGTGGGTAACGAGGGACATCGCGAGGTCGCAGGTCACACCGGCCACCCTTTCAGGCTAGCCCGAGCGTCGCCGCCTGCGCAGCGCGGCGCGCGCGGCGGCGTCGCCGGGCACCCCGTGGACCGCGCCCCCCGGAAACGTCGCGGCGCTGCCGAGGAAGAGGCCGGTCAACGGGGTCCAGTAGGGCGAGGGCGATGGGATCGGCCGAAAGACGGCCTGGGAAAGCTTGTAGCTGCCGCCTCCAACGTCTCCGTCGACCAGGTTCGCGTCGCGGGCCTCGAGGTCAGCCGGGCCGAGCACGTGCCGGGCGAGGATGCGGTCGCGAAACCCCGGCGCGAAGCGCTCCACCTGCTGCTCCATCGCCTCCATGTGGCCGCCCTGCAGGGAGGCCCAGTCGATCCGTGCCGGGCCGTGGGTGTAGGCCCAGGCCGTGTGCTTACCCTCTGGCGCGCGCGTGGGATCGGCGATGCTCTGCTGGCCCAGCAGCATGAACGGGCGTTGCGGCAAGCCGTGCGCTGCGCCCTCGACGGACTCCAGGAACTCCTGCTCGGAGCCGCCGACGTGGACCGTCCCGGCCGTCCGGACCTCATCGTTGAGCCAAGGGATCGGACCGTCAAGCGCCCAGTCGACTTTCAGCGTTGCCGGGCCGTGCACGTAGCGCGACAGCGCCTTGCGGTACCACTTCGCGAGTGCGTCACCCGTCATGCGCACCAGCGCCGCCGGCATGACGTCGGCGACGACCACCGGGGCGCTCACCTGCCCGCCGCCGGCGATCCCGACGCCTCGCACGCGACCGCCCGACGCGATTATGCGCTCGACCGTCGCGCCCGTCCTGATCTCCCCGCCAAGGCTCTGGAGGTATCCGACGAGCGCGTCGGTGAGGCGCTCGGCGCCGCCGCGCGGGCTCGGCCATCCGACGGCGTGGCCGAGCAGATCGAGATAGAAGGCGGCGATCCCGGACCCGGCGCCGGCGGGGGGAGCGTCGCCGTGCATCGCCGCGCCGTAGAGCCACGCGCGTGAGCCGTCGCCCTTGAACAGCCGCTGTCCGAGGCCGACGGCCGAACCGGCGAGCATCCGCGTGAAGTTGGTCAGCGCGCTCGGTCCGGCGGAGCGCAGCAACTGCACCGGACCGCCCAGCGGCGGGAAGCCCGAGAGCATCGTCGCGCGCACGGCATCGAAAGCCTCCAGGAACGGTGTCGCGAAGGCGATCCAGCGGTCGCCGTCGCCCGCGTGCTGACGATCGAGCGTGCCACCGGTCTGGGCGAGGTCGCGATACAGCACGGCTGCCTCGCCTCCGGGCAGCGGATGGGCCGAGCAGGCGGCCGGATGCACCCACTCGAGGCCGTGGCGCGCCAGCGGCATGCGGGCGAACACCGGCGACGCCGCTGCCGCCGGGTAGACCGACGAGAACGTGTCGTGGCGAAATCCCGGAAGCGTGAGCTCATCGGTGCGCACGGCGCCGCCGGGGCGGTCGGCGCTCTCGAGCAAGGTCACCGACCGCCCGGCCTCGGCCAGCCGGATCGCGGCAGCGAGCCCGTTTGGCCCGCTGCCGATCACGATCGCGTCGGTCACCCAGCTATCCGCAGGGCCAACTGGTGCAGCAGGCTCTGCGCGACGATGTTTCCCTGTCCCCAGAACGCGTGCTGGGCGTCGTGGCCCGCGATTCGGTAGGTCTGCGCGATCGGCCACACCATCGGGTCCCACGTGCCCGCCGCCTTGACCCAGGCCTTCCCTTCATGGGTGTAGAGCAGCAGCCGGTTGTGACCACTGCCCATGAAGTGGCCCTCATGGGTGGTCAGATCGAACCCGACAAGTGGCTGGCCACCGTCGGGCACGGCACGCGGCTCATTATCGCCGTAGCGCGCCAGGCCGTCCTCGAGCGCGTCGAACCACGCGGCGAGGGCTTGCGGGTCATCCGGCGTGACGAGATCCGTGATGGTGACGTATCCGCGGGTGAAGATCGGTCGGCCCGCGCCCGTGCCGGCTGCGACCTCGATCTCGAACGTCTGGCCACCAAGCCCTCCGTCGCGCAGCGGTGTGAAGCGACCGATCTCGCTGGCGTAGTCGGGCCAGGTCTCCGGGGCCGTGAGCGCGCCGATCACGCCTTCTGCCGACGGCATCTCGACGGCGGGATAGGTGTGCCACGTCTGCCCCTGCAGCGGCGTGCTCTCCGGCGTCAGCTCGCCCAGGTTGGCCAGAGCCATCCGGCACGCCGGGTCATACCCTCCGCGCGCCTGCTCGGTCTCGAAGGCGATGCCCCATCCGCGGCGGGCGTCGTCGGCGTAGGCCGCCGGGAACCAATCGCCGAGCAGGTGCTGCGCGCCGTCGAGCAGCTGGGAGCGGTTGAGGGTGCCGCGAGTCGAGTCCTCGGTGGCAAAGCGGTCGTGTCCGAACGCATGGTGAAAGGCGCGCAGGTCGCGGAGGCTCAGCCGGTCGGGACGGGCTGCGTTATGCCAGTGGGTGGTCAGGATGCAGAACGCGAGGCGCAGATCGTCTACCTCGCGATCCCGCGCCTCGCGGCGGTAGTAGGCCGCGTTGAGGAAATCGGTCACCCAGGCGGCGGCGTCGCGCCCGGCGATCGAGGACCCCGCCATCCGCGCGAATCGCAACGACCCGGTCTTCGGCGGTGCTTGCGCCGCATGTTCGCCGACGTGGTCGTCATCCAGTTGGTCGGGCAGGTCGATGGTCGGTTGGGCGATGACCGCATCAGGCATGAGCAATTCCGTTCTGGTCGGGTGAGATCAAGCGCTGGAAAGAGGGTCGCGACGCGGGAGCGCTCGGAAGCGCATCGAGGCCGGTGAGGTCCTCGGGGGTCACGCATCGCACCGTCAGGGCGGAGGCCGAGCCGCTGCGGTCAGGCACCCGATCGCACCGGCTCGAGGAACGGGCCGAGCTCTGGGGCCGTGACCTTCTCGCCCGATGCCGTGCCGACCGGGTGGTCGGCGATGACCGCACCGAACCCTTCGCCGCCGATGTAGTTGGCCGAGATGAACTTGGGACCCGCTCCGGTCATCAGCTTGCCTTGGACGATGGGTCGAAAGTCCGGGACGTCTACCTGGGCGCCGGCCTGGTGGGCGATCGCGGCAGCGGCCACGTCGGCTGCCTGGGCGCCGACGCCACCCTGCTTGAGCGGAAAGTCCGCGGCGTCGCCGGCTACGAATATCCGGTTGCCGGTGTGTGGCACCGCGCAGTGGTGGTCGATTGGGATGAATCCGTGGGCGCCGGTGCCGGGAATCCCACCAATGCAGGGTCCGACCAGGCGAGGCATGGCGACCATCGAGTCGACCTCGAGCTCCAGTCCCTCGGACGGGAGGGTTACCCGGCCCGACGATTTGACGATTGGCTGCTCCGACGTGTGAAGGTGGATGCCGGCCGCCTCCAGCAGCCCACGTACGGCCGTGGACACCGCGCCACCGAACGCCGGCAGCACCTCGGATTCCGCGGTGATGAGGTGCAGATCAAGGTCGTCGAGGCCGGCGTCATAGCCCTTGGCTGCGGTCATGAATGCGAGCTCGTACAGCGGAAGCGGCCACACGGGCCCCGGAGGATTGATGAAGGCGACCCGCTTGGCGTAGCCCTCCTCGACGTCCTGGACGACGCCGCGGAACAGCTCGTCGGCCCGCGCATCGTCGAAGCTTCGTACGTGGTCGAAGGCCGGGCGGGCCTTTGCCCCGACCGCGACCAGCAGCGCGTCGAAGGACATCGTCTCACCACCGCCCGTGTGAAGGCTTCCGCGCTTCAGCTCGACCGAGTGCAGCGTGTCCGTGACCCAGTGCGCACCGGTGTGCTCGATGATCGGCGCGAGGGGATGGCGCTCAGCGGTGCCGAGCGAGAACGGCTCGCCTACCGCGAGAGCGCGGTAGACGAAGTCCTCGTCCGGGGCGAGCACGGTGACGTCAACAAGATCGCCAGCCAGCCTGTGAAGGCGCAACAGCGCCTCAAGGGCGGCGACGCCACCACCGGCGATGACTACGGAGAAAGGTTCCATGAGCACAACCTAGGTTCGAGCGCGGGCCAGCACATCGGGGCGAACTCCGCCCTTCGTTGCGGGCTCCTACTGAGCCGCTGCGACCGAACGGGAGCCGTACGCTACGAATCCCGGGTAGATGTCTCGGACCCAGTCGATTTGCCCCCGTTGCAAGCAGGTGCTGGAGGCCGA
>JBBQNR010000129.1:0-6250 GCA_038330145.1 Solirubrobacterales bacterium
AGGCTGGCCAAGAAGGCTCGCTCGGCGATCAAGCGGGCGCTGAAGCGCGGCAAGAGCTTGCGCGCCAAGATCAAGCTGACGGTCAAGGACGGCAGCAGCACCCGCACCCGGTCGCTGACCGTGCGTCTGAAGCGCTGAGCCGAAGCTCCCTGCTCTAGACGCCTCCGGCCGCCAGGTCACTCGGGCGGACCATCATCACCTCGGGCACGATGCAGGCGCGCGACAGGCGCAGCAGGCAGCGCACGATTTCGGCGATGTCCTGCGGGCGGATCATCTGCTCGGCCGCGACCTGACCCTTGATCCAGTCGGTCATCGCCGTATCAACGAAGGCCGGGCAGATGGCGGTGCAGCGAACGCCGTTCTCCCCGAGCTCGCGCTGGAGCACCTCCGTCAGCGCGATCACCGCCGCCTTGGTGGCTGAGTAGGCGCCGAGGAAGCCCTGCGGGCGCTTGCCCGCGATCGATGCGGTGTTGACCATCAGCGCACCGCCGTCAGCACCGGCCTCCTTCAGGAGCGGGATCGACTCGCGCGCGGTCAGGTAGACGGCGCGCAGGTTGACGTCGAGTTGCATGTCGAGCTTCTTGGTCTCGAAGCCCTCGACCGCACCACCGATGCCGAGGCCGGCGTTGTTCATCAACACGTCCATGCGGCCGAAGCGCTGCTTGTGCTCCTGAACCATGCGCTTGATGTCGTCTTCCTCGACCATGTTGGCGGCGACGTGGTGGACGTCGATGCCGGCATCCTTCAACTCGGCCGCGGCCGCCTCGAGCTTGTCCGGGCGCCGAGCCGAGATGGTCACGCCATAGCCGTCCTCGCCGAGCGCCCGCGCGACCGCCAGCCCGATGCCGCTCGATCCACCGGTGATCAACGCCGCTTTTGCCGCCAAGCTGCCCTCCCTCGTCGTTCGCCTTACGGGGCGAAAGCTATACGTCCTCGCCCCGAAGCTCCCGCTTCAGCTCTCTCTTCAACACCTTCCCCAGCGCATTGCGAGGCAGCTCATCGCGCAGCAGCACGTCTCTGGGAACCTTGAAACGGGCCATGTTTTCCTTGGCGTAGGCCACTACCGACTCGGCCGTGAGATCGCTGCCCGCTCGCGGGACGACGAATGCCACCAGGCGCTGGCCGAACTGCTCGTCATCGACACCGACGGCAGCGACCTCGTCGATGTCGGGGTGCTCATGAAGCACCGCCTCGACCTCGCCGGGGTAGACGTTCTCGCCGCCGGAGATAATCATGTCGTCCTCGCGCGAGTCGATGAACAGACGTCCCTGCTCGTCGACGTGGCCAAGGTCGCCGGCGCTCATCATGCCGTCGCTGACCGTGAGGGTCGATCCGTCGGTGTAGCCCTCGAACAGCATCTCGTTGCCCACGAAGATGTGCCCGGTCTGCCCCGGTGGCAGAGGGTGACCATCATCGTCGACGATCGCGATCGTGGCGTGTGGCATCGCGCGCCCGACGGTGCCGGGCGCCTCGATCAGGTCCTCCGGCGTGGCGATCGTCGCACCCGAGAGCTCGGTCGAGCCGTAGAGGTTGTAGAGAACGGGGCCGAACTCCTGCATGAAGGCGCGCGCAAGATCGCTGGTGAGAGCCGACCCACTGCAGAGCACGACCCGGAGCGAGCTGGTGTCGTAGCGGGCCCTGGTCTCGGCGGGTAGGTGGAGGATGCGCTTCAGCATCAACGGCACGGCCACCAGCCCCTGCGGCCGATGCTGCTGGATCAGCGAAAGCGTGCGCTCGGGATCGAATTTCCGCTCCATCACCAACTCGCACCCCAACGCACTGCCGACCGCTAGTTGGCCGAATCCGTGTGCGTGGAACATCGGCGCCGCGATCATGTAGGGGGACCTGGCGTGCAGCGGTACCAGCTTCAGCACCCATGCCAGTGGATCGATGCTCGACGGCCGCGCGACTCTTGCTCCCTTGGGGGCGCCCGTCGTGCCGGAGGTGAGCACCACGGGCCGGCTCTCGTGCTCCGGCGGCACCAGTGGAGAGGTGTCACCGCGCTCGATCAGCGCCTCGAGCGTGGGTGCGTCCGCTTCGCCGGGCGACTCCAGATGACCCAGCACGCAGGCGATCCCCTCGCCGATGCCGGCGCCTGCCAACAGGGGCTGGAACTCCTGATCGTGGACGATTGCAACCGGGTGCTCACGCTCCACTACTGCCTTCAGCTCCTGCGACGAAAAGGACGTGTTGAGGAAGAGCACGTCGGCGCCGAGCTTCGAGCATGCGACCAGCGGCTCGACGAACTCCCTCCCGTTGCGGCACAGCAGCGCCACGCAATCGGCTTCGCGAACACCCAGATCCCGCAGCGAATGCGCGAGCGCGTTCGTGCGCAGGTCCACCTCGCCGTAGGTGAGCCTTCCCTTCTCGTCGGCGATCGCCGGCTGATCGGGCGTGCCCGCAGCATTAACCGAGTACGCCGCCGCAAGTGACGCGCCCCAGCGCCAGAAGCTGAGAGCCTGGCGCAGCGCGCGATGGGGGCGCACCGGCCGCAGCATTCCCCGGCGTGCGAGCGTGCCGACCACCTCGAGGCGGGTTTGTAGCGGAAGCCGCATCGCCGCCGTGAACCATATTCGCCACCGCAATCGGCGGCTGGGTCGGCGATGTCCGATACCGTCAGGACGGTGACCACGAGCGCGCGTAGACGCTTCCACGGGATGACGCTCGCGCCGGTCCTCTCGCTTTGCCTTGCTGCCATCGCCATCGGTGGATGCGGCGGCGGGAACGATGGCGGTCAGGATCCCGAGCCGGCGAAGGCGACGGCGCCGCAGGCGCTGCGGGCGGCTGGCTTTCCCAAGCCGTCCAACCGCAGCATGAGAGAGGTGCTGCGCAACATGCGGCAGGGCCCGGTGCTGGCCGCGTCGGTTTCCGTGCTGGAGCCCGGCAAGAATCGCTTCGGGTTCGGGCTGTTCGATCGCGGCAATCGCCAGATCGGTGACATCAAGGTCGGCCTCTACTACTCGCGAGGCCTGGACGAGACCGCGCATGGCCCCGTCGGCGTGAGCTGGGAGCGTCTCGATGTGGAGCCGAAGTTTCGCAGCAAGCAGACGGTCGACGACCCCGACGCCGCTCGCTCGGTCTACGTCTCCGACCTGAACCTTCCGCAGCCCGGCGGCTATCTGATCTCGGCGGTCGCGGAGCTGGGCAACAGGCTGGTGGCGACGTCACCGACGCAGGTGACGGTCATCAAGCACAGCAAGGTGCCGGGAGTGGGGGACCGGGCGATCCGGGTCCACACGCCCACCGCGGAGTCCGCCGGAGGCAACCTCAAGAGCATCGAGACCCGCGTCCCGCCGGACACGATGCACGAGGTGGACCTCGCCGACGCGCTCGACAGGCACCGGCCCGTGCTGCTGATCTTCTCGACTCCCTCCTTTTGCAAGTCGCGCGTCTGCGGCCCGGTCACCGACATCGCGGAGCAGGTCAAGGCCGAATCCGGCGACCGGATGGAGTTCATCCACATGGAGATCTACAGGGACAACGACCCGAGCAAGGGCCCGCGACCGCAGTTCGAGGCCTGGCATCTACCCGGTGAGCCGTTCGCCTTCGCGATCGACTCCAACGGGGTCGTGGCGGAACGGCTTGAAGGGGCGTTCAGCGCCCGGGAGCTGACCGCCGCCGTGCGCAAGGCGCTGCGCTGAGCAGCCCGTGCCCGATCCTGTAAGCCGGGCTCGCCCCTTGGAGAGCTGGCGGCCGACCGGGCTGGAGCTGGCGCTGCTGGCAGCAGTCGCCGTGGTGGTTCTCGGCGCGGCGCTGATCGGGGGAGGGGACGCCGACTCACCGGCGAGCGGCGATCGGGATCGGGCGACGGTTCAGCGGGTGCGGCTGGCGCCGGTGGTCAGGAGGGTCGAGCGCCTTCGCGGCCTGAGATTCAAGCACCGGCTCAACGTCGTCTTCGCCCCGCCGAAGCGGGCGACGGCCCTGTATGAGAAGGCCTCGGCGACCCAGTATTCGACCGGCACGCGGCTGATCGACGAGGAGGAGCTGAAGCTGTTGGGGCTGCTGCGGCCCGGCCAGGACCTGGGGCGCTATCTGCACGCGATAGCGACAGAGCAGGTGCTGGGCTTCTACGACGACCGCAGCAAGCGCCTCGTCGTCGTGACGGGTGCCTCGGGAAGTCGTGCGCTGCAAGAGATCACGCTCGCACACGAGCTCGTGCACGCGTTGGAGGATCAGCACTTCGGAATCGGCGGTGACGAGCGGCTTCGCGACGATCGCGCCAGCGCCGAGTCGGCTCTGTTCGAGGGAACGGCGACCGCGCTGATGATCGACTACGCCCAGCGCTACTTCGACCTCGGCGACGCGCTCGAGGCCTTCGGCGCGGCCGACGCCGGCGACACCAAGCTGCCTCCCTTCATGGAGGATCTGCTGCTCTTCCCATATGAGCAGGGCGCTCGGTTCGTGAACACGTTCAGGTCGGGCGGTGGCTGGCGAGCGGTCGACAACGTGATCCGCTATCGGCGTCCCCGCTCGACCGAGCAGGTAATTCACCCGCGCGACTACGCGCTCGGCGACCTGCCGACGAAGGTGCGGGTGCCGGATGTCCGCTCTCGACTGGGCGCCAGGTGGAAGCGCCTCGACGCCACCGAGAGCGGTGAGCTGGATACACGGCTGCTGTTCGAGCATGTTGCCGACGTCGCTGACCCGGCCGCGTCCGATGGCTGGAACGGTGGCCGCTTCGAGCTGTGGAGGAGGGCGGGGGCTCGATGCGATGCGCCGTGCGTGTCGCGTGACGTTGCGGTGTGGGGGCTTGCCTGGGACACGGCAGCCGATCGCGCTCAGGCCGAACGCGGGTTCACGCGGGCGTTCGAGCGCGGGTTGAAGGGCAGGCGGCTGGAGCTGAAGGGCGGGGCGCGCGGTTCGGTTGGCCTTTGGGCCAGTCGCGGGGGAGCGATCGGGATCAAGGGCCGGGGCCGCAGTACAACGATCGTGTTCGCTCCGACGCCGAGCGCGGTGGCGACGCTACTCTCCTAACGCCGTGGCGCCCACGATCGACGAGCTGACGCTGGGTGATGTTCCGGAGGCGTGGGGTGCGCTCGGGTTCGACGTCGAGGGCGACACGTTGATGCTCGGCAGCGTGAAGATCCGGCTCTCCGGCGAGGGGGGCGGCATCCTCGGGTGCGCGATGCGAGACGTCGCGGCTGAGCAGCCCGACGGCCTTCCCGTCTCGCTGTCCACCGCCTCGCCGCACGCGCCCCGAACCGATCCCCACCCCAACGGGTCGATCTCGCTCGATCACCTCGTTGCCTTCAGCCCCGGTCTCGAGCGCACGGTGCCGGCGCTCGAAGAGGCCGGGCTCGAGCTGCGCCGCCTGAGAGAGGAGCCGACGCCGGCCGGCGGTCCCCGGCAGGCGTTCTTCCGTCTCGCCGAGGTCATCCTCGAGGTGGTGGAGAAACCGCCACGCTCGCGCGAGGAGCGCGATCCCGACGTTCCGTCACGCTTCTGGGGACTGGCCCTGCTGGTCGAGGATTTCGACCAATGTGCCGCCTACCTGGGCGACCGCCTGAGTGAGCCGCGCGCCGCCGTACAACCGGGACGCCGCATCGCCACCCTGCGCCGCGATGCCGGCCTCGGCACGGCCGTCGCGTTCATGACGCCGAAGCCGTAGCCGGCCTCGCTACGCTCTCAGCGGGGCCGGTAGCTCAGCGGTCAGAGCAGCGGGCTCATAACCCGTCGGTCGATGGTTCGAATCCATCCCGGCCCATCGAATCTCTGCCGATGATTACGTCGGCAACGGCCACCGAGTAACCCGCGTGGAGTTCTGTCTAGCCGAAGCGCCGCGCCAACTCGGCGGCGACGGCTTCCGGCGGCGGCATTGCGGCGATCTCGGTGCCAACGCGCTCGGCCGCTTCGCGTAGGCCGGTGTCGGCGAGCACGCTCCTGAGCGCGTCGCGCACGCGTGCGACCGACACCTCCCCCGGCCACAGCACCAGCGCGACCCCGCCGCGAGCGGCCGCCTCCGCGTTGAGAAACTGGTCGGCGGCGAGCGGCAGGAGCAGCTGCGGGACGCCGGCCGCGAGCGCGGCGAGGAACGTGCCAGAGCCCGCGTGGGAGACGACGGCCGCGCACTCAGGTAGGAGCTGCTCCTGCGGAATGAAGTCGGCGACCCGCACGTTTGCCGGCTGCTCGCCGAGCTCCCCCGGGTCGTGACCTGGCCCGAGCGTGACCACGACGCGCATTGGAAGTTCACGGGCGGCCTCGACGACGGTCGAAAAGAGCGAGAGATCTTCGTTCCACACGGTCCCGAACG
>JBBQNR010000130.1:0-6162 GCA_038330145.1 Solirubrobacterales bacterium
GTCAGCAGGTAGGCCCCGGACTTCAGGGCGATCGTCACCAGGGCGGTCGCGATCGACAGCCAGGCGAACTTGGTCAGTCCCCGGGGTGCGCCCTGCGGCTCGGCTCCCACCCGTGGAAAGGCGATCCGTTTCATGTTGGTCAGCCTGTCAGATCCCCCGCTGGGCGGAGCTGTGGGTTCGGTGCGAGGCAAGGACCGGAGCGACGGGGCCCTCCTCACGCCAGGAGCCGACCACTTTTCGATCAGGGCAGGGTCCGCGGCCAGCGCCGGGACACCGTGAAGGCGATCAGGAGGTACCACAGCGAGGCCGCCGCGAGTACGGCATACGACCGGCCGTCCAGGGGGAGGACGATTGCGGCGAGCGCTGCCGCTGCGACGAAGGCAGAGTTGAAGATGACGTCGTAGAGGGCGAACACGCGGCCCCGGTAGACGTCGCCGACCACGCGCTGGAGGGTGGTGTCGACGCAGATCTTGACACCCTTGGTGGTGATGCCGAGACCGAAGGCCGAGGCCACGATGGCCCAACGGGTGAAGAGGGCGGCCGGGAAGACCTGCATCACCGCGGCGAGGACGCTCAGCGCGGTGACGTAGGCGTGCATGCCGAAGCGCCTGGTCAGCGACGGCGTGACGAGGGCGGCGACGAGGAAGCCGGCACCCGAGGCGCCGACCGCGACTCCGAAACCGGCGAGTCCGGCCCCCACGTCGGCCTGCTCGAAGTGGTTGCGGAAGAGCAGGATCGTGGCGACGATCATCACGCCGTAGGGGAGCTGGCCGGCGCCGACCACTGCGAGGGCCAACCGTCCGAGCGAGGGCAGGTGTCGGGCTGCGTCCTCAAGACCGCGCAGGACGTTGCCGAGCGCGTCGCGCACAGCGCTGTCGACGCCCTCCAGGTCCGGCCCGAGGTTCGGAAGCCGCGAGGCGAGGAGGGCAGAGAGGAGGTAGGACACGGCACCGACCACGAGGACGATTCCGTCGCTGTGCGAGATCGCGTGCACCGCGCCTCCGAACCCGAGGCCGCAGATGTAGGCGAGCGTGCCGCCCGTGGGCGAGACGGCGTTCGCCGTGACCAGGAGGTCGCGGCTGACGACGTGGGGCAGGCTCGCCGAGAGCCCCGCGAGAAGGAACCGGTTCACTGAGAACGCGGCGAGGACGAGGATGTAGAAGGGCCAGCCGACGTCGTCGCGGAGTACGAGGAGGGCGACGACGAGAAGCAGAATCACACGAATAGCGTTGCTGGCTATGAGGATTTGGCGCCGCGGCCACCGGTCAAGATAGACCCCGACGAACGGCCCGAGCAGGGTGAACGGCAGCAGGATCGTCGCGAAGGCCACCGCGATGGCGCCCGCGTTGGGAGCCCGTTCGGGGGAGAACAGGACGGTGGACGCGAGGGCAACCTGGAAGATGCCGTCCGAGCCCTGGGACAGCAGTCTCACCGCGAAGAGCCGCCGGAAACCCGAGAACCGCAACAGCGCTGCGAGTTCCCGGAAGAAGATCACCCGGCGCAGCCTAGCCAGTCGCAACTCGACTCGGCCTCGGTTGCCAAGCGTGATCCGCGTCGCCTCGACGGCCTTCCTCGGCCGGTCCTCATCGGGCTGTCGATCAGGACGATCTCAGCGCAACAGCGGTGCTCTCAGGTGACCGGGATCGACGCGGATCCGTCAGTTCACCGGCAGGAGGTTCGGGCGCTTGCAGGTGACGTCGTCCCCCGCAGACTGCCCGCGCACATATTCCCAGGCCCACGGGAGCAGGTGGGAGCCCGCCCACGCGGCCTCGCCAAGGGCGATGCCCAGACGTCTCGGTTTTGGCATAGGCGGCAGCTCCGCCCGCCAGTCCTGCACGTCATACCCGACGGCCTCGGCCAGTGCGGCGGCGATGCGGCGGTGCCCTTCGCTGTTGGCGTGCAGTCGGTCGCTGTGCCACAGGGCTGGATGGCTCGCGATGGGCACCGAGGCGAGGTCGACGACGGTGGAGCCGTAGCGCTCACGGCACTGCAACGTGACCGAGTTCAGGAACTGCAACCGCCGGCGTAGTACGACCGCGATCGGCGCGACCCGCGCCATGTCGGGCATCGTGAAGGTCAGGACCTGAGCACCCTTCTCGGCCAGCTCGGCGTGCATGGCGAACAGGTTCTCGCGAAGCGCATCGCGGTCGAGCTTGGGCCGCAGCACGTCGTTCACGCCGGCCACGACCACGGCGAAGTCGGGCGCCAGGGCCAGCGCCGGCTGCAGCTGAGTCTCCTGGACCTCGCCCGCCGTCTGTCCGCGTACCGCGAGGTTGGCGTACAACAGGCCCGGATGGATCACCGCCAGGTGGCCGGCGAACCGATCAGCCCAGCCGATGTAGACCCCGCCAGGGCCGGGGTCCTCAAGGCCCTCAACGGTGCTGTCACCGATCGCAACCAGGCGAATCGCCATACCGTGCTCCTCTCATCACCCAACCATCGTGGCCGCACTCGTCTCAGGTCAGTTCATGAGCGATCCTCGGCGGGTCTTAGTACCAAGGTCCCATTGTCGAGGTCCTCCACCTGGACGAGTCTTCCAGTACTCAACGCAGGTGTGCGCTGAGCCCTTTTTGGCGAACATCGGTCGCGATGCTCCCGAGAACTTGGAGGAACACAGTGGCTTCACAGCAGCGTTCATGCAATGGCCGGCCGCCGGCCAGCAGTTCGGCAGTGGAAGGTCATCGACCGCGGACCGGACAGCGACGCGGCCGGGGACACCTGATCATCGCTTTGTTCGCCGGAATCGCTCTTGTTTTGGCCGGGTCCTCAAGTCTGATCTCGGCATCGGCCTCGACAGGGAGCGGAACGGGCGTCGCGCAGAACGCTGCGGTCGTGTCGGCGTCGCTGTCCTCGGTGACGCTCAACCCAACGGACGTTGTGGGCGGAGGTTCGTCTGCCGGGACGGTTGCTTTGACGGCAGCAGCCCCCTCTGGGGGGTTCATGGTCGCGCTGTCCAGCGACAACACAACCGCTGCGACCGTCCCTGCGAGCGTCACCGTTCAGGCTGGCGCCACGACCGCGACCTTCGTGGTCTCGACCACGGTCGTGCCCAACAGCCAGTCGGCCATCATCATCGGCACCGCGGGAGGGGTCACGGCTTACGGAATCATCACCGTGCGGACGGCCTTTGCCTTCTCGAACGGGAGCATCTCGATCCTCCCGGGAGGTATCGGGAGCGGGACCGTCACTTCGCAGCCCGCGGGGATCAGCTGCACCATCACCGGTGGCAGCGGCGCGGGCGTCTGCTCCGCGTTCTACCCCGTGGGCACCGTCGTGCGGCTCACCGCGAAGGCCCGCAGCGGCTCGAGCTTCCAGGGATTCAGGGGGGTGGGCTGCGCCAACGCCTCCAAGATCACCATTGCGGCCGGCACGAACATCACCTGCCAGGTGGGCTTCGCGCTCAAGTAGTCAGACTCAGCGGCCCAGCCGCTCGTAGCTCTGCTCGGTGCGCTCCTTGGCCGGCGCCCACCAGGCCTCGTTGTCGCGGTACCACTCGATGGTCTGGGTGAGCCCGGCGCGGATGTCCTGGTACCTCGGCGCCCAGCCCGTCTCGGCACGCAGCTTGCTGGAGTCGATGGCGTAACGAAGGTCGTGGCCTGGGCGGTCGGGGACGAGGTCGAACCAGTCGGCGGGCTTGCCCATCAGCTCCAGCAGCAGCGCCACGATCTGGCGGTTGTTCTGCTCGCCGTCGGCGCCGATGAGGTAGGTCTCGCCGAGTCGGCCCTGCTCCAGGATCGTGACGACGGCGTCGTTGTGGTCCTCGACGTGGATCCAGTCGCGGACGTTGGCGCCGGCGCCATACAGCTTGGGCCTGACGTCCTGGAGGATGCCGGTGATCTGGCGGGGGATGAACTTCTCGACGTGTTGGTATGGCCCGTAGTTGTTGGAACAGTTGGACAGCGTGGCCTCGATGCCGAATGAGCGAATCCACGCGCGTACCAACAGGTCGGCGCTCGCCTTGCTGGCCGAGTACGGGCTCGAGGGGTTGACCGGAGTCTGCTCGGTGAAGCGGGCCGGGTCGTCGAGTTCGAGGTCGCCGTAGACCTCGTCGGTCGAGATGTGGTGCAGCCGCACGTGGTGCTTGCGAACGGCTTCGAGCAGCCGGTAGGTGCCGATGATGTTGGACTCCATGAACGGCCAGGGGTCATCCAGGGAGTTGTCGTTGTGAGACTCGGCCGCGAAGTGCACGACCGCGTCAGCCCCCGAGACCAGCCGGTCGACCAGGTTGGCGTCGGCGATGTTCCCGTGGACGAACTCGATCTGGTCGGCCACCGGCGCGAGATTCTCCAGGGAGCCGGCATAGGTCAGGGCATCGACCACCGTGAGCGCCCAGTCAGGTCGCGTGGCCCGGGTGCGCCGGACGAAGTTGGCGCCGATGAACCCTGCACCGCCGGTGACGAGCACCTTCATGAGTCGTTCTCCTCCAGATCGGGTCCTCAATTTGTACATGATGGCCTGGTCACCCACGATTTGGGTGCTGACCTACGCCGCTGGTAACCTTGCCGTGCCGTGAAACCGGCCGCGGATACAGAGAGCCTGGGTGAACCTGCCCCAAGGCACCGCGCAACGAAAACCAAGGAGATACCGCGTGCCCCTGGACACTGCTGTCAAGAAGGAAATCATGACCGAGTACGCCACCAAAGAGGGCGACACCGGTTCCCCTGAGGTTCAGATCGCGATGCTCACCCGTCGCATCCTGGACCTGACCGAGCACTCGCGTGAGCACAAGCACGACCACCACAGCCGCCGCGGCCTCCTGCTGCTGGTCGGCCGTCGCAAGCGCATGCTGCGCTACCTGCAGGACACCGACATCACTCGTTACCGCGAGCTGATCAAGCGCCTCGGTCTGCGCCGATAATCGTTCCATTCGGGTGGAGCGGCCTCCTCCACGACATGTGAGGCGGCCGCTTCTTTCGTTTGAGAGCGGGGCATTTTGCAAGAACGCCCCAGGGTGCCCGCCACGGTGGTGCCCGCACCGAAGAATGGCTCAACCGAAAACGCTCAACCTATTGAAAGTGCGTGCACAACGACGATGCACGGCTGTTTTGACGAGAAATGGAGGATCCCATGGAGGGTCCAGAGATTCAGTCCGCAGAAGCCACCATCGACAACGGCTCATTCGGCACCCGCACGGTTCGGTTCGAGACCGGAAGGCTGGCCAGGCAGGCCGGCGGCGCAGTTGTCGCCTATCTCGATGAAGACACGATGCTCTTGTCGACGACCACCGCCGGCAAGTACCCCAAGGAACAGTTCGACTTCTTCCCGCTGACGGTCGACGTCGAAGAGCGCATGTATGCCGCCGGCAAGATCCCCGGCTCGTTCTTCCGTCGTGAGGGCCGCCCCTCCACCGACGCCATCCTCACCTGCCGCCTGATCGACCGGCCGCTGCGCCCGACCTTCAAGAAGGGTCTTCGCAACGAGGTCCAGGTCGTCATCACGGTCTTCGCGCTCAACCCCGACCACCAGTACGACGTGCTGGCCATCAACGCAGCCTCTGCCTCCACGCAGATCTCCGGTCTGCCGTTCAGCGGCCCGATCGGCGCGACCCGCGTTTCGCTGATCGACGGCCAGTGGGTTGCGTTCCCGAACTTCAGTGACAGGGAGCGTTCGGTCTTCGACATGGTCGTCGCCGGCCGCATGGTCACCGGAAAGGACGGTGCTGAGGACGTCGCGATCATGATGGTCGAGGCCGAGTCAACCACCGCCACCTGGGATCTGGTCAAGCACCAGGGCAAGGGCGCACCGACCGAGTCGGTCGTCGCTGAAGGCCTCGAGGCCTCCAAGAAGTTCATTGCCGCGTTGTGCAAGGCTCAGGCCGAGCTCGCCGCCAAGGCCCCCAAAGAGGTCCAGGACTTCCCGGTGTTCCTCGACTACCAGGACGACGTCCTTGGCGCCGTCGAAGAGGTTGTCACCGGCGACCTCACCTCCGCGCTGCAGATTGCCGGCAAGGTTGAGCGTGAGAACCGCATCGACGAGATCAAGGCTGCCGTGAAGGGCGACCTCGGCGACAAGTTCGAGGGCCGCGAGAAGGAGATCTCTGCGGCATACCGCGCCGTGCAGAAGAAGCTGATCCGTCAGCGGATCCTGCGCGACAAGGTCCGCATCGACGGCCGCGGCCTGGCCGACATCCGCGCCCTGAGCGCTGAGGTCGAGGTCCTGCCC
>JBBQNR010000131.1:0-6121 GCA_038330145.1 Solirubrobacterales bacterium
GTGGTTCCACCGCACTTTGGGCGAGGCCGGCTTCAAGCCCAGCCCCTACGTGCCCCCGCGCACCTCGCCGCTGGTCGAGGCTCCCGTCCAGGAGGAGCTCGCGCGCCTGCGGAGCGAGCTCGCGGCTCAGCGCAGCGCCACCATCAGCCTCGGCGAGCGGGCCCAGGCCAGCGCCGCCGAGGCCACCGCCCGCACCGCCCGACTCGAGGCCGAGCGCGCCGAGGCCGAGGCCCGCGCCGCCCAGGCCGAGGCCGCGGCCCAGCTGCGGATCGCCGAGGCGGGCGCCGAGGCCGAGGCCACCGCACGTCTCCGCATCGCCGAGGCGGCGGCACGCGCCGAGGCCAACGCACAGACCCGCATCGCCCGCGCCAACGGCGAGGCCGAAGCCGCCGCCCAGGCCCTGAGCGCCGAGGCCGAGCCCCGCCTCGAACTCGAGGCCGACGCGCGCCTCTCGGCCCAGTCGCGCGCCGACGAGGCCGAGAGCCGGGCGCGCAAGCTGGCCGAGGACCTCGACACCTGGCGCCATCTCGCGGAGGAGTCCGAGGCACAGTTCGCCGCCCGCCTCGCCGCCCTCGAAGCCACGACCAAACCAACCCTGCAGCAACAATACGTCCAGGTCGCCCGCGCCGAGATGGCCGACCTCGAGATCGACCTCAGCGAGGCCGACACCCGCCAGATCATCGATCGCCAGCTGCGCGACAAGGGCTGGGAGGCCGATACCACGCACCTGTCCTTTCGCGCAGGTGCCCGCCCCGAGCCGGGCAAGTCCCGCGCGATCGCCGAGTGGCCGACCTCCAGCGGCCCGGCCGACTACGCCCTGTTCATCGGCATGGAGCTGGTCGGCATCATCGAGGCCAAGCGCCACGGCAAGGACGTGCCCGCGGTCTTGCAGCAGGCCAAGCGCTACGCCCGCGACTTCCGCCCCGAGCACGGCGCCCAGGTCATGCGCCACGCCCCGTGGGGGGAGTACCGAGCGCCCTTCCTGTTCGCCACCAACGGTCGACCCTACCTCGCCCAGTACAGCAACAAGAGCGGGATCTGGCTGTGGGACGCGCGGACCCCCGGCGTCGTCGAGCACCCGGTCACCGGCTGGATGAGCCCCGAATCGCTGCGTCAGCGCCTCACGCACGACCCCAGCGCCGCTCCTGAGCGCCTCGCCAGCGACCCGCTCGACGGCCTCGATCTACGCGACTATCAGCGTGACACGATCGCCCGGGTCGAGGCCGCCATCCTGGCCGGCCAGCGCCGGATCCTGGTCGCCATGGCCACGGGCACCGGCAAGACACGCACTGCGATCGGCCTGATGTATCGCTTGCTCAAGGCCCGCCGCTTCGGCCGGATCTTGTTCCTGGTCGACCGCAATTCGCTCGGCGAGCAGACCCTCGAGGTCCTCGCCAACGCCCCGATCGTCGCGCTCCAGACCTTTGCCCGCGTCTATGACATCAAGGGCCTGGCCGAGCCCGTGCCGGAGCCCGAGACCCGCCTCCACGTCGCGACGATCCAGGCCATGGTCGGCCGAACGATCGCCCTCGAGGAGGGTAAGCAGGCGATCGACGCCGGCACCTACGACTGCATCATCGTCGACGAGTGCCACCGCGGCTATACCCTCGACCGCGAGCTCAGTGACCAGGAGGTGCAGTTTCGCGACCAGGACGACTACGTCTCGAAGTACCGGCGCGTGCTCGACTACTTCGACGCCGTGGCGATCGGCCTGACCGCCACACCCGCGCTGCACACCGCCGAGATCTTCGGCCCACCGGTCGCCCGCTACACCTACCGCCAGGCCGTGCTCGACGGCGTGCTCATCGATCACGAGCCGCCTTACGAGCCGCAGACCCAGCTCTCGACCGGCGGGATCCACTTCGCCGCCGGCGACAGCGTCGACCGCCTCAACCGTCGCCGCCAGGCCGTCGACAGCGTCACCTTGCCGGACGCGATGGCCTTCGAGGTCGAGGAATTCAACCGCAGCGTCCTCACCGTATCCTGGAATCGCGTGATCTGCGAGGTCCTCGCCGATCACATCGATCCCGAGGGCGATCAAAAGACCCTGATCTTCGCCGCCAGCTCCGAGCACGCCGATCTCGTGGTCCACACCCTCAAGAAGATCTATGAGTCGCGCCTCGGCCAGATCGACCCGGAGGCCATCGCCAAGATCACCGGCGACGTCGATCGCCCCTTGCAACTGATCCGCAACTTCAAGAACGAGCGCCTGCCGTCGATCGCCGTCACCGTCGACCTGCTGACAACCGGCATCGACGTGCCGAGCATCTGCAATATCGTGTTCATGCGCCGGGTCCGCAGCCGGATTCTCTATGAGCAGATGATCGGCCGCGCCACCCGCCGCTGCGACGCGATCGGCAAGGACCTGTTTCGCATCTTCGACGCCGTCGGCCTCTATCAGATGATGCAGGACGTCAGCGAGATGCAGGCGATCTCCGCCGATCCGAAGATCAGCGTCGAGCAGCTGGTCAAGGAGCTGCGCACGATCACCGACCCCGAGCTGCGTACGACGATCCACGAGCAGTTGGTCACCAAGCTCCGCGTCCGCGCCCGCCGCCTGACCCGGGCCATGGATCAGCGCTTCGAGGAGGTCGCTGGCGAGTCCGCGACCGCCGTCGTCGACCGCCTGAAGGACGCCGGCCCCGACGGCGCGCTGGCCTGGATCGACGGCCACGCCGACGCCCTGGCGATCCTGTGCGCCCGCAGCGATCGCGACCACGGCCCGCTGATCTCCAATCACAGCGACGACCTGATCGAGGTCACCCGCGGGTACACCGGCGGCCAGCGCCCCGAGGACTTCATCGAGAGCTTCGCCGCGTTCCTGCGCGACAATATTAATAGGATCCCGGCGCTCGCGGTGATCGTGCAGCGTCCGCGCGAGCTGACCCGCGTCCAGCTGCGCGAGGTGCTCCATGCCCTCGACGCCGCCGGCTACAGCGAGGCCAGCCTGCGCGCCGCTCACCGCGACCTCACCAACGCGGACGTCGCGGCCCGCATCGTCGGCTTCATCCGCCAGCAGGCGCTCGGCTCACCGCTCGAGTCCTACGAACTTCGGGTCGAAAGGGCCGTGCGCACGATCCTCGCCCGGCGCCCCTGGACGGCGATCCAGCGCAAGTGGATCGAGCGCATCGGCAAGCAGCTCAAGGCCGAGACCATCGTCGACCGCGAAGCTCTCGACCAGGGCGCGTTCAAGACCGACGGCGGCTTCGTCCGCATCGACAAGCTGTTTGACGGCACGCTCGAGCAGGTCCTCGGCGACCTGCACGACGCCGTGTGGGCCGACGCGGCCTAAACCCCTCCGCAACGCGACCAATAACACCCCGGGCGGGTGACAACTCATGGCAACCGCTTCCCGTCAGCCCGACCGTGCAGTGCGCGCTCCGCGGCCCGTGACCCGACCCGCCGGGATGCGGTAAACAGGGCGCCCGCGCCACCATGAGCACCGCCACCCAGGACATCGTCCAGAAGCTCTGGAACCTCTGCAACGTGCTGCGCGACGCCGGCATCACGTACCAGCAGTACGTGACCGAGCTGACCTTCCTGCTGTTCTTAAAGATGGCGAAGGAGACGGCGACCGAGAAGCAGCTCCCCAACGGCTACCGCTGGGACGACCTCAAGGACCAGGACGGCACCGAGCAGCTCACGTACTACCGCGGCCTGCTGCTCCACCTCGGCACCCACGGCTCGGCGCAGGTTCAGGCCATCTTTCGCAACGCGACCACCGCGCTCAAGGAGCCGCGCCACCTGCGGACCCTGGTCGACGCGATCGACCGGCTCGACTGGTTCGAGGCCCGCAAGGAGGGCCTCGGCGACCTCTACGAGGGGCTCCTTGAAAAGAACGCCAGTGAGGTGAAGTCCGGCGCGGGCCAGTACTTCACGCCGCGCCCGCTCATCGACTGCATGGTCGCCCGCCTGCAGCCGCGTCCCGGCGAGGTGATCCAGGACCCGGCCGCCGGTACCGGCGGCTTCCTGGTGGCGGCCCATCGCTACATGAAGGCGAAGTACGACGATTTCTACGACCTTTCGACCAGGGAGCAACAGTTCCAGGTCCGCGACGCGATGGTGGCGATGGAGCTGGTCGAGGACGTGCAGCGCCTGCTCCGCATGAACCTGCTGCTGCAGAACATCGAGGGCCGGGTCTCGGTCGGCGACACGCTGTCGAGCCTCGGCACCCTGCTGCCCCCCGCCGACCTGATGCTCACCAACCCGCCCTTCGGCACCAAGAAGGGCGGCGGCGGCCCCAGCCGCGACGACTTCAAGTTCCCGACCTCCAACAAACAGCTCGCGTTCCTGCAGCACATTTACCGCGGGCTCAAACCCGGCGGCCGCGCCGGGGTGGTCCTCCCCGACAACGTGCTCTTTGAAGACAACACCGGCCGCCAGATCCGCGCCGACTTGATGGAGAAGTGCGACCTGCATACGGTCCTGCGCTTGCCCACCGGCATCTTTTATGCCCAGGGCGTGAAGACCAATGTCCTGTTCTTCACCCGCGGTAAAACCTCTGATAAGGGCAACACCCGCGATGTTTGGATCTACGACATGCGCAGCAATATGCCGAACTTCGGCAAGCGTACACCGTTCACCCGCGAGCACTTCGCGGAGTTTGAAGCGGCGTACGGCGACGACCCGCTCGGGAACAGCGAGCGCAAGGACCAGGGCGAGACCGGCCGCTGGCGCCGCTTTACGCGTGAGGAGATCTTGAAGCGCGGGGATAACCTCGACATCACGTGGCTAAAGGACGAATCGGCAGGGAATAGCGATGAGGTCGGCGATCCGGAGGAGATCGCGGCGCAGATCCTCGCGCTGCTGCGCACGGCGACCGCGGATATCGAAGCGCTCCAGGCGGAACTCGGGAACAGTGAGAATTTGAACGATGTCTAAATTTTCATTGTTGCCCATCGGATGGGTTCAGGTCGAGCTGGATAAAATATCGAATCTTTCCCTCGGGAAAATGCTCGATCGCTCAAAAAATCTCTCCGGCGAGCCAATCCGATACTTGCGGAATATCAATGTTCGATGGGGAGCCTTTGAGCTTGGCGATCTGGCGCAGATGCGCTTCGAAGAGCATGAAATCGCGCGGTTTAGGGTCTTACCAGGAGACCTATTGGTTTGCGAGGGTGGAGAGCCCGGGCGAGCTGCAGTTTGGTCGGGAGGCAGTGAAATGGTCATGTTTCAGAAAGCCCTCCACCGCATTCGTCCAAAGTGCGGAGTCGAGCCCCACTGGATTGCTCTTCAGCTGAAGCTTGACGCACGAGCAAAGCGATTGGACCGTCTATTTACAGGTAGCACCATTAGTCATCTGACAGGTGAATCGCTGCGAAGCTGGAAGGTGTTCCTGCCACCCACCAGAGAGCAACGCCGTATCATTGCGAAGATCGATGGTCTGCAGACTAAGAGTCGTGCCGTCAATGATGTACTGGGCGCCGTGCCCGCGCTGCTGGGTCGCCTGCGTCAATCGATCCTCGCCGCGGCCTTCCGCGGGGACCTGACCGCGGACTGGCGCGCCCGCAACCCCGACGTCGAGCCCGCCGACAAACTCCTTGAGAAGATCCGGGCCGAGCGCCGCCGTCGCTGGGAAGCGGCCGAACTGGCCAAGCTCACCGCCAAGGGCAAGCCCCCCACCGATGACCGCTGGAAGGAGCGCTACGAGGAACCTGCTGAACCGGACATCGACCAGCACGGCCTGCCACCCATGGCTCCCGGCTGGTGCTGGGCGAGCATTGATGAACTTCTGGCCGGCGATCGGAGCCTATGCTACGGCGTGGTGCAGCCGGGTGAATCCGTGACGGGTGGAATCCCACTGATCAGAGTCTGCGACTTTGAACGAGGGAGGATCGATCTAGCGAGCTTGCGAACGGTCTCGGCTGAGATCTCCGAGGAATATTCGCGCTCTCGGTTGCAGGGGGGTGAGATCTTAATCTCCGTAGTCGGCACAATCGGAAAGATTGCAGTGGCACCGGGAGAGCTCGCAGGGGCGAACATTGATCGGGCTGTGGCGCAAATGTATCCATCGCAGCACATGCAGGCCTTCTGGATTGCCTCGTGGCTACGGTCCTCGGCGGCGCAGATGCGCTTGGATGGAGGGGCGCGCGAGGTCGCTCGCAAGACACTTAACATCGAC
>JBBQNR010000132.1:0-6027 GCA_038330145.1 Solirubrobacterales bacterium
CGGACGGGGTCTACCACGCGCCCGTCAGCGCCGCGCAACCGCACGCTGAGTGAGTCGACCGACAGCAGCGGCACGGCGGCGTTTGGGGCGCTCACGCCGCAACCGTCAGCCGCCGGCTGACATAGTCGCCGACAGCCGCGAACGAGTAGATCGCCATGGCCAGGAAAAGCCCCGGGAACACGGCGGCCCACCATTGACCGGTCACCATATTGTTGGCACCGACCGCGATCATTGAGCCCCACTCCGGCGTCGGAGGTCGCAGTCCGGCCCCTACGAAGCTGAGGCCAGCTGTCAGCAAGATCGTCCACCCCACCGTCACAGACAGCTGGACGACGACCGGGCCTAGCGAGTTCGGGAGGATGTGGCGCCAGAGGATCCGTGACGGGGACAGACCGCTCACGACCGCCGACTGAATGAACTCGCGCTTTCGTAGGCGGATCGCTTGCGTGTACGCGATCCGCGCGTAGAGCGGCGCGTTGATGAAGCCCACAACCAAGATGATGTTGACGATGCTCTGCCCGAGAAACGCGACAACCGCCATCGCCAAGATCAGGACCGGAAAGGCCTGAAACATGTCACTGGTCCGAATGAGCAGGATGGCGATCCCGCCCAGGTAGCCGGCGACAAGCCCTATCACGACGCCGGTCACAACCGCGATCGCCGTACCAACTAGGCCAATCGAGACGTCGTATCGAGGAGCGACAACGGCGCGCGAGAAGACGTCCATTCCGTTCTGGTCGGTTCCGAACCAGTGGTCCGAGCTGGGCGGCTGAAGCTCCTTCCCCGAGAAGATCTGCTCACCGCCATGGGGCGCGACAGCGCCGCCAAACAACGCGAGGAACACCATTAACAGAGCAATGGCCATCGCCACCCTATCGGACCAGGAGGTCGACATGGCGGCCCGCGCCGACCCGCGCTTAAGGCGACCCGGGAGCGATCGCAGGCCGTTCGCAGCCGTCATGACGTGCGGATTCTCGGGTCGAGGTAGGCATTCAACACGTCAACGAAGAAATACACGAGTAGTGTGAATAGGGCCGTCACCAGTACGACGCCAGAAATCGCAAAATAGTCGGACGACTGGACGGCTGCGACTGCGTACTGCCCTAGCCCTCCCCAAGTGAAAACGGTCTCGACCAGCACGGCTCCGCCCAGCATGAAGGCGTACGAATTGCCAATGAGGGCCAACACCGGGGCGACCGAGTTTCGCAGGGACCGGAGGGCAATTTCGCGCTGGGAGAGGCCGCACGCCTCGGCAAACAGCACGCGCGTCGTCTCCAGCTCCCGCTCCATCGCCCTCCGCGTCTGACGATAGAACATGCCCGAGTACACGACCGCCAACGTCGCCACGGGAAGCAGCAGATGATCGATCGCAGACAAGAGGACGTCCCACCGACCCGACAGCACCGAGTCAACCACGAGGAACCCGGTCCCACCAGAGGGCGGCACCTGGCTGATATCTAGCCTTCCCACGGGCGCCGGAGCGATGCCCAAGGCGGTATAAAAGACCAGCACCAGCAGAATGCCGACCCAGAAGTCTGGCAGCGATCCGGAGAGCCGTCCCCAGTAAGCCGCCACGCGCGCAGCGGGGTGGCTCTGGTGCATGCTGGACCACACTCCGAGCGGCACCATCGTAACCAGGCCGAGGATTAGGCTAATCGTGATCAGCTCGAGGGTCGCTGGCAGCCGATGATTGATATCCTCGAGCACGTTGTTCGTGGTCCGGATCGATCTGCCCCAATCCCCCTGCACAAGGTTTCCGAGATAGGCGGCGTACTGCACGGGGATGGGCTGGTCTAGACGCAGGGACGCCCTAATCGCATCGACCTGCGCCTGTGAGGCTTGCGGGCCGGCGAGGTAGTAGCTTGGATCGCCGGGCAAAAGGCGGAGCAGGCCAAAGACGACCGTGGTGATCACTAGCGCTTGGACGGCGATGACCGCCAACCGACGACCGACGTAGATCAGCATGCCTCGGCCTCCGCCGTCCCTGTTTGCATCTTCCCGCTACTTCTTCAAATCCGTCCGGGTCTTGGCCGTTGCCAAGCGCTCAGCCGCAGCGATCCACACTTCTTCGCGGAGTTCGAATTCGCCCAGCCGCACGACCCGCTGTCGCTCGTCCCAGTCCACGATTCGATCTTCCAGCCCGGCGCTAGTCCCCTGCATCCGAAACTCGCCTAGCGCAGCGGCAAGTGCCTTCGCCGCTGCCCTGAGGGCGAAATTCGCGAAGAGCGCTATCCGGTAGCCGAGGTCCTCCAGCTCCGCCATCGGAACGAGGGGAGTAAGCCCGCCCTCCACCAGGTTGATGAGTTTCGGACCCTCAATCGCTGCGGCGGCGGCCCGTATCTGCTGCGGCGTCTCGAGGGCTTCGATGAAGATCACGTCCGCGCCGGCCTCCCGATAGAGCTGCGCGCGCTCAACGGCGGCGTCGAAGCCCTCCGGGGCGATCGCGTCGGTTCGCGCGATGAGGACAGTGTCCGGATCGCGACGGCTGTCGCAGGCAGCCAGGATCTTGGCTGACATGTCTGGTGCGGAAATGAGGCCCTTGCGGTCGAAGTGGCCGCACCGCTTCGGGAACACCTGGTCCTCAATTTGGACGGCCACGGCTCCGGCGGACTCGGCCTCCCGGATGGCGCGCTGGACGTTGTGGACACCGCCGTGGCCGGTGTCGAGGTCTGCCACTACAGGCAGCGATGTCGCATCCGCGATTGCCCGAAGATTTGCGAAGTACTCATCCGGACGGAGCAGGCCCACGTCCGGAGCGGCAAGGTAGGCGTTAGCGATGCCCGCTCCCGAGGCGTACACAGCGTCGAAGCCCGCTTCCTCGATGAGTCGGGCGCTGAGCGCATTGAAGGCCCCCGGTACAACGAGGAGTCCTCCTGCCTGCAGGCGATCTCGGAACGCTCGGGCGGCGGCCGTCACTGCTCCGCAAGCTCCTCGCGGAAGATCTCGTCCACCGCATCAGGCTCCGTCGTCTCAGACAGCGCTGCCATTAGCAGAGATCTGGCCTTCGTCGGTGCGAGATCACCAGCCATGATTACGCCGAATTCGCGAAGCTGCCGTGCGCTCCCGATGCCACCGTCCTTGGCCACCACCCGCCCCTGGAGACTCGGCACGGCGAAGACAACGACCCGGCCGCTGGCGACGAGACGACGGATCGGATCGACCCAAGATGGAGGCACGGTCCCGCGTCCGGGGAAGCCACTGACCACAACGCCTATCGTGTCCGAGCGCTCGAGCGCCTCGAGGAGAAGCGGACGCGCATCGAAGGATGCGGTCACAAGCTCGACTCGACGCTCCAAACCGCCGAAACGCCGTGTTCGCGAGGGTCGCTCGCGCCGGACGATGACCGTCCCGCCGTCGACGTAGCCGAGTGCGCCGACACCGGGTGATGCGAATCCAGCCGCGCTCGCTCCATTGAGCTTGAGAACATCGCGCGGGTGGTGAATTTCGCCGTTCACGATCACGTAGACGCCGCGACGGTGCCCGTCGGCCGCATGCACGAACAGGAGCGCGTCGCGCAGGTTCGCCGGACCATCGGGCGTTAGATCCGTCGCCGGCCTCATCGCGCCAGTAATGGCAACCGGGATGGACGCGCCAAGAAGCAGGTCCAACAGGTAGGCCGTTTCTGACAGAGTAGCGGTACCTTGCGTGACGACGATCCCGTGGGTGCCGGCTTCGGCGAGTTCGCCTATCGTCGCCGCAAGTCGGAGAAGATGCCCGCAGGATAGCGCGGAGCTCATTTCGCGACAGAGGTCGAGCGACTGGACGCGCGGCAGCTCGAGCCCGAGTGAGGCCACAAGCTCGTCCGCGCTGAGCCGAGGCATCGTCGGAGCATCGCGCGACTCCGCGGCGGCCGAGATGGTACCGCCGGTGCCGATTACGGCGATCATGCCGACGTCCCGCCCGGTCGGAACTCGCCGCTCGGTTCGGCGCGCAGGCCGCCGTTACGCCAGACAATCTTGCCGCGCAGCACGGTTGTGGCGGGCCATCCGGTCAGGGTCCGTCCCTCGAACGGACTGTGGTCCGCACGGGACCTCAGGGAGGCAACGGTGACGGCGTCAGTCTTAGACAAGTCACACAGGGTGACGTTAGCGTCGTATCCCGGTGCAATCCGTCCCTGACGTCGGTCGAGGTTGAGCGTCAGGGCGGGCGTCTCGCACATCACTTGTCGAAGGCGGGAAAGGGTCAGCTTTCCGCGGGCGACCGCATCGAGCATGACCGGAAGCATGATCCCGAGCAACGAGCGACCGCTCGCGCCTGTGTCCCATACGGATCGGTCTCGGTAGACATCTTTGGTTGTGGCGGCGTGGTCACTGCCGATGAAGTCGACGGTCCCATCGCGGACGGCCTCCCAGAGAGCCGCAGAATCCCCCGCGAACTTGACCGACGGCTGAACGCGGGTCCAGGCTGGACCATCGGGTGCGCCGGTGGTGAAGGCTGTGGTCTCGAGATAGAGGGGCGTGGTTTCGACGTACACCTCGACGCCTTCACGTTTCGCGGCCCGGATAGGCTCTAGAGACAGGGCCGAGCTTAGGTGGACGATTACGATGGGGCATCCGGTCATCCGGGCGAGATAGAGCGCAGAGGCGACCGATTCGGCCTCAACGACGGGGGGGCGACAATGAGCCCACGTTACATCGGTGAGGGGCGCGTTGCGCCCGAGGTCCGGGTACTGGGCCTGTAGGTCCTCCTGAAAGACCCGGATGAGTGCCGCATTCTCGCAGTGGATCTTGACGATTGCTTCGCGGCCATTTCGCCGCATCTCGACGACCTTCAGCATAACCCGGTAAAGCAACGAATCATCGGTTCCGCCGAAGTCATAAACGTCCGATCCGGTGTAGGGCCGGAGCACCTTGAACCCCGTAACGCCTGCCTCTACTAGGGCTTCCATCTGCCCGATCTGCGCAGAGTTCAGGATCGGGTATGCGACCGCGACGTCGACGGCGGCATTCGCCCCGATGAGCTGCCCGGTGTAACGGAGGTGGTCAAGCAGATCGCCGCGCACGCCGAGCGGAAAGTATCCCACCGTCGTGATCCCACCAGCGGCCGCGGCGACCGTCTCCGACCGAATGATGTCCGCCTCGTCGATGTCGAACGGCCAGTTCAGGTGGACGTGTGGGTCAATGACCCCCGGCAACGCCAACAATCCGGAGCCGTCGACCGTGTCTCGGGCCACGCGCTCACCGGACTCATGGACGACCTCGAGCGATACAAATCTGCTATCGCGGATGCCGATGTTCACGTTCGGCCCGTCGATGGAGGTGACATTGCGAATCAGCAGATCGAGATCAGGCATCGGCGTACCGCGGCGTGAGACGGAGCCGGAATGTCGAGTCGCGATCGACCGACAGTTCTGCATCCTTGGGAACGACGATGGTGGTGTCCGTTTCCTCGAGCAGCGCTGGCCCGGTGAGGACGAAGCCCGGTTCAATCAAGTCGGCGTCGTAGACCGGGACGGACTGATTGAAAAGCTCCACCCGCCTGTACTCTGCCGGAGCAATCGCATGGGCAGAAGTCGGTGTTTTCGGCGCGAGGGGCTCGGATGCGGTGCGTCCAGGCGCAGAGAATTCCCGTACCTTGGCGACCGTGACCGAGATGCTAACCACCTCGGCCGCATCGCCCAGCTTCGTGCCGTAGAGCTGTTCATGCTGGCCTTCGAAGCGGGCGTAAAGCTGGTCCTTGTCGTCACCGACGGCAACCTCCACCAGCACGTCGTGCGATTGGCCGGCATACCGCATCGCGATCCCACGCGCGGATCGAGTGCGCTCGGTCTCGGCGATGAAGAGCGCGGACCGCGCCGTGCGCTCAAGGTCGGCGAATTCGGCATCCAGTTCGGACGCGGCCACATCAGCGAAGGGGCGCAGATATGATTTTGCCTCGCTTGTTTGGACGTCTGCGCGCACTAGGCCGAGGGCGGAAAACGTGCTGGACAGCCGAGGAAAGAGAACCTCCGAGCATCCAACAATCTCGGCGACGCCGTATGCGTGCTGGCCACCGGCACCTCCGTACGCAACCATGGCGAAATCCCGC
>JBBQNR010000133.1:0-5884 GCA_038330145.1 Solirubrobacterales bacterium
CACCCTCTCCACCGACGACCTCGACCGCGTCGAACGCTTCGCCATCCTCGTCGCCTCCGACGACGCCGGCGCCACCGTCCTCGAAGCCGACCCCCCGCCCCGCTGACCTGGCCGCTAGGCCAGCACGCGCCCCCGGTCGCCGGCTCGCGCTTCCCCTCGCGCCCAGGGCTGTGCCAAAACCTCTCGGCCGCGGGCTCCCCGAAGCTCACCTGGCCGCTCCGTTACTCACCCGCACGCTGAAATTCCCAATTCAAAACCTCTAAGCCCACGGGCCCAGGTCCCCCGGCGTCGGGAGCGCCGACCGGCCCGCGGGTTGTGAGACGAGCGCCGCGAGCAATCGACACTGCCGCCAGGGAAACCTGTCCCATCCCCATATTTAGCTGGCATGGACCCGTCATCCCCTTGGCCGACCTCGCCAAGTTCGTCCTCGAGCGCGAGGCCCCGAAGCCGGATGCCCTCGACCACGCTGAGATCCTCCACGAAGCCCGCTCCTGGGGCGTCATGCACGGGGAGGCCTACGCCCACAACCGCGACATCTACGAGGCCGTCAAGGCCGGTCAGGAGGTCGACTGGCTCGACGATCCCGACATGCTCTGGGACGACCTCGGCTTCGATGAAGAAGACCTCGAGAAGCTCCCCGAGGAGTTCCGGCTCGAGGTCGAAGAGGTGGCCAGGGAGGCCGCTCAGGAGGCGGGGGAGGAGCAGGTCGCCACGATGAGTCCGGACCAGGTTTAGTAGCAGCTCGCCGACAAGGGAGCCGCCCAGGTTAGAGCGATTTCGACCCACTAAGAACAAGGACACGTGGGAACAAGTGGGGGGAGCGGAGACGGATTGCCAAGTGCTCTCAAGGATACGAATTCGACCACGACCTTCGTGCAATGGTATTTAGAGGACTGGAGCACATTGAGACTGGCGTGCGCGCCTTGTTGGTGGAGCACCTTGTTACAAGATTTGGCGCCTTCGCGCATTTAGATAGTGCAGCTTTCCCTCCACGGCCGAAGAAACGCAAAAATAAACATCAAAAGCGGACAAAGGAGCTTGTCTTTGTGCACAGCGCCTGGCTCCTCAAGATTCGTGCTGATGCAGAAGGGTCCAGCGAAAACTTCGTGGAGCATTTTCGAAAAACATACGATGGTTTTCCCGATATTCCCTGTTGGATGGCGATGCAACTTACGAGCTTTGGAGCCCTTGCCAAGATTTTTTACGGCTGCCATCCGAGCATAAGAAAAGGAGTAGCTAACAACCTCGGAATCAATAAGCAGGTACTTGCGTCTTGGCTGCACACCCTAAGCTATGTGCGAAACACCTGCGCCCATCATCATCGACTGTGGAACAGGGAATTGGCCGTGAAACCGGAATTGCCGGACAAGAAACACGAACCTCTGTGGAGTTCTTCCCCTATCGAGCATCGTATATTTTTAATCCTTCTGATGATGCGAAAGATCTTGCGAGGTTTGAAAAATGAAACGTGGGCTCAATCGATGGAAACTGGTTTCAACGATGCTTTCACGAATTCCTGGATGGCCCCCCGAATGGGCTTTCCCTACAGCTTGGACGCAAAAAACCGTCATGTGCTGCAAGATTGGAAATCCCATCCTCTATGGGCTTAGTTTTCCGGCTTCTTCGCTGCCGCATACCTCGCGGTCCTGCGCGCCTCCACCCAGACCCCCACTCCCCGCCACCTACGTCAAGGTCTACGCCCGCCACACCGGCGGCCTCGTCCGCTTCTACAAAGACGGATACACCGACCTCCGCGGCCGCTTCGATTACGTCACCCTCTCCACCGACGACCTCGACCGCGTCGAACGCTTCGCCATCCTCGTCGCCTCCGACGACGCCGGCGCCACCGTCCTCGAAGCCGACCCCCCGCCCCGCTGACCTGGCCGCTACGGCCGCTACTCGTCGGTGGGCACCCGGAAAACACAGCCTCGGTCCACGAAATAACGGTAAGTACCCGCCTCGAACCGCTCGCGGACCAGCGTGGGGTCGAGGCAGTCGAGGAGCCACAGGCCGGCGGGGAGCACCAGGTCCTCGAGCTGAGACTTGAAGTACTCGTCAACCGTCGAGTACTCACCCAGGTACTCGACCCTCCGGCTCATGGCGTCTGCCGTCGGGTGAATCTGGCCAGCCAACTCTCGAAGCTGGTCTACAGCGCTTAGCCTGCTACCTACGTCAAGGTCTACACCCGCCACACCGGCGGCCTCGTCCGCTTCTACAAGGACGGAGACACCGACCTCCGCGGCCCTTCGACTACGTCACCCGCTCCACCGACGACCTCGACCGCAGTCAACGCTCAATCGGACCTGATAGCCTTCTTCAGTGTGGTGCACACAGGCCCGAGAGCTGCCGCGAGGTTGTTGTCAGAGCGACTTCCGAACAGCGCTGGCGTAACCCCGAGGAGGTCGCTTGGCAGTTCCAATTCGAGGTCTCGATTGTAGACCATGAAAGTGTGCTCACGGCCCAGGGCGCCCATGAAGAGGCCCAACTCGAAGATTACGTTATCTCGGGGGATCTTGCCATGCCGGTTGCGTTTATGGACTAGATCGTCAGGTGTCAGCACCAGGACGGCCCAGTCGGCGCGCTTCGCTTGCGCGATGAGAGAATCGATGGTGACTGAAGACAGGCCGAACACACCTTGAGTCCAGATCGTACATTCTGCGACGTGGTCCAGCCCGAGTTGAATCACCTCCGCGATATCGAGCCCTTCTACTGATGAACCGATGAATACCCTCGGTCTGCCGGCGGTTCGTTCAGGCGCGTGGGCTTCAACTGAGGCAACCTCCCGCTCGGATATCGGCGGAAGCCTGGCATTATCGGGCTCCGGGGGTGCCGGAACGACGGCCGTCCGGCGTACAGTGCCGCCGGGGCCACCTCCCCTGACGATGAGTCCGTCGGCAACAAGGCCGTTTTGGATCTTCGTGTACGTTGACTCGTCCCATGCCAGATCGTCCAACAATGCCCGATTACCGATCGAGCTCCCATTCTCTGGGACGCGGGATAGGAGCATCTTGGTGTATCGCAGTTGTGTTGCGCCGCTCAACTCCTTGCTCGAAACCGGCTCCGGCGTCGTCTCCGCCCGTCGGACGGTCCCCCCTGGACCGCCGCCTTTCAGGAGGACCTCTTTCTCGACGCCTCGATCGCGGATTGCCGCGAACGTCTCCTCGTCCCAGCCGAGCGCCTGCATGAGGGCCCGGTTGCCGATCGACGATCCATCTTCGGGGACATGCGAGAGGAGAGCTCTGAGGCGCTGTCGGTCGGAGGGCCTCGCCTTGGACGACTCTTCCTCCAGCGACTCTTCCGCACGTCGGATGGTGCCGCCCGGGCCGGGGCCCCGGATGATCAGGTTCTTCTCAACGAGTCGCTCGCGCACTCTCTCGTACTTGTCAGCATCCCACTTGAGTAACTCACTCAGCGCCGAGTTGGTAACCCTTGAGCCATCTTCTGGGACGAGGTCAAGGAAGATTTCCTCCTGCGTTCGTCGATGGCGCGTTTCCGTGCCAGCCTCGTCGGGCTGCTCCGAATCACTCGTGTCTTCGGCTAACGTCCGCCTCACAGCGCCACCGCGTCCAGGGGCTTTGACGACGATACCCTTCTCGATAAGTCGCTCACGAACTCGCCAGTACTTTTCCTCATCCCAACCAAGCTGGCCGCAGAGGTTCCCATTTCCGATACTCGCACCATCCTCCGGCACAAATGAGAGTAGCCGCTCTTCGTCGCTGAGCTTGGGCATGAGACTTCTGGCAGAAGACGACATCCTCGCAGCTACGTCAAGCCCCAGGCGACGACGGCAGCGATGTGCATTCACAAAGATACGCTGTTCACCGTGGCAGCAGCGCCCTGCTGCGTGAAATCGCGCGCCCAAGTATTATTGACGGTGGCGCGTGCGAACAAGAGATGGGCGGCTCGAGACAGACGTGGCCGAGATTGAGGCGCCAGCCGCGGGTGGTTGCGTCGCCGTGGCGACCGTAGTCGTGGTTGCCGGGAACGGCCGTACTGTTCTTCTTCTTCGCCGATCGCCACCAGCACGCGTGGCTCAAGCGGCTCGA
Source organism: Solirubrobacterales bacterium (assembly GCA_038330145.1). Lineage (GTDB taxonomy): Bacteria > Actinomycetota > Thermoleophilia > Solirubrobacterales > JBBDJG01 > JBBQNR01. The sequence goes on from JBBQNR010000133.1 coordinate 4,047, forward strand.
CCGCGCGACCGTCGACCTCGGGCGCGGCCACCGCATGATCGTCCGGGGCGGTCGATTCGATGCCGTTTACCAGATTACCGTGCCGGAGGACCTCGATGGCGTTTAATGACCTCTATCGCCGGCAGGTCGTGCTGCTCGTGCGTGTGCTCCCCTTCGTCACGGAGGAGGAATGCTTCGCTCTGAAGGGTGGGACTGCGATCAATCTGTTCATCCGCGACCTGCCCCGACTCTCGGTCGACATCGATCTCACCTACCTGCCGGTCAAGCCGCGCCGCGAGTCGCTCGCCGATATCGATGCTGCGATGAATCGGATCGGTGACCGCTTGCGCGAGCAGCTTCACGACGTCCGGGCCCATGCTGGCCGGTCGAGGGAGGGCGTCGTCACCAAGTTGATCGTGCGGGCAGGCGATGTGCAGATAAAGATCGAGGTCACGCCGGTGCTGCGCGGCTGCGTTTTCGCGCCGGAGATGCGGGCGGTCGCGCCTTCCGTCGAGAGTTCGTTTGGGTTCGCCGAGGCACGAATTGTCTCCTTCGCCGACCTCTACGGCGGCAAGCTCGTCGCTGCACTCGATCGCCAGCACCCCCGGGATCTATTCGACGCGCGTGCGCTGCTGGCCGCGGAGGGTATCGACAACGATCTCCGCGAGGCCTTCCTCGTCTACCTCGTCAGTCACGATTATCGCTCGCCGGGCTACTGGCGGCCCGCGAGGCGCTACTTGCCGAGCTCGTCGCGCGCATGCCCGAAACACATCGGACATTTCTGCTGTCATTCGAGCGCGGGACGCCCGAATGGGGTCTGCTCGGTGTGGCCGCGGCAGCAGAGCTCCCTGCAGTGAAGTGGCGGCAGCAAAACCTCGACGCCCTGCCGAAGGATGCACGCGCACGCCTGACAGCGAGGCTCGAGGGAGCCCTCGCCGTGCAGGTGTGACCGGCTTCAGGAAGTAGGCGGGGCCTCGTCGGCTTTGTCAGTCGAGCGGGTGCATCGCCCCGCGGATCGTCTCGTGGACCACGCCCGCGCCGACCTCGAGCCGGCGCGCGATGTCCTCCATCACGTGCAGCTCGTCGTCGCTGACGACGCCGTCCGCCGCCGCGACGATCGTCAGGTGCTGGACCAACTGCGCGCGGTACAGCAGCGGCACCGCGAGCGCATCATTAATCCGGCCGTCGAGGTCGCGTAGCACCTTGTCGACGTCGGTCGGCGTATCTGCGTGGTCGCTCCCCAGCAGCCGGCCGATCGCGTCCAGCTCGCTCGCCTCGACCCCGCCCGAGGCCGCCGCCACCGCCACGCCCGCCGTGTACAGCAGCCGCCGCAGCGTGTCCGAGGTCTGGTTCTTCTCCTGAAGATACGTCGGCTCCATCAACTGCATGTCGCGGTCGACCATCGCCTCGACCTCGTCCAGCGTCCACGCGTCCAGGCTCGACTTGCCCATCGCGTCGAGGAACGGCTTGCTGCGGCTAAACGCCCACACCGCACGCACACGCACCGGGTTGTAGGGGTGCGTGCTGAAGCAGTCGAGCGTGTCCTCGTCGTACTCCTTCTCGCGCGCCTCCGGGGCCGACGCCAGGCTCTCCACCTGCCGCGCGAAGGTCGCGAGGTCGGGCACCACCCGCGCGCTCGCCATCCCGCTGGCCAGCTTGAAGAACCCGCTGGCGGCCGCCTGCGGGTCCTGGGCGCACAACAGACCAATGCGGTCCGCCGACAGCTCGGCGCTGCGACACCACGCATACAGCTTGAGCGACATGTGCCGCGACACGAACGGGATCCCGAGCTCCTCGACCATCGCCGTCACCGGCATCGGCAGGCCGTAGTGGTCGAAGGCTGCGTGGCCGAGCTCGTG
>JBBQNR010000134.1:0-5862 GCA_038330145.1 Solirubrobacterales bacterium
ATCGACGGGTTCGAGGTCAGGCCGGTGACCGCGTCCTGCTCGATGTAGCGCGCGAGCTGACCGCCCGTGAGCAACGCCCGCGTGATGTTGTCGAGCCACAGGCTCTGGCCCGCCTCGTGAAGCTGCTGTGCTGCGTTCATGGCTGGCTCCTTCGGAATCGTCGACATCAGCCCAGGAGGATGTGCGTGCTGCTCGTTATAGGCGCCCTGCCCCGCACGACGCAAACAAGGGCAGATCCCATATGCATCTAGCGTCGTCGCGTCACCAAGTCTTACGCTGGCGGCGACAACGGGCGCAAGCGACCACGCCGACCGACTGCCGGGGGTTCTTGAGCCGGCGGGGCTCTGCCGAGTCAGCGTTCCGCGCCGGCTGCCGGCCGGTGACCGACAGGCTTCGGCTGAGCGATGGGTGACGGCATAGCGCAAGAAGACAGAGCCGTGGTGCTCCAGCACCCACAGGAGGCGCAGCTCGAGTGACGCAGGGGGCGCTTGGCCAGTCGAGACCGGGAGCTCAACCCCGCCGGCCAGCGTGGTAGAGACGGTGAGGAAGAACTCAGTCGAGGAGCTCCCCGGCAAGCAGCAGCCCAAGGACGGTAGGGCCGCCTTCGCAAACTGATTGGACTCCGTGGTGGTTGCGCAGGTGGCGCAGAACCGCGGTCATGGTCAGCCGGCCGGGAGCCATCCGGGTGACCTCGACGTGAGCCGGAGTCGCGGGAAACGACTTGGCCGCGCTCGTATAGTCGGCGATGGTCGAGTCGGGATCCCGGAAGATGGGGATGTCGACCGGCAGGTGCAGGCTGCGGGTCACCACCGCCGCCTTCTCCGAGCCAGCGCTCGATGGCGATCTCGTCCTGCACCTGGACCGCTTGTCGCCGTGCACACCCAATGCTTCCTAACGTCAGAGCCGGGCGGAGTCTTACGTGATCTGCCCCGTGTCGATCGTAAGAGATCGACACACTGCGGGCGCTAGATGGTCATGCTCTGCATGTCATTCTCATCGGAAGTCGACGGCCGCTGTGCCGGCGATCAACCGCCCCGGCGTTTCTTGGACCGGAGGGGTGCGCGATGGACGTCCGCCTGAAGCGCGCGTATGACCCTGCGGCGTCCTCGGATGGCCATCGCGTGCTGGTGGACAGGCTGTGGCCGCGCGGGGTCTCCCGCGCGAGGGCGAAGCTCGACCAGTGGGAGAAGGAGCTGGCGCCGAGCACCGAGCTGAGGAAGTGGTTCGCGCATGAGCCGAGCCGCTTTCAGGAGTTTCGTCGGCGCTACGTCGAGGAGCTTCGCGAACAGCGTTCGCGGTTGACGGCGCTGCGGCGCCGGGCGCGGGCCGGCACGTTGACTCTCGTGTACGGCGCCCGCGACAGCGAGCACAACGAAGCCGTCGTCCTCGCCGAGGTCTTGCGGCGCGGACTGCCGAAGGCGCGGACCGACCGCAGAGATCGACAGTAAGAACTCGAGCCCCGCCGACGCTAGAGACATGTGCAAGACAGAGCGCTGCCGCGTGTTGCTCGGATCCAGGGGGCCGTGGTTCGGTCTGCCGATCAACCAAATCGCGAGGAGATAGACGATGCAACTGGGAATGGTCGGGCTGGGCCGGATGGGATCGAACCTCGTGCGGCGCCTACTGCCCGAGGGCCACGAATGCGTCGTCTACGACGTGAACGCCGATGCCGTCAAGGGGCTGACGGGCGAGGGCGCGACCCCCGCCGGCTCGCTGGAGGAGCTGGTCGCGGCGCTTGAGCAGCCGCGCGCGGTGTGGGTGATGGTCCCCGCCGGGCAGATCACAGAGCAGACCGTCACCGAGCTCGGGAAGCTGATGCAGGCCGGCGACACGATCATCGACGGCGGGAACTCGTATTACCGCGACGACATCGCCCGCGCCGCCAGCCTCGGGGAGCAGGGCGTCCACTACGTCGACGTGGGCACGAGCGGCGGCGTGTGGGGCCTCGAGCGCGGCTACTCGCTGATGATCGGCGGCGAAGAGGAGGTCGTCGACCGCCTCGGTCCGCTGTTTGCCGCGATCGCGCCCGGTGTCGAAGCGGCGCCGCGCACGCCGGGGCGCACGGGCGATCCCACCCCGGCTGAGCAGGGCTACCTGCACTGCGGTCCCAACGGCGCCGGGCATTTCGTGAAGATGGTCCACAACGGGATCGAGTACGGCGCGATGGCCGCCTACGCCGAGGGACTGAACATCCTCCGGCACGCCAACGCCGGCAAGACTAGCCGCGAGTCCGACGCCGAAACCGCGCCGCTCGAGCACCCCGAGGACTACCCCTACGACCTCAACCTGACCGAGGTGACCGAGGTGTGGCGGCGTGGGAGCGTGATCGCCTCGTGGCTGCTCGACCTCACGGCATCCGCGCTACTCGAGTCGCCGGAACTGGAGGACTTCTCGGGCCGGGTGTCAGATTCGGGAGAGGGTCGCTGGACCGCGATCGCCGCAGTCGAGGAGGGGGTCCCCGCGCCTGTGCTGCTGACCGCGCTGTTCTCACGCTTTGGCTCCCGCGAGCTTGACCACTTCGCCAACCAGACCCTGTCGGCGATGCGCAGCCAGTTCGGCGGCCACGCCGAGAAGCCCGCCCCATGACCTGTCACATGGCGGTCTTACATGCCTGACCGCATCGCAATCTTGTTTGACATCGACGGCACGCTGCTCATCACCGGGGGCGCCGGCGCCGCTTCGTGGCGGTTGGCGTTCGACGAGCTGTACGGCATCTCGGCCGACATCGGCGAGTTCACCGACACCGGCATGACCGATCCTGACGTGGGACGCAAGACGTTTGAGGCGGTGATGCATCGTCCACCCCAGCGCAAGGAGTTCACGCGCCTGCTCGAGCGCCGCCTCTTCTACCTGCACCAGACCGTGACCAAGTCAGACGGCTACCGGGTGCTCGCCGGCGTGCAGGAGCTGCTGCCGAAGCTGATCGAGGACGGCTACCTGCTCGGCCTGGTCACCGGCAACCTCGAGGCCGCCGCGCACATCAAGCTTCACCGCGCGCGGCTCAACCGCTTCTTCTCGTTTGGCGGCTACGGCTCTGACTCGACCGACCGGGGGGAGCTGACGAAGATCGCACTCAAGCGAGCCGCGCTCGTGTACGGAGAGGCGGTGACGCCCGAGCAGGCGATCGTTGTCGGTGACACGCCCCACGACGTCGAGGGCGCGCACGCCGCGGGGATGCAGTGCGTGGGTGTCGGTAGCCATCACTTCAATGTCGAGCAGCTGCGCGATTCGGGCGCCGATTACGCGCTCGCCTCGCTCGAGGAGGCCCTCCCCTTATGACCGCCAATGCGGACCAGCGTCTCTACATTCTCTCCTTCGACCATCGCGGCTCGTTCAAGAAAGGGCTGATGGGCATCACCGAGGAACCGACCACGCAGCAGCGCGGGCGTATCTCGGAGCTCAAGGCGGTGATCTACGACGGGTTCGAACGGGCGTGCGTCGCCGGCGCTCCCGCGCACTGCTGTGGGGTGCTGGTCGACGAGGAGTTCGGCGCCGCCATCGCGGGCTCTGCGCGGGCCAGCGGGTTCACCCTGGCGATGCCCGTCGAGCGCTCAGGCCGGGACGAATTCGACTTCGAGTTCGGCGAGGACTTCGCCGAGCACATCGAGGCGTTCGACCCCGACTTCGCGAAGGTGCTCGTGCGCTACAACCCAGACGGGGACCAGGAGCTCAACCACCGCCAGCAAGAACGTCTCGCGCAGCTATCGGGATGGCTGCACGCACACGATCGCAAGTTCCTGTTCGAGCTGCTCGTGCCGGCGACGGCGGCCCAGCTCGAGCACGTCGCCGGCGACCAGGGCGCCTACGACCTCGACCTGCGCCCCGCGCTCGTCGTGCGCACGATCGCGCAACTCCAACGAGCACGGGTCGAGCCGGACATCTGGAAGATCGAGGGCCTCGAAGCGCGTCAGGACTGCGAGCGAGTCGTCGGTCAGGCGCAGGCCGGGGGACGAGAGGACGTGAGGTGTGTGGTGCTCGGCCGCGGTGCGGACCTCGCCCGCGTCGCGCAGTGGCTGAAAATCGCCGCCCCAGTCGACGGCTACGTGGGTTTCGCAATCGGACGCACGATCTGGCTGGACGCCCTCAGCGAGCACCTCGACGGTCGCCTCGACCGAGACGCAGCGGTTGCGCAGATCGCCGATAACTACCGCCACATGATCGACACCTACGCCGCCGCCCGGGCATCGGTCGTCGTGCGATGACCGCGACTGCGGCGGCTGATCCGCGTGCGGCGGCGCCCGCACGCCCGAACGACCAGGTGCTGATCCTGTTCGGAGCGACCGGCGACCTTGCCAAGCGCAAACTGCTGCCCGGCCTGTTTCATCTCGCCGTGGCGGGCATGATGCCCGAGCGCTACCGGATTGTCGGCTCCGGGCGCCCCGACGGCCCCCTGGATGCAGAAGGATTCCGTGCGCACGTGCGCGAGGCGCTGGGCGAGTTCGGGCGCAAGGAGCTCACCGACGAAAACTGGGGCCCATTCGCACACAGCCTGTCATTCGCGGCGGCCTCCGCCGAGCAGCCCGAGGCGCTCGTGCAGGCGGTCGCCCGCGCCGAGGAGGATCTCGGTCACGACACGGCACGGCTTGCCTACCTGGCCGTGCCACCCGACGCGTTCGGCCCGATGGTCTCGATGCTCGGCGCCACTGGTCTCAGCGAACGATCGCGGCTGATCGTCGAGAAGCCGTTCGGTCACGACCTCGGCTCCGCGCGCGCGCTCAACCACACGCTGCACGGTGTGCTCAAGGAGTCACAGATCTTTCGCATCGACCACTTCCTCGGCAAGGAGGCCGTCCAGAACATCCTCGCGTTCCGTTTCGCCAATGGCCTGTTCGAACCGGTCTGGAACCGCCGGCACGTCGACTACGTTCAGATCGACGTTCCAGAGCAGCTGACGATCGAAGGCCGCGCCGGCTTCTTCGAGGAGACCGGCACCTTCCGCGACATGATCGTGACCCACCTCCTGCACGTGCTCGGCTTCATCGCGATGGAACCACCCAGGCGACTCGACGCCGCGTCGCTGCGCGAGGAGACCGGCAAGGTGTTCGACGCGATCAAGCCACTCGACCCGACCCGAGCGGTCTTCGGTCAGTACGACGGCTACCGCTCAGAGCCCGGCGTGGCGCCAAACTCGACCGTCGAGACGTTCGCCGCCCTCGAGGTGCTGATCGACAACGGACGCTGGGCCGGCGTGCCCTTCCAGTTGCGCACCGGCAAGGCTCTCGCCGAGAGCCGCCACACCGTCACGCTCGGCTTCAAGGAGCCCGCGCGGCAACTGTTCAAGCCCTCTCCCACGGCGGCACGCCCGAACGAGGTCTCCTTCGAGCTCTCCGAGCCAGGGGTGATCTGGGTCGATTTCCTCGCCAAGCAGCCCGGCGCGAGCATGGAGCTCGGCGACGCCTCGCTGACCTTCCGCTATGGCGACTCGTTCGAGGTCGCCAATGAGCTGGAAGGCTACGAACGCCTGCTCCACGACGCGATGCTCGGCGACCACACGCTGTTCACCGGCGCTGACGGGATCGAACGGCTGTGGGAGATCTCGACCCCTCTGCTCGAGCGACCGCCAAACGCCTCGGTCTACCCACGCGGCTCGTGGGGCCCCGACGCGATCGACCAGCTGGTCGCACCCCACCGCTGGCACCTGCCCTATCGCTGAATCAACAGGACCTGGAAGTCTGCGATCGTGAACGGCCACCGGAGGCGTCATCGATGCCTGCCCCAAGGACGTGGCGCCGATGAGCCAGATAATGCGCCTGCGACGGCTCGCGGGCTCCGACCACCGGATCGAGGACCGCAACAACGGCCACCGCCACGAGCACGCCTTCGTCGAAAACATTCGCCGCAACGGGCTGCTGCACGAGGCCG
>JBBQNR010000135.1:0-5630 GCA_038330145.1 Solirubrobacterales bacterium
GGAGGCCATCCAGTGGGGCTCGCTCGTCCTCCAGACGCCGCAGGAATTCCCGCACATCGGGCCCGAGGCCGTCCTCGGCATCGAGATCAACGCCTACGCCGCCGAGCTCGCCCGCGTGACCATCTGGATCGGCGAGATCCAATGGATGATCCGCCACGGCCTGGGCTATCGACGCGACCCGATCCTCAAGTCCCTCAACCACATCGAGAACCGCGACGCCCTGCTCGACCTGACCGACCCATCGAAGCCCCAGGAAGCCCGCTGGCCGGAGGCTGAGTTCATCGTCGGAAATCCGCCGTTCCTAGGCGCGAAACTCCTGCGCCGCGGCCTGACATCCGAATACGTCGATGCGCTCTTCCACGTATTCGGGAATCGACTGCCAGGCATGAGCGACTTCTCGTCCTATTGGCACGAGAAAGCCCGGGCACAGATTGAAGCCGGCCGAACCAGGCGCGCCGGACTCCTCGCAACCCAGTCAATCCGGGGCGGCGCCAACCGCCGTGTCCTGGAGCGGATTAAGCGCTCCGGCGGGATCTTCTTCGCCCGTGCCGACGAACCCTGGGTCCTTGCGGGAGCCAACGTTCACATCAGCTTCGTCGGCCAGGACAACGGGGCAGAGGCATTACGTGAGCTCGATGGGCGGCCCGTTTCGGTCATCAACGCCGACCTGACCAGTGGCGTGGACCTCACCAAGGCTCGACGCTTGACGGAGAACCGCGCAATTGCATTCATCGCCGATGTCAAGGCCGGCCCCTTCGACGTCGCGCCCCTCGTCGCAAAACAACTCCTCGCCGCCCCGAATCCCGACGGGAGGTCCAACCGCGACGTCGTCAAGCCGTGGGTGAATGGCCAGGACATCACCGGGCGGACCCGGGGAATGTGGATCATCGACTTTGGTCTCAACATGTCAATCGACGAGGCAGCGCTCTATGAAGCGCCGTTCGAGCACGTTCGTACCCATGTGAAGCCAGTTCGCGCGGGCGTGCGTCGCGCACGCTACCGCGAGCGATGGTGGCTCCACGCCGAGGCAATCCCGGGAATGCGCCGTGCCCTCCCACACCTGAAGCGATACATCGCGACCCCCGAGACCGCAAAGTATCGGCTTTTCGTATGGCTCGATCCGGAGATCCTGGCGGATCACGCCCTCGTCGTCTTCATGCGAGACGACGACTACACGTTCGGGGTTCTGCATTCACACGCTCACGAGCTATGGGCGCTGGCCCTCGGGACGCAGCTCGAGACACGTCCACGCTACACGCCAACGACTACCTTCGAGACCTTCCCATTCCCGCACTCCACGGACGAGCAACGCGAAAGAGTAGGGGAGGCCGCCCGCCGCCTCGTCGAACTCCGCGAAGGCTGGCTCAACCCGCCCAACCTCGATCCCGCCGACCTTCAGAAGCGGACCCTCACCAACCTCTACAACCAGCGCCCCACCTGGCTCGACCACGCCCACGCCGCCCTCGACGCCGCCGTCTTCGCAGCTTACGGCTGGCCCGCCGACCTCTCGGATCAGGATGTCCTCGAGCGACTTCTCGGACTCAACCTCGAGTGGGCCTGAGAGCTTTGGCCTATCAGGCGGTCTTCTACCGGGACGCCGAGGGTCGCGAGCCGGTCGATACCTTCATCGACACCCTCGACCCGGTCTGCCAGACCGAGGTCGATTGGCGGATCAGTCTCCTGAACGGCCTGTCGGACGCGAATCCCGAGCTCCCGTTCCCGCACTCGTCAGCGATCAAGGGCGTCGCCTACCGCGGCCTTCGCGAGCTGCGAGCGCCATGCGGTAGGACGCATTACCGGATCATCTTCCGCCGCTCTGAGCGGCTGTTTGTGCTCCTCCACGCCTTCGTGAAGCGAAGCCGCGAGATCCCCGATCACGACAAGGAGCTCGGCCTCCAACGATGGCTTGACTTCAAGGACCGCATGGATGCCTTCCCACGGAGCGACCCGCGCGCGATCGGACGCGACGCACCTTAGCGGCAGTCTCAGGTATTGACAGAGTTAGCAGTTCTGCTAACGTGCCGTCATGACGACCCTAATCGGCGCGCCCACCCTGAGCCCGATCGGTTCCACGAGCGAAGCGGCTGCCGGTCGACGCCGTGAGCGAACTCCCGAGTACCAGGAGGAAGAGGCCCGGCTGGCGCAGTTTCGAGCGATCGCTGCCGTCGTCATCCACGGTCGAGCAATGCGGGGTTTGACCCAACGCCAACTCGCCGAACAGATCGGCACGACCCATACGGTCGTATCCCGGATCGAAAGTGGCCGTCACGCTGTCAATGTGGAGACGCTGCTCCGCCTGTCGGGCGCACTCGGGGTGACCTTCACCATCGGCTCCAGCGTCGACGATAGGCGATGACCCGCCTCAAGGGAGAACGGGAAGCCCTCGGCGCGGCTCCGTCACATGACGAGCTCGTGCTGCGGCTCCGTGCGGTCGTCAAGGACGCGCTCGCCAGCGGGACCCCTCGTGACGAGGTGCTTCGCGCCCTCAAGGTCCTTCGCACGCACGAGCCCGAATTCGATGATGTCGCGCTCGATGTCATGGATTTCCTCGCGGGCTGGTCCAGCCCGCACGTCTCTCTTCGCGAACCGACGGGAACCGCCTAACCGGGCACGACACGGTCGATCGCTCGGTCTAGTAAGCACGGTCCTTCCGGGCGGGATGGCTAAGTACGGCTCGAGTGGCAGCTGGTCCCGGCGCATCCCGTGTTCCACGAGGCGCCGCCGCGCGATGCCCCGCTCTTCGGCGCTGAACAGACCGCCGTACTCGCGCTTGAGCACCAGATATTCGAGCGTAAGGTCCAGCCGACCGGCATCGCGCAGCCGAACGAAGCCGTTCGAAGCGCCAGGCTTGTGAAGCAGGTGCTTGACCGCCCCGACGACCCCGTGGTTCTTTATCAGGAGCGGCACCCGGCCCTGCCGGAACTCCGCCGCGCGCAGCCATTGCGGGAAGAGGCTCCGGAGTTCGGCCTCGAAACGTTGGGCCCGCTCGTCGTCCACGCTCGAACGCTACCAGAGCAACCACGCCGGCGGACGATGGCCAAGTACACTCGCAGTCGACTCGACCGGCCGCAAGGTCGCACTGGGGGAGAGCCCGATGGCTACTCGACGCCGCCGAGATCCCGTCACCAACCGACGCCGGGTCATTCGCACCGTCCTCCAGATCGTGGTCTCGATGGCCTTCCTGCTCCTGATGATCACCATCGTCTTGCCGTTGTTCGCCGGGATGTATGTCGACGGCGTCCTCCGCGAGATCCGACCGCCATGATGTCGCCGGATGCTGGCCAGCTCGTGGCGGACGTCAGAGTGGGGGAGTGGTCGATGCCCTGGAACGCCAGGGACGGCGTCGGCCGGCTAGGCCCCGGCATCCCGCAGTCGGACTTCTGGGCGAGCGACCCAAACTGGATCGAGCAGGTCGGCTGCGTCTATACCGCGCAAGGCTTCGAGTTCGACTACGTCGGCGTCATCGTCGGCCCCGATCTCGTCTACCGGACGATGGATGGGGGATGGGTCGGCCAGCGCGACCAGTCGCACGACCGCATCGTCCGCAGCGGCGTCACCGACCAGGCGTTCACCGACTTCGTCAAGAGCACCTATCGGGTGATGCTCGCCCGAGGCCGCCGGGGCTGCCACGTGTGCTTCATAGACGCGCCGACGCGGGACTTCGTCCTGAGTCGGATTGAGCGGTCGCCGGCAGGCGCCGCAATTGCGGCAGAGACGGCCGCGGTGTACGACTCGTCATGAGCTTCCTTAGACGACTCCTTCTGGGGGTCCTCGCGACAATTCAACCCACACTTGCGGCTGACCGATACTGGCCACCTACGGTGGCTTGGCCGTGTTATTGACCGAAAACGGGCTGGATGAGTGGGTTCGAGCCCACGCCGAGGTCGCTCAGGGCGTGACGGTTGAAGCGATCTGGCGTCTTGTCGCCGCCGCTGCACCGAAGCCGAAACACCGCAGGTTTCCGTTGGGCGACAGCATCGGTCAGCATGGTCGCGACGGCATCCTCGAGGTCGATCTCGGACTAGAACCCTACTTTCCTGATGGCCGAAGCATCTGGGAGGTCGGCACAGGAACCGACCCGGGCGACAAGGCCACCGACGACTACCGCAGTGCCACGGAGGGGGTTCCAGGGGACGAGCGCGCACAGTCGGCGTTCATCTTCGTGACACCTCTGTCCGGCCGGCGCGGTTGGGCGCATGAGTCTCAGGAGCGATGGGTTGGGGATCGCAACAGCCGCGGTGAATGGCGTGACGTGCGCGTCATCGATGGAACGAAGTTGGTCGATTGGCTCCGACAGTGTCCATCCGCCGTGGGGCAAGAGTGGAGGGGACGATATGGACGCGTTCATTGAACGGATGCCCGAGGGCGAGGGCTCGCTCCTCTGCAAAGACGCCAGAAAACAACGGGCCGCGAAAGGAAAGGACTACAGCCGCTTTCAGAACCTTGTCTACGCCCTCGCAGCGGCCGCGACCGTCGCCCTGATTGCCTCGATCGTGCTTGTGGTGCTTGGACAACAGACGGCCGGGATCGTGAGCGGCGTCGGAGCGGTCGTGACAGGCGCTGGCGCACTATTCGTCAGGCGCGAGCGAGACCGGGCGGCCCGCGAAGAGACGGCGGCGTGGAAAGAAGTCGTCAAACTCTGCAAGCCCGAGATCGCGATGCAGGACGAGGCGGCCCGTCTCGCGGTCGGACTGGGCAGCGACCAGACATAACTCACCTTATCGGAAGTGATTGACGAGGGCTAGAGGCCTCTCGAGAAACGACGGCGGCGGTCGCCATCTCTCATAGCTCGTCGATCGATACGACCCTGCCCGCCCGCACATCCGCCAGACCCTGTTGAGCTCGTTCAAAGGCGCCTGGGATCGCGTCGAGCAGATCCGCGATCGAAGCTGGGTCGTGATCAGCCTGATCCAGCGCCGTCGACAGCAATGAGCGCGCCAGGGTGCCAGCGTTCACATGTGTCCGGTCCGCGATGCCATAGAGCTTGGCTGCGTGCTCGTCGTCGAGGAGGACGTTGAAGCGGTTCGACCGCTGCTCAGGCACGTTCATCACCCTCTACGCGACCTGGCGCCGCCACCTGAAGGCCCAGCCGTCGCGCAGCTTCGGCCTGGCGGCTGTCATACGTGATGAACGTTTCGATTTCCGGGCCAAGGAGCTGCGCTGAAGCAATGTGGATGGCGTCAAACGCGCGTAGCGCGTGACCACCAGTCGTCCCTGCCAACCTGGTGAGATCCACTTCTAGTTCGATGAGCAGCAGCATGTCCAGAATCAGGTTCGGGTCTGCCTCGGGTCGCGTCCTGGCGACCGCTTTCGTTACCTCGACGACGGCGACTCGGCTCGAAACAAGCAGACGACCACGCACGGCTTCCTGAAGCGCGGCTGTCTCGGGCTCGTCGATGACCAGCTTGGTCAGTGCGGACGCATCCAGATACAGGCTGCTCACCGCGGGTCCGACCGGCGCTCGGCGAGCAGCGACTCGGTGGCTGACATACCGCTGGTCGAGGGCCAAGCCGCTGGGAGTTCGGTGCTATCCGGGTTTCTGGGCGGCGAGGCCCGGCCCGCGTCGATCAGCCGTTGAAGAGTAGTTGCCGGAGGTATGGCGTCGCGGGCGTAGATGACCCTACCCGCCG
>JBBQNR010000136.1:0-5576 GCA_038330145.1 Solirubrobacterales bacterium
ACTACCTCGCCACGGAGCGCGGGGTTCAAGCAGTGTTCAGCGTCGGCTTTTGTTTCGGTGGACGTCTTGCCTTCCTGACGGCCACTCGTCCCGAGCTCGACCTGTCAGGGGCGATCGGCTTCTATGGCGTTCCGGTTGGCCCTGGTCGCGCCGGCATGCCCGCACCGGCTGACGTGGCGAGCGACATGCTCTGCCCGATCCTTGGCCTCTTCGGCGGCGCCGACCCGGGGATCCCGCCCGAGGCGGTCGAAGAGTTCCGCGCGGAGTTGATCGAGGCAGGCGTGGACCACGACCTGGTCGCTTTTGACGGCGCGCCGCACTCCTTCTTCGACCGCAAGGCCGCCGAATATGCCGACGCGTCCACCGATGCCTGGCGGCGGGTCCTCGAGTTCGCTCGGCGCCACACCTCGAGCGCAGCGACCGCTTAGCGCTCCTCGACTACCACGGCGCGGCGCCGGAAAGCAACCTCGAGGCCGAGCAGTATCCATGCCAACCCGTGGACCCCGATCCCGGCAAGGATGACCGTTTCCGCCAGGGAGCCGGGCGACTGGAGGCCGAAGACGCCCATACCGGCGAAGGCAGCCGTGGATCCGATCACCAGAGCCGCTGACGACATGCGGCTGAGCACGCCCAGCCTGAATGTCACGACACCGAACCACAGATCGCTCAGCCACATCGCTCCAGCGACGTACGGGATGAACGGGCCGTAGTCGCCCGGACCCAGGTCACCGGGTTGCGCAACCAGGCGAGTGATCAGGATGAGATAGGCGGCATTGGCCAAAACCGCTGGTATTGCGCCGACGAGCGAGAGCCGCGGTGCTACGGTCCTCTGGCGAAGGTGGACGGCGAGCACCACGGCGACCGCGCCGATGTTGAACAACACCAGCCGCAGATTGAACAAGTCGGGGTTGATCGAAACGCCAAGGAAGGTGACCAGGAGAAACGCGCCGCCGATCACGCCCAGCACCCCAAGCGCGCGGCCGACCGGTGTGGGAGCCATTGAGAGCGATTGAGCCACGATTCGATTCCTCCTCATGTGCTCTGACACGGCCGATGTGGCCAGATCACGCGTGGCTCTCAGCCATGTCCGGCCTGAGCCGTCGTAGCGCAATTGATCGCCGAAGAGCTGGACCATCTGATCTGAGTTATGGGCGCGGTACTCGCGCGGATAGACCCTCAGCAGGCCACGATAGGCACGCTCGTGCCCCCCAAGTGGGGCGGTCACCTGGCCTCGAGAGCCCACGGGCGGGCGGCCTGGACGAGAGTGTCCAGGCGGCGCGCTTCAGACCCGACGACCTGTCGGCCGAGTCCGGTCAGCCGGTAATAGCGGCGCCGCTGGTCATCCATGTGTGGATCCGGACGCTCGTCTGATTCCTCGATCAATCCGTCGTCGAGCAGACGCTTGATCGTCGTGTAGACAGCGCCGGGTCCGAGTTTCGTGGCGCCATTGGTGATGTCTGACACCTGCTGCATGATCGCGTAGCCGTGACGTTCCTCCGGGCCGATGCCCAGCAGGATGAGCATCGCCGTGTGGCTGATCGCTGGCGTGGGAGCCGCCGACTTTGTAGCTTCCATGAGCCCACTGTATCAACAGTTGATACAGTGTCAAGAGATATAGTGACTAGAGGTCGAAGGCGGCGGCCAGCTCCCGGTAGGCGTCGATCGACGGGTCGTTCGAGCGCTCGGCGCGGATCTGGACACAGACGTGGTCGGCGCCAGCGTCCAGGTGGTCGCGAACCCGGCGGACGATGGCGTCAACGTCGCCGATCGCCACAACCGCGTCGATGAGCCTGTCGCTGCCGTCGCTAGCGATGTGTTCGTCGCTCCAGCCCAATCGGCGTAGGTTGTTGGCGTAGTTGGGCAGAGCCAGGTAATGCTTGGCGAACCCGCGCGCGATATCCAGGCCGGCCGCTCTATCGGTCGCCAGGACGGCCGTGACTTCCGTGGCGAGGCACGCGTCGGGCCCTAGGTGGCGCCGCGCGATGGCCGTGTGCTCGACCGGGACGAAGTACGGGTGTCCGCCGTCCGCTCGCTCGGAGGCCAGCTCGAGCATCCTCGGTCCGAGGGCGGCCAGCAGCAGCGGGACAGGTTCGCCGGACAGCGGCGCGGCATACTGGGCGGCGGCCATGCCGTCCAGGTAAGCGCGCATCTGGGCCAGCGGATTGGCATACTCACCGCCGCGCATCGCGACCGACGGGGCGTGGCTCACCCCGATCCCGAGCGCGAACCGGTTGGGATAGGCCTCGCCGAGCGCCCTGGCGCCATTGGCCATCGACATGGAGTCGCGCGCGTGGATGTTGGCAATCCCCGTGGCGATCACGGATTTCTGGGTGTTGGCGAGGAGAAGGCCGGAGTGGACGAGGACGTCCTTGCTGCCAAGGCTCTCGGGGATCCACGTCGCCGTGTAGCCAAGCTCCTCGAGCCGCCGCGCGGTCTCGATCTCGTCCGCGGCTGCCATCCGCTGGAGCGCGAAGCTCCACAGACCGACAGGCCCGAGCAGGTTGGCAAGCTTGCGACCGCCATAGCCGCCAAGGCCGTTCACGCCACGGATGATCGCACGATAAGCGGCCGATAAGCGGTCGCAGCGATCCTGCGTGCGTGAATACGGAAGATGAGCACCTCGGAATGCTGTTCAGGCTGCTTCGCGTCCAAGCCGGCCTAACGCAGGAAGAACTCGGCATCGCCACGTCGATACCGGCGCGCGATATTCGTCGGGTCGAAATCGGGCGACCGGGCCAGGTCTTGTTCGAGCGTAGCCGGCGTCCGTTCGCCGAGGTCAAGGCTCGAGCGCGGATCTCGGTGTGGTGGCGCGGAGCGGCCGCGGACAGACTTTTCGACGAGCGGCATGCGTCGATCGTGGAGCGCGGCGCATCCATGATCAGCCGCTACGCGTGGGCGACTCCAGCCGAGGTCACGTTTTCCGAGTACGGAGAGCGCGGTTCCATCGACACCTTCGCCCTTCGGCGCGATCTCGCGGCGGTAGCGCTGTCCGAGGTCAAGAGCGCGTTTGGGTCGCTCGAGGAACTGAACCGTTCGCTCGACGTGAAGGCGAGATTGGCGCCAAAACTCTGTCGGGATCGCTTCGGCTGGACGCCGCTGCACGTTGGTCGGCTGTTGATCGTGCCGGGCGTATCCAGCGCGCGACGGATCGTTGCCGCCCATCGAAACACGATGGATCAAATCTACCCCGCCCGTGGCCGGGAGATACGCGCCTGGCTACGACGACCCGACCGGAGCATCGGCGGCATCTGGTTCCTGTCGGATCCGCGCAATACGCGGGCGGTTTTCAGCCCTGAGCCGTAGTGGCCGTCATTTCCGACACCACGCGCGGATCTGACGGCAATTCCAGGGTTCTCGGCGCAGTTCAGCGAAACCGTCGGCCGCCAGGTGGAATCGACAGGCTCAGGCGGACTCGAGGCCTCTGGTGAACTCGAAATCTCGCCGGACACGAGCGGCCCCGCCCGCTGACGTCCGGCGGAGCCGCTAGGCGCTGGGGCGCTCGAGCAGCTCCGAGTAGTTGTTCTCGTCCATGCCGCGGTCAATCTCGGCCTTCGTCAGCAGCAATGGCGCGCGGCCGGACCGGATCGTTTCCTCGGTGATGATGCATTTGCGGACGTCAGTTCGCTCGGGGATGTCGAACATGACCTCGAGCAGAGACTCCTCGACGATCGAGCGCAGCGCCCGCGCCCCGGTGCGACGGTTCAGCGCGAGCTCGGCCGCGGCCTCTATCGCGCCGGGCGTGAAGTACAGCTCCACCTTGTCCAGTTGCAGGAACTTCTGGAACTGGCGCGTGATCGCGTTCTTTGGCTCGGTCAGGATCCGCATCAGGTCGTCCCGAGTCAAGGCAGACAAGGAAACGATAACCGGCAGGCGCCCCACGAATTCGGGGATCAACCCGAACTTCAGCAGGTCCTCGGGCATCAGGAACTCCAGGATCTGCTCGCGCATCTCGCGCGGCGTCTGGGCCATCGAGCCAAAGCCCATCGTCCGCTTGCCGACGCGCTCCTCGACGATGCGCTCCAGCCCCTCGAAGGCTCCGCCACAGATGAACAGGATGTTCGTGGTGTCGATCTGGATGAAGTCCTGGTGCGGATGCTTCCGGCCGCCCTGCGGCGGCACGTTAGCGACCGTTCCCTCGAGGATCTTCAGCAAGCCCTGCTGGACCCCCTCCCCCGACACGTCGCGCGTGATCGACGGGTTGTCCGACTTTCTGGCGATCTTGTCAATCTCGTCGATGTAGATGATCCCGCGCTGCGCCCGCGCGACATCGAAGTCAGCCGCCTGAATCAGGCGCAGCAGGATGTTCTCGACGTCCTCACCGACATAGCCCGCCTCGGTCAGCGACGTGGCATCCGCGATGCAGAACGGGACGTCCAGGACGCGCGCCAGCGTCTGTGCCAGCAGGGTCTTCCCCGACCCTGTCGGCCCGACGAGCATGACGTTCGACTTCTGCAGCTCCACCTCGTCGACGAGGTGTCCCGCGCCAACGCGCTTGTAGTGGTTGTAGACCGCTACCGCGAGGACCTTCTTGGCCCGGTCCTGCGAGATGACGTACTGGTCCAAAGCAGAGTTGATCTGGCGCGGGTGGGGCAGTTTCGTCTGCGCCGGCTTCGCGCGCGGCGTTTCGAGCATCTCCTCTTCGATTATTTCCTGGCAGAGGTTGATGCACTCGTCGCAGATGTAGACACCCTGGCCCGCGATCAGCTTGCGGACCTGTTCCTGGCTCTTGCCACAGAAGCTGCAGCGATAGGGAACCTTGGTGCCCTTGCTGCTGGTTGTGCTCATTTCGGGGCTCGAAGCCTCCGTCTAGCTGCTATCCCGGCCGCTGAACCGGCCGTTAACCCTTGGCGGGCTTTGGCCCGTCATCTTCCTCGGTAACCGCAGGGACTTCGCCGCCTAGCAGACCCTTCGATTTGGCCTCACTGATGAGCGACTTGTCGGGTGCCGAGTAAACCTCGTCGATGATGCCATAACCCTTAGCCTCTTCGGGGGACATGAAATAGTCCCGTTCGGTATCGCGCGTTATCTTCTCGACCGTCTGGCCAGTGTGGCGAGCGAGGATCTCGTGGTTCAGCTGGATAAGCGACTCGAGCTCCTTGACCTGGATGAAGATATCCGGGGTGTTGCCGCGGAACCCGCCCGACCCCTGGTGAATCATGATCCGCGAATTTGGCAATGCGTAGCGCTTGCCCTTGGCCCCGGCGGCGAGCAGCACGGCGGCCTGTGACGCGGCCATCCCGATGCAAATCGTCGAAACAGGCGCGCGCAGGTATTGCATCGTGTCGTAGATCGCCAGGCCGGCCGTGACGACGCCACCGGGCGAGTTGATGTACAGCGAGATGTCGCGCTCGGGGTCCTCGGCCTCCAGGAAGAGCAGCTGGGCGATGATCAGGTTCGCCATGTGGTCGTCGATGGCATCCCCGAGGAAGATGATCCGGTCCTTCAACAGCCTGCTGTAGATGTCGTAGGCGCGCTCACCCCGACTCGAGCTTTCGATGACCATCGGGACGAGCATCAGCGACTCCCTTTCTTCGACCGTCGGACCGTCTTCTTTTCCGCGGTAGCTCGCGGGGCTC
>JBBQNR010000137.1:0-5528 GCA_038330145.1 Solirubrobacterales bacterium
ACCGCCGCCCCGGGAGCGGGCGAGCCTACGGCGATCACGCTGCCGGCAATGGCCAGCACGGCGTGGGTGGCGTGGGCCAGGCCGAAGTGGGTGCGGACGAAGATCGGCTCGATCTCGGCCTCGCGCCCGCAGTCGGCGAGGCGGCCGGCCAGGTGCACAGCCGCCCGGCGCTCGGCGTCGGTTCCGGCCACCCGCCCGGCGTATGAGGAAAGCGTCTCGGCCTCTGTCTGCGCTGTGGCCATCCGCTCGGGCAGGTTAGAGCGGCACCCACGTGCGGTGGCGATATGTGTCGATCGCCCCTAGGCTGAAAGTCGTGGTCAGGTCGCCCGGAGAGCAAGCTTCGTGAGGTTGTTTTCGCACAGCGCGGTAGTTGGTCTGTTGATAGGGACATCGCTCGTTCTGACCGCGCCGCGCGCCGGCGCCGCTCCCGGGGCCTATCTCTCCGTCCCTGAAGCGCGATACCAGGTGCAGTCGTTCCTACAGAGGGTCGAGAGCGACAACGCCGACGTCATCTCCTCGCGCCGGGTCGGTCACTGCAGGCGCGGGTCGTCGCGCCGGGTGTCCTGCCTGTTCTCGGAGAAGGGCACCGACGGCGACACCGGCGCGCGCTGGCGCTGCCGGGGCAAGGTGCGGGTGGTCGAGTACGCGGGCCGGTATACGCAGCGGGCCTACGGCGTCGATTGCGGGCGTCCGTAGCGCCTAGTAGCCCGACCTCCAGTGAGCGGTAGACGCGGCGCACCGACGCGGGGATGCGTAGGTCGCCGGCCGGCCGGCCGGGGTTGCCTATACGGCGGGAGGGACTCGAACCCTCAAGACCTCTCGGTCAGCGGTGTTTGAGACCGCCCTGTTTACCAATTTCAGCACCGCCGCAAGCGATGCGATTGTAGGGCCGCGCGGGGCGGGTTAGGCGCCGGCGGGCTCGGGGTGGCGGCCCGAGCCGTATACGTCCTGCTCGTCGTCGACCTCCTGCTCGACCTCCACGTTCCACTTCTGCGCCATGCCGCGCATGGCAAATGCCACGAGGAGGATCGACACGGGCACGACGATGATCGTGAGCAGCCCGAGCAGCGACGCGGGGATCGACGGTTCGATGAAGCCGGGCTTGTCGCGATTGAACCAGCCCGGGGCCGAGACGGCGGCAACGACCGCCAGGAGTATCGACAGCCCCGCCGACACCGGCAGCACGCCGCGGTTCCAGCGCAACACGTAGAACGCCATGACCACGTAGAGCAGGACGTAGAAGAGCGCGATCACCTGGGCGCCCTGCAGGACCTTCCACCCGCCGGCGGTGATCACCAGCGTGAGGCCTGCGGTCGCCAGCATGAGCAGGCACACGATCGCGCGCGTCGCCTTGGACCCCGCCTTGTCCCGGTTGGGATGCTCGATGCGATTCTCCGCCATCGGGCGGGAGTCTAATCCAGGTGGCGGCGGCCGTGTGCCGGGTACGCAGAAATATGCCTTTCACCCCCACCGACGTCTGCGACAACCTGGAGCGCTTCGTCGATGCCCAGGACGATGACGGCATCTACCGGCAGGCACTGACCGAGCTGCTGGCCGGCCGCAAGCGCAGCCACTGGATGTGGTTCGTGTTCCCCCAGATCGCCGGCCTTGGCAACAGCCCCACCGCCAAGCACTACGCGATCTCCTCGCTGGACGAGGCCAGGGCCTACCTGGGTCATCCGGTGCTCGGGCCGCGGCTCGTGGAGTGCGCCCACGCCGTGCTCGAACACCCGGAGCAGAGCGCGGCCGCGATCCTTGGTGAGACCGACGCCCTGAAGCTGCGCTCATCCATGACGCTGTTCGCGCGCGCTGGTCCGGGCGAGCCGGTTTTCCGGCGGGTGCTCGACCGCTACTTCGACGGCGCACCGGACAGCGCCACCGATGAACGGGTCTGACATGGGACCCCGGCCAGTCTCAACCGCCAATCTTGACATCGCCTTGTACTCGGCCCTGCCGGACGGCTGATCGAGTGCCTTCTGGGCAAAGTTGAGCAGGTGCCCATGCAAGCATGCCAATAGATGCTTCAGGCATGGTGATCGCGTCTGGTAGGAGTCGGGCTCGACGTCCATGACTCCTTCGTGGGAGCTGCATCAACATTTCGCGCGGCTCTCTTCCGTCTGGACTGTGTGTTTGAACATGCTGACGCCTTCTTAGACGCCTCGTCCGGCCCCGTCCGCCAGCGGGCGTACCGTTTTTCTTATGGCGGTCCCCACTTCGTATCTGAACTCATCCAAGAACGTGAAGGCGATGTTCGACGCCGTGAAGACCGCGGGCGTCCCGGAGCGCTTCACCCACGAGTTCCTGAAGCAGCTGGGCTTCACGTCCTCAAACGACCGGGCCATCATCCCAGTGCTCAAGGCGTTGCGGTTCTTGGATGACAACAGCGCGCCGACCGAGCGCTACAAGCGCTTCCGCGACCCGTCGATCTCAGGGGCGGTCGATGGCCGAGGCGCTTCGCGACGCCTATTCCGACGTCTTCACGGTCAACCAAAAGGCGCACGAGCAGTCGAGCACGACTCTCGGAGGCACGTTCAAGCGCATCACTGGGAAGGGCGATGCGGTCTCAGTGAAGATGGCGACGACCTTCAAGGCGCTGACCGGGATGGCGGACTGGTCGGCAGCAGGCGCAGCGGTCCCCGTCGAAGATGACCCGCCGGTGGTCGAGCCGGCGGGAATCGAGTCGGCGCCGGAGACCACCTCGACGCCGACGCCCGTGGCGCCGCTCAGCGGGTTCCCGTCCCTTCATCACGACGTCCATGTCCACCTGCCAGTGAGCACCGACGTCAAGGTCTACGACGCGATCTTCCGCAGTCTGCGCGAGCACCTCGGGTGACACCATCGGGGGGCTCGGACGTCCAGGCCTTCCTCTTCCGCGCGGCCACGTCCAACGGGCGCGTCGAGGACATGATCGACCGCGGCCAACTTCGAGGCCCCACCGCTCCCTCGGCCGCTGACGAGGGCAGCATCCTCGACCAGTTCAGCTTCGCGGTTCGCGTTGAGGCACGGCGGATGGCCCGCGTCTACGAGCTGTTGTTCTGCTTCGAGAACTCCGTCCGTGAGCTCATCGAGGATCGCCTCAAGGAAGCATTCGAGGTGGAGACTTGGTGGACGGAAGGTATCCCGGAGGACATCCGTCGCAACGCGGAACGGTTGAAGGACAAGGAGCAGCAGACCCCGTGGCACGGCCCGCGCGGAGGAACGCTGCTCGCGTTCGTGGACTTCCCGATCCTCGCTCGCATCATTACCGAGGGGTGGGAGCACTTCGAGGACCTGCTCGGGAAGACCGGATGGGTCGAGAACGTCTTTGAGGAGATGAACCAGTCGCGGCGGGCGATCGCACACACCGGCGTGCTCAGCCAACACGACGCTGAGCGCATGGAGCTGCGTGTACGGGACTGGCTGCGCGCCGTCGGCTGAGCCAGCTTCAGGTCAGGCAAAGCAGCCAGACAGCTAAGCGGCGATCGCCAGCGCGGGATGCTTGGACTGCTTGGCTTTCGGCTGCTTACGAACCTTGACCTCGACGTAGACATCGAGCGCCCCGGCGAGCTTGGCGATGGTGTCGAGCTCCACGTTCTTCGCCTGGCCGTTGAGGAGTCGGGAGATCACGGACGGCTTCACGCCGATGCGTCGGGCGAGCTCGGCCTTGCTCAGATCAGCTTGGGCGCGAGCCTCGTCGAAGGCATTGAGTAGCTCGGCATAGGCGACGAGCCGCTCGACCTCGCTCTGAAAGCGTGTGCGCTCCTCCTCCGTGGTGAAGGTGCTGCCGACAAGATCGGCGAAGACGGCGCTTTCGGCTGACTGATGCATCATGACCCTCTCATTGAACCGATGTGTACCGTAGCATAGAAGCTACGACAATCGATGCCGGGTCGCGCTTACGGCCACCAGACAGGCATCTTCTTCAGCCGTCCGACGCGGTGGGTGGCACGGTAATCGTGCCGATACTGGTCGATGACCTTGTACTCGGACTGCGGGACGACGGTCTTGACCTTCTTGGTAGCGCCGCCAAGCAGGATAAGTGAGGCGGCACCTAAGCCATGCTCGGCCGCGTCACGGTCGATGACACAGAAGATCCGGTAAAGCAACTTGCCGTCCTTATCCTTGGCTTCGCAGATGCCACTCATGTCGACCTCACCCTTCGCTTTGGACTTGTGCATCAGCGTCCACGTGGGGCCGCCGGTGGGATAGCGCGGTGGGCCGGTTGCTACGACAGCAGCGATGGTCTTGAGGAGCTCCTTGCGGACATCCTCCGGCAAGCCGGTCAAATAGGTTAGCCCCGGCAGCTTCTTGTCTCCTGTCATGTAGAAGGCCGCCTGCCAAACGTCGGGCATCTTGGCCTTTGTGCTCTTCTTTGCGCCAGCCATGATTCCTGACGCTACCTCGAGGCCCCCCGGTTCGCAGGCGCGGCGACACCCGTTTCGAGTTCAGCTCGAGCTACGCCGCGCGGCGTTCGGATTCCGTTGAGCAGTTGGCCGCCGGTGAGCCCGTGAGCCTTAGCTGCTCGCTCGACCTGCCTGGCCTCCGCCGGACCTGACGGGCCGGCGAGGGCCTCGCTGCCGGACCTTTTCGCAGCAGAATCGGCGGGACTTCGAATGCGGATGGAGGGACTCGAACCCCCACAGCCTCTCGGCCACCGGCACCTAAAGCCGGCGCGTCTACCAATTCCGCCACATCCGCGTGGGGTGAAAAGCGGGGGACCGAGGAATCGAACCTCGAGTTACGGCTTTGGAGGCCGTCGTGTTGCCACTACACCAGTCCCCCGAGGGGCGGACGATTGTACGTAGTCGCCGTTCGGAGTCGTCTCCCGCGTGTCTGGGCATAGGATCGCCTGACCGACGCGAGGAGAGAGAGTGATGGCGAGCATCGAGAGTGTGACGGGGCCGATCGACGCGGCTGACCTTGGCACGACGCTGATCCACGAGCACCTGTGTTTCCGCGACGACGCAACGGTGGCGGAGTTTCCCCACCTCTACGACGAGGAGGCGCTGTACGAGGCCGCCCTCGAAGCGGCACGGGAAGCAGTCCGTGTAGGCGTTAAGACGATCGGCGAGCCGACCGCGATGTTCGGCGGCCGCGACGTCGAGTTCATGCGGCGGGTAGCGGAGGAGACCGGGCTCCAGGTGATCCCGTGCACCGGCATGTACACCTACGACTATCTGCCGCTGAACTGGCAGACCCGCTCCGAGGACGAGATGGCAGACGCCTTCGTCCACGACATCGAGGAGGGCATCCAGAACGCCGGCATCAAGGCGGCATTCCTGAAGTGTGCAGCCGATGAGGCCGGCGTGACCGCCAACGTCGAGAAGGTGCATCGCGCCTGCGCGCGGGCGAGCCTGCGGACGGGACGGCCGATCATGGCCCACTCACACCCGGGCTCGGCCACGGGGCCGCGCCAGATGGAGATCTTCGTCGAGGAGGGGGTCGACCCAAAGATCGTGCAGATCGCCCATTGCGGAGACACGACCGATCTCGACTACATCGAGCGGGTGCTCGACACCGGGGCCTATGTGGGGCTCGATCGCTACGGC
>JBBQNR010000138.1:0-5503 GCA_038330145.1 Solirubrobacterales bacterium
CGGGTCGCGATCGTGCGGTCGGGCGCGATCGTCTACGAGGGCGCGATCGCCGACCTGAAGCGCGACGCCGGTGCGACCTACCGGCTCCACACGACAGATGACACGCGGGCGCTGGCGGTGTGCGAGGCGCAGCGCGGGATCAGCGAGCCGCGGCTCGACGCGGGCGCCGTCGTGTTCGGGGCCGAGGAGGACGCGGTGGCGGAGCTGTCGGTGGCGCTGGTCGAGGCGGGCGCGCTGATCCGGTCGCTCGTGCCGCAGACCGCCACGCTCGAGGACCTCTTCTTCAAGCTCACCGAGGACCGGCCCGATCCGGTGCCGGCATGAGTCCCTCGGCGTTCACCGTCTACCGATGGGAGCTGCGCAAGCTGCGTTTTCAGAAGCGCACGTACCTCGGCCTGGGCGCGGCCGTCGCGGTGCCGATCATCTTCGTGGTGGCCACGACCCTGCGCGGCGGCGAGCCGGAGGATGTCGCGTTCGGGCGCTACATCCACTCGACGGGGCTGTCGATCCCGCTGGTCCTGCTGCTGTTCGGCGCGATCTGGATGTACCCGCTGATCACGGCGCTCGTGGCCGGAGACATCTTCGCCTCGGAGGACCACAACGGCACCCTCAAGACGATCCTCACGCGGTCGCTCGAGCGGGGCCAGATCTTCCGCGGCAAGCTGATGGCGGCTGGGACCTACGCGGTGGTGGCGATCGTGCTGAGCGCCACGGTGGCAACGGTCGCCGGCTGCCTCGCGTCGGGCTTCAACCCTTTGACCTCGCTGTCCGGCACGCGCGTGTCGGCTTCGACCGCACTGGGCCTCGTGGGCGGGAGCGTGCTCGTCTACCTGATGCCAATCCTCGCGGTGGTCTGCATCGGGCTGCTGCTGTCGACGATCACGCGCAACAGCGCGGCGGCGGTGGTGGGCACGTTGATGGTGTCCCTGCTGATCCAGCTCGTCGGGATCCTGCCGGGGCTGGAGGGGCTTCATCCGTACCTCCTGTCGACCCAGTTCAACGCCTGGCAGGGCCTGCTGCGCGATCCGATCGACTGGGCCCCGATCGCGCGCTCGGCGTGGGTCTGCTCGCTGTACGCGCTGCCCGCCCTGCTGGCGGCCTACTTCGTGTTCCTGCGCCGGGACGTGGAGGGCGGCTGACGTCCGCGCGGCACGGATAGGCTGCTGCCGGATGTCTGGACTTGTTCCACCGCCGCGAGCGTCTTCGGCTGCCGTCCGTGCGGTCATGAAAGGCAACCGTTCGAAGAACACTCGACCCGAGACTGCACTGCGGAGCGAGTTGCATCGGCGCGGTCTTCGCTTTCGCAAGCATGTTCCGGTCGTGTCCGGCCTCCGGTTTCGGCCGGACGTGGTGTTCCCTCGGGCGAGGGTCGTGGTGGAGTGTCAAGGATGTTTCTGGCATCGATGCCCTGTCGATGGTGTCGTGCCGAGAACCAATGCGAACTATTGGCGTCCCAAGCTCGACCGGAACGTTGAAAGAGATAGGCGAAACGCGGCCATCCTCGAGGCTGAGGGGTGGAACCTCGTGATTGTTTGGGAGCATGAGGATCCTGTACAGGCTGCCGACCGCATAGAAGCTCTAATCAGGGCTTAGGCCTGAACGCATCTCAGAGGACGACAGCGTTAACTGCCGCGCGCCCGTAGGCTCCTCGCGTGGCTATCACGCTATCGGCGGAGGAACTCGCGCAGACGTTAGAGCGAGCCTACCTACTGGCTATCAGTAGCCAGCCGTTGCCGCCCGTATGGATTACCCGCTCCGAGCAGCTCAGCCAAAGCCCGTCCGTTGGTTTCGTCGCCGCTATCGGCGCGGTGCTCCTCGCGAAAGCGACAGATGACTCGATTGACGCGTTTGCAATCCAGGCGCGAGAGGGCGGCGCTGGCGCGTTCAACTTGCGAGCCGCCGCCACAGCTCTAGCAGCCAGGCGGAGGGCGCTCGGTTATGACATTGGCTCCACTAGCGATCGCGACCCGATCAACCACGGAACGCTCGTCAGCTCGAAAAGATGGGACGTGGCGCTCAACCGCATCCGACACGACCACAAGCCGTTCTTCGAACTAATTCTCACCTGGCTTCAGGACGTCAACCGCATGGATCGAACGGAAGCGGTTGAAGCGCTCGCAGCGTACTTACGAGTTCGCCGCGCCGTGGCGCCGGGCGCAGCCGTCAATACAGTCCCGAGTGCGCTTTCTCGAGCGCCCAACTTGAGCGACCTGATCGACGTGATCGACGGATTTGTTGGCGCCGAATCCGAGGGCGGCAGTCGAGGAATGGCCCTAGTCGGAGCGGCATACCGAACCGCAGGCTTCGAGGTCGTGCTGCCATCCCGGAACGATCCTCGACGCATCGACATCGCAATCAAGCGCAATGACATGCTTGTGATCGGCTCGGAAGTCAAACAGCTGCACACGGAAGAAGTCACAGCGACCACCCTGGTTCAGGATGTCGTGGAGGCCGGGTGCAGCCGAGCGCTGCTGGCTGTCCTGCCTCCTGGCACGGTTGGCTTCGATAAGACGAGGGCTATCCGGGAAGCGGAGGAGGAATACGGGGTCATTCTTCGGGTGACCTCGGGCGCGCGACAGCTGTTCCATGAGGCGCTGAGCGCTGCCCCCGTCGAAATCGAGATGTTCTGCTCCGCTTTCCCGCGTGCCTTTGCAGTGGCGCTTCGAGACATGCGCGCTTCAGACACGACCATCGAAACGTGGGCCGCCATCGCGAGCCGCTGGCAATAGTCGGCGTCTATGCGGCGAGCGCCGCGGGAGTCTCGACATCGGCCCGTCGCAGCGCCTCAAAGATCGTCGTGCCTAAAGCCTGGGCCAGGTTAGGGGGAACCGCGTTGCCGATCTGCCGGTATTGGGCGACCCGCGGACCGACGAATCGCCAGTCCAGAGGAAACGTTTGAAGGGCTGCCGCTTCCTGAACCGTGATCCGGCGGAGCCGGCCTGGGACACGCCGAACCGGTTTGCCTCCCTCTCGAAGGTGACGGTGATACGCGACAACCCATGGCTCAACGCCGCTTTCGAGTTCCTCTTGATCAATGATGGGGGTCGCATTTCCTCCCATCGATGCGGGCAAGGTCTTCGCAAGTCCGTCGAGCTGCAGTGGACGTCCTGAGCCGTTGAACAAGAGACTCCCGCGAAAGGCCGTTGGCCGCATGATCGGGCTGCGGGCGGGGATGACCTGGGCGGAGCAGGTTTCGTCATTCCCTGGGTCGCCAAACCGGGGCAGATGTGAGAGTGCGTGACGAACGGTTGGCGGGTGCTCTGATGTTGTAGGACGGGGTTTCAGCGGCTTGACGCCACGGAGGCCGACCAAAAACATGCGCTCGCGCGATTGCGGAACACCGTAGTCCTGCGCGTTGAGGATGAATAGAGACCGCTCGTAGCCAAGCCCCTCAGCCCGGTTCAGCAGGCGGGACCGGACATGCTCCCACCGCGGGCTCATGCCGAGCGCTTTGACGTTCTCCATGACAAACGCGCGTGGGCGAAGATGCTCGACGACATCGAAAAAGTGGTCGACGTGCCGACTACGCGGGTCGCCCGGGTCCATGCGACCGATCACTGAGAACCCCTGACACGGAGGTCCGCCGATGACGACATCAGGCCCAATGTCACGGGGCGGATCAACCCTCAACACGTCACCGCAGACTCCGTAGGGCTCGAGATTTGTGTTGTAAGTCTCGATTGCGAATGGGTCGTGATCGACGGCCCATCGCACTTCCAACCCAGCCTGCGCGAACCCCAGATCAAGCCCGCCTGCCCCGCAATAGAGAGAAATTGCGGTGTAGGAAGGGGTGGCCACGTCCGTAGACATTCTGGCGGCCTCTGCGGACGGTCCGAAATCGAGTGCCAGCGTACCCTGTCGATCGAACATATGTTCGAGTCTAGGATTCGGCTCGGACACCAGGGCTCCCGATCCGGGCATTTATCACGGCCTCTGCCCTCGACCGTCGTTTCGCAGCAGCAGCCGCACCACTGCTGGCGCAGCCAGAACCATCACGAGGATCCGGAGCCCCTGCACGGCGAGCACGAAGCCGGCGTCGGCGTTGCTGCCAAACGCGATCGGCAGTACCGCGTAGAGGCCGCCTGGGGTCGTGGCGAGGTAGGCGTCGAGGAGCGACACACCGGCGGTCAGCTTGAGCACCCAGGCGAGCACGAAGCACCCGGCGATCAGGACGACGATCGACGCGAGGACCGCGGGAAGCAGCCGCTTGATGCTGCGCAGGGTCTCGCGCTCGAAGCGAAGTCCGATGTAGAGGCCGATCGCCGCGAACGCGGCCTCGCGCAGAAGCGGCGGCACGGCGATCCCGTCGAGCGCGCCGCCGAGGGTGAGCGCGGCGGCCAGAAGCGTCGGTCCCAGGAAGGCGGCAGCCGGCAGACGCAGGCGGGGGCCGATCAGCGCCCCTGCGGCGGCGATCGCGATCGTGACGACCCAGCCGTCGAGGCTGCCGAGCAGCGACTCGTGGCTGCCGCCGGCGCCATTCGACGACGAGTGCCCGTGGAAGGCGATGCCGACGATCAGCGGGGTGGCGAACACCACGACGGCCAGGCGCAGGTACTGCATGAAGGCGACGAGCCGGTCGTCGGCGCCGAGGTCATCGGCCATCGCCACGATGCCCGAGGCGCCGCCGGCGACCATGCCGAGCGAGGCTGTGGCGGGGTCGATCGGCGCGATCCGCGCCAGCAGGAGCCCGGCGCCGATCGTGAGCAGGAGAGTGGCGGCGCTGACGAGTGCCACGGGTATCCAGCGCGTGCCTAGCGCGCTGAGCGTGGACGTATGGAGATACGTGCCGACCACCACGCCCGCGACCGCCTGCCCTGCAGGGAAGAACGCTGGCGGCAGCTCGATCCAGCCCGGCCTGCCGAGCGCTGCCACGATGCCGACGAGGATCGCCGCGAACAGGTAGCTCGACGGCACACCGGCCTGATCCGCCGCCCAGCCGCCGGCAACGATGGCCGCGCAGGCGACGGCGAGATGGACTGGCGCTGTTCTCACCGCCGAAGTGTGCCGTAGTGGAAAATGTCCGCGATGGCCTACGACGAGGACCTCGCCAACCGGATCCGCGAGCTGATCGCCGCCGAGGCACGCGTGACCGAGAAGCGGATGTTCGGCGGGTTGGCGTTCCTGGTGGGCGGCAACATGGCGGTCGCGGCCAGTGGCCAGGGCGGCCTGATGGTGCGAGTGGACCCGGAGGAGACCGACGCCCTGCTCGCCAAGCCCCACGCCGCGCCCTTCGAGATGCGTGGCGGTTCGATGCAGGGCTGGCTGCGGGTCGAGACGGAGGGTGTGCGCACGAAGCGCCAGCTGGAGCCCTGGGTGCGGCGAGGCGTCGCGTATGCGCGCTCGCTGCCGGCGAAGGGTTAGGCGCGGCCCGCGGCGGGAGCTGAACCCTCCCGTCGCGATGGGTGCCGGACTTCCGGGCGGCGGCGCGTCGGCGAGGAGGGGTGGCCTCGTTTCTGCATTAGCAGTGCCGGCCGTCGATCTCAGGCAGCCGTGGCCGATCTGG
>JBBQNR010000139.1:0-5454 GCA_038330145.1 Solirubrobacterales bacterium
GGCCGCGACGCTGCGCGCGCGTCTGGTCGCCGAGCACGACGCCGCCCTGAGCGCCCTGGGCCTCGGATCGGCAAGCCGCGCCGTGGACGTCGACCTCGACGGCGTCGTCGAGCGCCTTGTCACCGGCTTGCGTGAGCCGCCCGACGCGGCGACCTTGCGCGGCGAGCACCGCGCGGTGCGCCGCCGTTCCCTTGTGGCCGCCGGCGCAGCCGCGGCCGTCACCGGGGCCGCCGCATGGTGGCTGTGGCCGCGCGACCCGACCTCCCCGGCGGGCGGCGCTTCGACGGGCGGCGCCCTTAGAGCACTGCCCGCGCCGGAAGACATCCGCTGGGCGAGCCTGTCCCGATGGCCGCCACGGGGCCGCCTCGCGACCGACCCGCGCGTGCAGGGCCTGGCCATCAGCCGCGCGACCGGGGTCGAGCCGCGGGTGCTGTGGGCTGACGACGTCGCCGGCCGGCGGCTGATCGTCACCGGCTCGCTCAACCCCAGCAGCTACCAGGACCTTGTCCTGCAGGCCTGGCAGGGCGTTGCGGGAGCGGACCCGGCATCGCTGGAGCAGGTCCACTTCAAGACCGAGCTCGGCTACGAGAACACGGCCGTGGTCCCCATCGCCCTGCCAACGAACCCCGGAACCCTCCTGTTGGTGCTGGCAGGCCCCACCACGACAACGGCGTCCTACTCACCCACCGTCCTGCCCACCAGGGCTGGTGCCATCGAACGAACCTGGACCGACGTGGCCCTGACCTCGGGCATCGGCTCGAGGACCTGGGCGCAGGAGCCCGGGCCTGCGCTGCGGGTGCGCTGCGGCAACTTCGACGGGCCGGCCGCATCGACGGCGCGAACCTGGCTGGACCAGGCGCGCACAGAACCCCTGGCCGTGTTCACAGCGGGGACCAGCCGGTTCGTCGCGGCCGCCATCGGGCTGCCGGTCGAGCAGGTGCACACCGACGTCGTTACCGACGCGACCGTCGCAGGTAGCGTCATCGACCCGGCCGCCATGTCGCCGCAGGACGGCGTCGGACGGGTGCGCGTCCTGCGCACCCGTACCTCAACGGGAGCGCTGATCCGCTGCGTGCGGGTCGTCGCCGGCCCGATGCGCATCGTCGACGGCCGCAGCACGATGAACTCCCTCCAGATCGAGCTCCCCGCCGTCCTGCCGGCCGGCACCCCGGCCGACGAGCCGGTCGTGTCCAGGCTGGCCGACCTGCGTCCCGGGGTCAGCCGCTACCTCGTCATCGCACCGGGCGCCGCACGAGTCCAACTGGTGTCGACCTCGCCCACTGCCCATCCCGCCTCGAAGGTGACCGCGACCCGCCACGGCATCGCCATCGTGTCGCTCACCGTCGCCAGCGAGGGGGCCGACTTCCGCCTGGTCCGCCAAGATGCGCACGGTCGCCGGTTCAGTACCGGCGTGCGCCACGGCGGTCGAGACCTCCTGGACCTTTGACCCACGAACTTGCCCCCACTGGCTGCGACCGCCTGACGTATCAATGACCGCCAGAGTACGAACTCGGTAAACCAGCGCCCCCGCCCACCGCCGTCACACCCTTCTTGAGGTCACGGCTGAACAACGACGCGGCCCCGCGCAGTGCAACCACCCATCAAGGCACGACATGCGACGCTCCCAGCGCCCCCGGCCGAATCCTCGGCCGAGGTGCTTCACTTCGCCGCGTGATGTGAGCACCGCCGTTGTCCATCACCTCGACCAGGTCAGCACCAGCCCTTCGTCCAACGAGAAGGTACAGATCTCGCGGTGGCTCACAGAACCGGACAGGTGGTGCTGTATCACGACTGCACTGGCTGCCTTCCTTTCATCATCGCTGGGAGGCGTCGACCCACGGGGCCTGCCCACCGGGGGCGTCCGCGCCGTCAGGGCCGGACAAGGAGGGAGACAGACGTGGCTGATTCTGTGCAGGAGGGCCCGACCTGCACTCCTTGGCGCGTCGCGAAGGAGTCAGGCTTCGAGGTGCATGACGAGACGGGTGAAGTTGGCCTGGTCCAGATCGACGCCGCGCAGTTCCTCGTCACCGAGGAGTTCCGCTTCAGCGACGCAGCGGTCTTGAAAGCACTCACGGACAAGCTCGTCAGCGACGGCCGCGACCCCGAAGCCGCGCGACTCGCCGTGGACGACGCAAGAACCATCTCACCGCCGAGGGAGAACCCTAGCGACCTGGCCTCGATTCCTCGGTTCATGCGGTGGTTCGAAAACTCCTACGGCGTCCACACGCTCGCCGCGATCATTCACGACCAGCTGATCGTTGAAGAGCCCAACGCCGGCGCCCTTGGAAGCGACACCCTCTCCGACCGGTTCTTCCGCGAGATGCTGCGGTCGGCCGGGGTGCCGTGGCTCAGGAGGTGGGTCATCTGGGCCGCGGTGGCGCTTCGCACACGGTGGGCTGCCGGCGGCCTCCGGCGCGCGTCCGTGTGTCTGTGGGTCGCGCTCGCCATCGCCGGCATCACGTCATTCGGATACGCCGTCGGGTCGGTGTGGTTCGGCTGGACTACGCCCGGGGATGCCTGGCTGCTCGCGCTGATCGCGGTCGTACTCCCCTTCGCCTCGGCGCCCCTGTGGGGGCGGCAGTTCGGCGCCAGCATTGTGGCCGCAGCGGCTGCGCTCTGGGTCCTGCCAGCAGCACTCTTCGCACTGGTCGGCTACTTCGTCTACCAGATGCTCGAGGGCGTAGCAGGCAAGGCGGGCCTCTCGTAGAGGGTCTCCCGCAGGGACCCAGCCGTTTCGTCGGCGCTCCTCGTGCGCGCCACCTGCCCCCAGTTGAGTGCCTGGGTGCGCTTTCGTCTCGCGCTGAGCGGTCACAGCGCTGAGCGCACTTCGGTCATGTGCTGCGCGATGACCCGTTGTCGGGCGGCCGCCGCTAAGAACAGCGCGAGCTTCTGCGACGTTTGCCCGGAGGGAATGCGGAACCCTGCGTCACAGCCCACTATGGGCGCCCCACTTCGCCCACTGTGGGCGCCCCACTTCGGCCCACTTAGCCCGCGCCGATCGGCAGATCTCTTGTCGCCGGGGCTCTTGAGATCCGCCGTCAAGGGCAGACTTCCTCGACTGCACGGCGTGGGTGTCAGGGCCTTGACTTTTGCGCGAGCATCGAGCCGTAATCACTCCGGTTCAGTGACAACCTTTAGCGCCGCCCACGAGCCCGCATTTTTGATATGGCTTTCGGTTGCGAAGACGTAATGCCAGTCGCCGTACTCCTCGGCGTCACGGACAGCCCTCGCCCAATTTTCCGCAGCCTCTCGCTTGCGCAGCACGTCGGCATCGTGGGCATTGTTGTCGCTCTTGCGCTCAATGACCCAGTGTGCGCCGGCGGCGTAGAGAGCGATGAAATCTGGAAAGTAGTTGCCGTCGACGGTGGGATGAAGGTAGGGCCGTTCGTGTAGAGGCGAAGCCACCACTTGATGTCAGGGTCACGGTCGAGAAGGTGGGCGATCGCCCACTCCGTCGAGCCAGCGTAAAACCAACTTCCCGACCGGTGGCGATGATGGTGACGGCCCAAACGACACTGGTGCCTTCCTCGTACTCGCGGCGGAGCTCCTCGATCAGCTCGATGCTCTGGGCCTGCTTCTGTGCTACGACAAACCCACCATCTCGGCGGCCGCCTCCTTCTCGCCGGCCGCGGAGACTTGGGCCTCCTTGACTAGCCCAACCAGACATTGCGGCGGGCCGCAGCTCGAAGCCACCCGCTGAGGCCACCCTCGCCTTGGGGGTGGCCTTCAGCGCGTCTGGGGCAGTAACGTTTCTGCACTGACCATCGCTAGGCAAACCGTAGGGGACAGACATGGCCCGAGAGCCGACCAGAATCCTCGTTCCGGCATATCAGTACCCCAGTCATCCCCCAGACGTACCCCAAGCTGCCTGGAGGGTTCTACAGGAATCCGGCCCGAAGGTGCCAATTGGAAGATTCTTAGTGATCGCTAATCCGGACAATGGACCTGGCGTTACACGCAACAGAGATCAGTACACCGACAGAGACCAAAACTACGCTGGTGACATCAACGGGCTGCGAAAGAACTGCGTTTCTGTGGCTGGCTATGTAACGGATTGCTACGACAATACCAAGGTGAATTGTCCTCGCTCCAAGCCAATCGAGGAGGACATCGACAGGTGGTTTGACATCTACAACATCAACGGCATGTTTATCGATGAGGTGGATAGAGACAATGTCGACCGTGCTGAGGAGTTGGTGCAAATCGTGCGACAACGCTCCTGGGGAGCTACCATCGTGCTCAACCCGGGAACCGTTCCGTCACGACAGTTCATGGTCCGGACCGATCCTGCCATCGTAGTGGTTCACGAGAACGCCTTCGCCGCCTACGAGGGATGGCCGGCGCCAAACGCGGATATAGCCGCTTGGCTTCGCGCCAGGGACGGCGGGTCGCCAACCGCTCCCGGATACATCCCTGCGAAACGGCTCGCGATCATTGCCCATACACCAGCCGCGTTGACGGAGCAGCAGGCACTTGACCGACTCATCGGCGTGGCGAGTCGATACGACATTGATTGGGTTTACGCCTGGCATGGGGTCGGGTCGATCTACAATCCGCTGTCGACCTACCTGCCTGAGCTCACTACACGCATTGCCTCGCGCATGGCGGGTTCGGAACTGATTCGAAATATTTCAAGGCCTCTTTGGTGCAGGTTGTCCCAAACCACCGATCAAGTCGTTCTCGGTCGCAGCCAACGCTCTGGGGGGTGACTACGCGTCCCGCCTGCACCCGTTCGGGGCGTTAGTCATGCGCGGGTAGGCTGAGTAGAGCCGCACCGCCGCGCAACAACGTGGGCATACGTTCGTATTTGCTGTGAGCGCGAGGAGAACCGCCAGTGCGTCGACCACGGTCCAGATGGGTGTGGAAGTCGGGCGAATAGTCACCCAGTCAGCCACCCCTGCGCCTCTGCCTCGAGGGGCGGAGTACCCGTTCTGCCGTCGCACCGCCCAACTGCGCTTCCTCCGTGTGAATACCGAGTGGGCGCAGGCAGCTTAAGGACTACCTGAGTCTGCGGGCGGCAATTCAGCAAGAGGGCAGCAACCCGACGAGGGCTGGCCCGGGTCGGCACGAACCACCGACGTGGGCAGGCGTCGCGCCGCGATTCGCTCGGTTGGCAGGGTCGAGAAGGTGCGACGCTCCTATGCTTTGTCAAGCCGCCGTGGGCGTGTTTTCAAGGAGTCGATAGAGGTCTCGGGCGACGTAGCGGGCGAGGCAGCGTTTGATCTCTCGCCCTGTCTTGCCTTCGGCTGTGCGGCGGGCGACGTAGTCGCGGGTGGCTGGCTGGTACTGGATCCGGCTGGCGACCACGGTGTGCAGGGCGTTGTTGAGCTGGCGGTCGCCGTAGCGGTTGAGGCGATAACGGGTGGTGACTTGGCCGCTGTTCGCCGGGATCGGTGCCACGCCGGCGAGCATCGCGAACGCCGCCTCGGAGTGGATACGGCCGGGGTGGGACCA
>JBBQNR010000140.1:0-5164 GCA_038330145.1 Solirubrobacterales bacterium
TCTGACAGGATTGCGAGCCGATTCAACCGTCGCCCCCGCGCCGTCGCAGCGTCGCCGTCATTCGCGCCCCGGTGGTGACGGCCCCCTCGGAGGCCGATGACACGAGCGCTGCGTACTTCGCCAGCACGCCACCCGTGTACCGGGGCGCCGGGGGCGTCCACGCCGCCCTCCGCCACGCGAGCTCGCCCCTGTCCACGACGACATCCAGGCGCCGGGCATCCACGTCGATGGTGATTTCGTACCCCTCCTCGGCGAGGGCGATCGGTCCACCGAGGGCCACCTCCGGCGCCACGTGCCCGATCTTCAGCCCGTGGGTGCCGCCGGTGAACCGACCGTCGGTGAGGAGCGCGACTTCGCCGCCGAGGCCCTCTCCACGAGCGCCGCCGTACCAACAGCATCTCCTGCATCCCCGGTCCGCCGACCAGGTTCCCGTTGCGGATGACGACGTCATCTCCCGGACCGATGCGCTGCGCGCCCACCGCCTCATAAGGGTGCTTCAGCGCCCTATAAGCACCATAAGCCGATCGCTCCTGAGCGTGGATCGGGCCGAAACGGGGCTGTGTAATACCGCATACCGGATTCGAAGCCCAACACCAAGAAACATCCCGGGCTGCCACCAACGGAGCGATTCGGGATACGTTGGGACGGATGGTACGGCCGGCCATTAGGGTGCCGCCGGATGACGTGAATAGGGGGTTGTCCATCGGCACGCGTCGGGAGAACACTGCGGACAACAAATGCCATGGCGCCTCGGCGCCCGGTCTGTGGAGGGAGGGTTACCGTGCGACTTGGTCGCGTCACCCATGGCTTCGTGCTTGCGCTCACCCTGTCTGCGCTCGCTGCACCGCCTGTCCACGCCACCGGCGGGCTGTACGGGTGGAGCTCGTGTAACTGGGAAAACTCGACGACGGCGAGCAGGTCCTCGTCGACCAGTACGAGTTTGGATCGGGCTCGAGCTTTTGGGCCGACACCCTGACGGCACCAGGATCTCGCCTTCATGCTCGATCTGCGCGAGCGAGTCAGTGGTCGCATTCAGCTCAGGACCGATGCCGGGTTCCGTATCGCGGCTTCGTCGAGCGGGCATTCGGCGCCGACATCGATTACGCCCAAGTCATCAAGGACTATGGCGTTCCGGCCTCGGAGGATGGTTCTCCCACCGCCCGCCGCTACAGCCCGAACAAGGTCAAGATCATCGAGACGCGGATCATCACCGGCGACGCTGACCCGAAGGGCACAGGACGACCAGCCACGTCGAGCGCATGAACCTGACGAGTCGGATGGAGCGGCGCTACGCGGCTTACGAACGGATTCAGCAAGATGGTCGAGAACCTAGCGCACGCCGTTACTACTCAGTTCATGTTCTACAACTTCGCTCGCCCACATTCGTCACTCAGCGATCACGTCTGGACGGTGTACGAGATGGCCCAGCTGCTGGACTAGCCGTCTCGCGGCAGAATGTTGGGATGGCAACCCTCCCGATGCCCACGCTGCACGACGGCATCGTTACGCTCGATGCCCCCACGTCTACAGACGTCGATGCCGTCCTAGCCGGAGAGGATGACGAGCACGCCCGCCGCTTCGGTTGGTACCCCGCTCGCAGCACACGTGCGTCTGTGTCGCAGTCGATCCGGGGCTGGCGTCGTGAGTGGCGAGAGTCTGGGCCGACTCGTTGCTTCGCGATCCGGGAATCCGCATCTGGTCGGCTCGCCGGCGGCTGCGAACTGAGCATCGGCGCTACCGGTGAGGCACAGGTATCGTACTGGGTGTTCCCAGACTTCCGCGGTCGCGGCTATGCGTGGCGCGCGGTCGAGTTGGCGACTTCCTGGGCAACAACTCACCTTGCGATCCGGCGCTACGTCTTGGAGATCGAGCCAGACAACCTCGCGTCCCTCGGCGCCGCGCGCCATGCACGCTTCACTCAAACGGGAACCGCGCGGGATGACCAGGGCCGCGCGATGCTCATTTTCGAACGATGGGCTTCAGCGTGAAGCCAACCGTCCAAACTAGACCACTACCATCGAAGATGGCTTCTTGACAGTGTGCGAGCCCGACCGTCGTTCGCAAGAGCGCCGTGCACGATCGCGACGACGCGATCGTCAAGGCTGCGCCCGAGATGTTCCGCGACGTCGCTGGCCCAGTCCACGGCGCCGCCGAAGACTGTCACACGGCCGTGCGACCGGGGCTCACCATTGACGCATGGACCGATCGATCCGCGCCCGCGTTGCGCTGTGCGTGCTCGCCGGCGCGCTCTCAATCACCGGGTGTGGCGCAGCCGGGCTCACCACCGCCGAGCCCACGGGCGGCCGCTCCCTGGAGCCGGTGGAGCAGTTCCCGGAGCTCAATTACGCCGTCGAGGAGCAGCGCCTGGCCGGCCATCTCGACGCGCTGGAGACGATCGCGGGCGAGCACGGTGGGGTGCGGACGGTGGGGACACCGGGCTACGAGGCATCGGTCGACTACGTCGCCGGGCAGCTCCGCGCGCTCGGCTTCGAGGTCGAGACCCCGGAGGTCGAGATCACCACCTTTCGCGAGACGGAGGCGGGCCGCGGGTGGTGATGCTGGGCGGCCAGCTTCGACGGGCCGCCTTCCACGCCCGGGGCATCCTCTAGCCAGAGCGGTCCGCGAGCACATGCCGATGGCCCCGGCGGGATGCCGGGGCCATCGGTCCATTTGCGGGGTGGGGGTCAGATGCAGCCGATACCGATGCCGCCCACCTGTCGAGCGTCAAGGCCGGCTGCCAGGCGCAAATGCGGGCCGACCAGGCGCCGATGGTCACCGAGCCGGTCGCGACCGCGTCGACCATCGTGTCGTTGTCGTGGCTGTTGACCACCGCGACGCTGGGGCGGGATCCACGCGTCGACCGAAGCGGTAGTGAGCTGCGCGTTGCTCTGCAGGCCGAGCGTCTTCTCGCTGGGGGTGGACACGATCTTCGGTGTGCCCGCGTGGGAGTCGAACGGGGAGGCCGGCGAGAAGGGGCCGTGGAGTGGCTTTAGCCCTGGACCTCCGTCCGCATCAGCTGGCGGAGGGCGTCCATGGCATCGGGTATCTCGCCGCCATGGGAGAAGAGCACGCGCTCGTAGTGCAGTTCGGCGACCCGCTGCAGGCTCCGTTCGGCCAGCTCGGCATCCTGCGTGACGCTGCTGGTGAGCGCGTCAGCGTTCCAGCCAGTGTGCCCACGAGGTCGCCCGCGAACAGCAGTGATGCCTCCTCGTGGACGAGACTGCAATGACCCGGCGTGTGGCCCGGCGTCTCGAGCACGTGCAGCCCGCGCACACGACCTCCTTCCGCCAACGTCTGCCATTGCCCGGCGAAGGGGATCGGGGCCTGGTCCTCGGCGCCGGCCCAAACCGATGCCCCAGCCGCCCTCGACGTCACGCCGGGCAATCCCCAATGTGGTCAACGTGCGCGTGGGTTAGCACGATATCGGTGACGTCGCTCCACACCGCGCCGATTCGCTCCAGCCCACCCGCGATGAGGTCATCACTGCCCTCCAGGCAGGTGTCGATGAGGACCACGCCCGTGGGATGGGCAACCAGGAAGCAGCGCACGTCGAAGCTCAACGGGTCCGGGCCGGCCACCCCGGCCGGCAGGCGAACGTCCATTACCACCGCTTCGACGGCGCCAACTCCTGCACTCACGGTCGAGCCTCCTGCCAGGGCCAGATCAGCGGCTGAGAGCTGCCCTTACCGCGAAAGCGAGCGCTACCAGCCCGCCAGCCATCACGGCGACCGCAGCCGTCACATCGACGACCGAGTGGGGATTGAGGATCTGCTGGATCGCGTGGGGGCCGTCGCCGGCCAGCGCGATCAGGGAGAAGGCGGCCGCCAGCCACGCGGTCCAGTGCTGGTGGGTCGTGGCCATCACGGCCGCGACGACCAGGCCGACGCCACTGAGGATGACCAGCGGTATCGTGATCGAGCCGTTCTCGAGGTAGATCACCAGGGCCAGTAGTCCCAGCAGGATGGCGTACACCGCCGTCGCCATGGCGCTCGCCCTCAGAAGCGACGCCTGCCTGCCGCTCGCTCCGATCCCGTCCTGCTCCACATTTCCCATCGCCATCAAGAACTCCCTATTATTAGCTGCATAGATTCTGCAGCGAATGGCATGATGGACTGCGATTACGACGACTGTCAATAAGCGACCGTATCGATCCACGACCCGCGAGCACCGCGCCCGGACGACCCGGCTCCGGATCCTGGCTGCGGCCACCAGGCTCTTCGTCGAGCCAGGGTACGCCGCGACGAGCATTGCCGACATCGCCGCCGCGGCGGGCGTGGCGAGCCGAACAATCTACCTCGGCTTCCCGACGAAACGGGCGCTCCTGGATGGGGCGATCGGCCTCGCCCTTGGCGGCGATGACGCCACGGTAGCCGTCCGGGACCGCGACTGGTTCCGACAGACGCTGGAGGCGCCCGGACCCGAGATCCCAACGCTCTTCGCCCGGTTCACCACGGCGCTGCACGTTCGCATCGCGGCACTTTTGGAGGCCGCCGAGGCCGCGGCGTCCGCGGATCTCGAGGTTGCTGAGCGCCGCGACCGGGGGCGGCAGCATCGAAAAGCCGATCTGCGACGGGTGGCAGCGGCCTTTGCGGCGAAGACGGGCGCGGACGTCGACTACGTCACGGACCTGCTCTACACGCTCGGATCGTCCAGCGTCTACGCGCTCCTCGTCTTCCAATGCGGGTGGACGCCGGAGCGATACGAGGCGTGGCTGCGGGCAACCCTGGAAGCCGCCCTGCCGGGGTGACTGCCTCGACGCTGCGGCTCAGCTCTGCAAGTCAAGGCGCGATGGTTATCAAGTGGTGTTCAGGGGTCAGGTACGGGGTCAACCGCGTGGGAAGCAGGCAGAAGCGCGCCTATTCCGCGCGACATGCGGCTGGTGCTGAAGACTGGTACCGCATACCGGATGCGCGGTATTTCCGTGTCATGCGTGCCAAACTGGGTCGATTGAGCATGTTTGAGTCGCGATGGGTCGCATGGTGCGATGCCATAAGGGTGCTAGTAAGGGTGCTTCAGCCCCTTCCGATCGACTCGCCCCGCTTGGTACGGCCGCCACGGCGTTGCCATACCGGAGGTTTCAGCGGCGGAACTCCGGGCCGTCGAGCCTGGGCTCGTCCTTCGACTTGACCTCGCCATCTTCGACGACCGCGTCGGGGGCGCGGAT
>JBBQNR010000141.1:0-5157 GCA_038330145.1 Solirubrobacterales bacterium
GCGGAACGCGGGATCGAAATCGTGAAGAACTATGTGGGCGAGTACGCCACCAGCCTCGAAATGGCAGGCGCTTCCATCTCACTCCTTGAACTCAATGACGACCGATTGGCCTTGCTTCGCGCGCCAGCCGAGTCGCCCTTCTTTCGAGAGGGCTGAACCCAGATGAAGAGCAAGGAACTTAACGACCGTATTTGCCGAAGCCTCGCGATCCTCATCGAATCGGCGGACGAATTACGCGACCTCGACCAAGCGCTTGGTGACGGTGACCTTGGAATTACGATCACTGCCGGCTCGCGTGCCGTGATAGCAGCGCTCGAGGAGTTGGCCGACGAAGCGACTCCAACAGAGATCGCGCGCACCTGTGCGAAGGCGTTCGCGAATGCCAATCCATCGACGATGGCCGCGTTGGTGGCCGGTGCGCTCTTGTCGGGTTCTCGCGTGTGGGAGGGCGAGACTGACATCGGTGTGGCAGAGGCCGCCCGGTTTACCAAGGCGGCCGCCGACAGCATCGCTCAACGAGGTAAGACTCAGGTCGGTGACAAGACAATCCTTGATGGCCTATCTGCGGCATCTGATGCTCTCGAGACCGCCACCGATCCGGACGAGGCGACCGAGGCGGCGAAGCTAGCGGCGGTACGCGCCGTACGAGAGACCACATCGTTGCAGTCTCGCCGAGGCCGTGCCTCGTGGCTCCAGGAGCGCAGCATCGGCCTTCCCGATCCCGGCGCGACCGCCTTCCAACGCTTCGTAGAGGCCTGGGCATCGGCCGGCGCCAGGCCCAACTAGCCTGACAAACTTCATTTACGAAAGGAACAAGGATCATGACAACCTGGCTTGATGACGTCTTCGAGGTCCGCAAACCCATCATTGGAATGTGCCACCTGCCTGCGCTGCCTGGCGACCCCGGATATGACGCCCAGGGAGGAATGGCCGAGGTCCTCGCCCATGGACGCCGAGAGATCAAGGCGCTTCAGGACGGCGGCGTTGATGGCATTCTGATTTCCAACGAGTTCAGCCTTCCCTACCTCACCAAGACCGAGCCGATCACGGCCATCGCCATGGCGAGGATCATTGGCGAGCTTCGCAACGAACTCACCGTGCCATTCGGCGTGAACGTGCTGTGGGACGGCGTGGC
This sequence comes from Solirubrobacterales bacterium, assembly GCA_038330145.1. Classification (GTDB taxonomy): domain Bacteria; phylum Actinomycetota; class Thermoleophilia; order Solirubrobacterales; family JBBDJG01; genus JBBQNR01. The sequence goes on from JBBQNR010000141.1 coordinate 1,136, forward strand.
CTCGATCGACCTGGCCGTCGCAACCGGCGCCTCATTTGTACGAGAGGTGTTCACCGGCGTCTACGCGTCGGACTTCGGCCTGTGGAACACCGACGTAGGCCGCGCTGCGCGACACCGTGTCCGCGTGTCGGCCCAGGACGTGAAACTTCTGTACAACATCGTCCCGGAGGCCGCCACCTACATCGGCGGCCGTGATCTTGGAGCCATGACTCGCTCGACCGTATTCAATGGTGCCCCGGACGGCCTGTGTGTGTCAGGACTGACCGCCGGTGCCGCTACCGATACCTCCACGCTCAAGATCGTGAAGGAGAATGCGGGCAATACACCCGTCGTGGTGAACACGGGAGTGAAGCCTGACACCGTTGTCGAAAGCCTGAAGTATGCGGACGCCGCCATCGTCGGCACCTATTTCAAGCGCGATGGCAAGTTCGAGAACGATGCAGAAGCGGCCCGCGTTGTCGAACTCATGGATGTGGTGAGGGCGGTTCGCTAATGCCCTTGATCGGCATCGATGTAGGCACCTTCGAAAGCAAGGGGGTCCTCGTCGATGCCGATGGGGTGGTATTGGCGATGGCACGCCATCGTCATGGCGTCTCGACGCCCCGCCCTGGCCATGTCGAACACGATCCGGTCACCGATTGGTGGGCGGGCATCGTCGCCATATCAAGAGAACTGATGGTCCATCCACGGGCGGGGGAGGTTGAGGCGATCGGCGTAAGTGCCATCGGCCCGTGCGTGGTCGTGACCGATGCTGAGCTTGTGCCACTCAGACCCGCGATCCTGTACGGCGTCGATACCCGTGCGACCAGCCAGGGGGAGGCGCTGACCGCGTCCCTAGGGGCAGATGAGGTGTTTCGGCGCGGCGGGAACTTGTTCACGAGCCAGTCTGCGGGTCCCAAGATCGCCTGGCTCAAGGACGAGGAGCCCGATGTCTGGCGGCGTGCTCGCTGGTTCATGACGAGCCAATCGTGGATCGTGGCCAAGCTCACCGGCGAAGTGACCATGGATCACGGCACCGCGGGCTACTTTCACCCGCTGTACGACCTTGCCGAGAAGCGTTGGGATGTGACCGGTTGCGAGGACTTCATCGACGAGGCGCGCCTGCCCCGCCTGGCATGGAGCACCGAGGTGGCGGGTCGCGTTCACGCGGAGGCCGCCGCGGCAACGGGCCTACCCGAGGGCACCCGTGTCATTGTCGGTGCCACCGACTCACCGGCCGAGGCTGTCGGGGCCGGGGTGATCTCTGACGGCGCCATGATGGCGCAGTACGGCTCTACCGGGTATTTCATCCGGGTAGGGTCTAAGCCGATTACCCATCCGGATCTCTGGGCGGCACCGTTCTGTTTCGAGAATACCTATGTGCTTGCTGGCGGCACCTCGACGCTGGGGACCGCCACGCGATGGACATCGGATCTACTCGACATCACCGATACCGAGGATGACGTGACTTTCGGGCGGTTGCTTGACTTGGCCGCCGACTCGCCTCCTGGAGCGCGCGGCGTCCTTGTCGTGCCCCACTTTTCCGGTGAGCGGACACCCTTCCAGGACCCACACAGCCGAGCCGCGATCATTGGGCTTGGAATGGAACATACGCGGGCGGATGTGGCTCGCGCCGTGCTCGAGGGCCTGGGCCACTCGGTAGCCGAGGCGTTGCTGGTGTATGAGCGGGCAGGCATCGCGATTGAGCATGTGGTGGCGATAGGTGGCGCGACCAAGAACGACGTGATCTTGAGTACCGTTTCGACACTCACGGGGCTTGATCAACACGTGGCGGTCTCTCCGGGGGCGGCATTTGGCGATGCCTTCATGGCCGCGGTGGGAGTGGGTGTGATTCCGGATCCTGCGGATGCCTGCGGCTGGTGGCACTCGAGCCGCACCGTGCATCCGGTCCCAGAAGAGGCCGCGGCACTGCGGTCAGATCACGAGGATTTTCTGGCGGTATATAACGCACTGGCGCCGATTCATCGCCGCCGGTTCGACGACAATTGAGATGGGGCTGTGATGCTGGCAATCGACTGGGATGAAATCGTCCGACTGGTCGCCGACGGTGTGGAGATGTCAGCGGGGGACCGCGTTTCGGTCTTTGTGACGGACGTCTCGGTGATGGATGCGGCATCCGCGCTCGTGGAAGAGGGGTGGCGGCGCGGTGCAGTCGTCCAGGTGGTGGCGACCGACGAGCGATTCGACGCGAGTGCTCTCAGATGGGCGCAGTCCGACACCCTCCTGGAAGCACCCCCGATCGAGGTCGCCGCGATGGCATGGTCCAACGTGCATGTTTCCCTTCGCGCCATGGTGAGCCCCGTGCTCGACGCCGATCCGGAACGCATTGCGGCGTTGCGCCACGGCCGTGGCCTCGTGTCGACAATGCGATGGAAGGGGACACGGTGGGCACTGCTACGCGTTCCCACCCCCGCGTGGGCGGACGCAATGTCGCTCGATTCAGACCAGCTCATGGCGGAATGGGTGGCCTCCTTCGACGCAGATTGGCCCGCGGCCGCGACCAAAATGCAGCACCTGTGTGACAGGTTCGCATCTGCCCGCACCGCCGTGATCGAGGATGAGTGGGGCACGCTTGAACTCGGTTTGACCGGGCGCACGTGGATGGCCTTCTCGGGCAATGCCAACTGGCCTGATGGTGAGATCGCCACAGCGCCGGTGGAGTACGAAGTCTCCGGGCGTATTCGCTTCCCTGGAATCTTCTCCTTTGGCGGCGTGAAGGTGGAGGACCTCGAGTTTGAATTCGAGGACGGGCTGATTGTGAAGGAAGCCGCCGCTCAAGGGCTCTCGTTCGTGCGTAAGTTGCTGGATGGCGACGAAGGCGCGCGACGTGTCGGTGAGCTTGGTGTGGGCACAAACTCCGCCTTGAAGCAGATGACCGGCGATCTACTCATCGACGAGAAGATCCTCGGTACGGTCCATATCGCTCCAGGCCGCGCATATCCGGAATCCGGCGGAGTGAACGTGTCTGCCTTGCACTGGGACATCGTGAAGGACCTTCGTGGTACCGGTGGCATCCCCGTTGGTTCGTTCCGCATTGATGACGAATGGCTTATCCGTGACGGAGTGGTACAGCCTTTGCTGAATAAGGTTGCGGTTCCGCCGCTCATTTAGTTGAGGTGTGGACGGTTTCGGCTCCCCTGCACGCGGGCGCGTCCGCGACCAGCTCCAACAGATGCGGCGCCGCCGAGTCAGACCCGGCCCTGCGCGACTGCACCACCGAGACCTCCCAGCGCGGGGCGTCGTGCGGCAGGGCGACAGCAACCAGGCGTGAGGCCTGCGGCTTGTTCGACACGTGGCGAGGCACGATCGCGACACCAAGCCCGCGGTCAACGAACTCGAGCACCGTGTGGACGTCGCTGACCTGGAACCGCACCCTGCGCATGAGCCCGCGGGCCTCGAAGGCCGCGTCGGTGAGTGGTCGAACTCCCCAGGTGGGGTCGAAGTCGACGTGGTCCTCGACGGCGAGGGCCTCCCAGGAGGCGACGGCCACGCCCGCGAGCGGATGACCCGCAGGGCACACGAGCACCAGGTCCTCGTCTCCTAGCGCCTGATGGGGCAGCGTGCCCAGGTGTGCGGCGGCGGCAACGAACGCGACGTCCAGGGCGTCCGCGCGCAAGGAGTCGATGAGTTCGTGTGAACCCGCCTGGCGAAACTGAATCTCAACTTGAGGGTGCCTGCGGTGAAACCTGTCGATCAGCGCGGTCGCGTCGATCACGCCAAGGCATTGCTCGGTGCCGATGCGCAGGGTGCCGGAGACCTGGCGGGTCGCGTGCACGACGGCGTCGCGCGCGGCGCGCTCCTGGTCGAGCATGGCGCGGGCATGGGGCAGAAGCGCGAGGGCGGCGTCGGTGGGCTCGACCCTGCGCGTGGTCCTGGTGAAGAGCGAGGCGCCCAGCTCCTGCTCGAGCCCGCGGATACCCGCGGAGAGCCCCGACTGCGAGACGCCCATCAGCTGGGCGGCGCGCGTGAAGTGTCGCTCGTCCGCGAGCGTCACCAGGTACTCCATCTGCCGCAATTCCATT
>JBBQNR010000142.1:0-5097 GCA_038330145.1 Solirubrobacterales bacterium
TGCGCTATTCGGTCTCTACCTCATGCCGATGAACGCCATCACCTTGATTGCAGGACGAACCGGGCGAGTGTGGAGCATCTCCGTTCTCGCGGCAGCTACAAACATCGGTTTGAATTTGGCGCTAGTGCCCTCGATCGGCACGCTGGCAGCCGCCATCAACACCGCTATCGGCTACGGACTGCTCCTGCTCGGGGTCGTTTTCTACATGCGGCGGGTATGCGATCCTCCACTGCCGTATGACGCAAGACGGATCGCATTGAGCGTGGCACTGATTGGGATCGCAGCGTTCACCACATCGAGACTCACTGAGGCCGACTCTATCGGGGGCCTTGTGACTCGACTTGCGGTCACCTTCGCGGTGGCGGCCGTGCTCCTTATGGGGCCATTCAGGCAGGACACAACCGCTGCGATCCGGGCGTTCCGTTGACCTCGGGCAAGGGAGGCAACGTGACCGGCGACCGAACTTCTGTGATCATCCGGTGCTTCAACGAGGAGCGCCACATTGGCCGACTGCTCAGCGGTCTCGTGCGTCAATCGCAGCCACCTGACCAGATCATCGTGGTTGACTCTGGCTCTACCGATGCCACGCTTGCTATCGCGTCGCGGTTCCCGGTGGAGGTCCACGCGATTGCGCCGGATCAGTTCTCGTTTGGGCGGTCCCTGAACATCGGCTGCCGGGCTACGAATGGAGCGGTCCTGGTATTCGCGAGCGCCCATGTATACCCGGTGTACGACAATTGGCTCGAAGAACTCACGGCGCCATTCTCCGATCCCGAGATTGCGCTGAGCTACGGACGCCAGCTCGGAGATGATCGGACGAAGTACTCCGAGAGCCGGGTCATGGCACGCTGGTTTCCGTCGACCTCTATAGCCCGCCAGGATCATCCCTTCTGTAACAACGCAAATGCGGCCGTGCGGCGTTCTGCCTGGGAGTCGCAGCCCTACGACGAAGAGCTGACGGGCCTCGAGGACCTCGATTGGGCAAAGCGCGTGATGGAGCGTGGCCAGGGCATTTCCTATGTCGCAACCGCACCGGTGATCCACGCGCACGAGGAGACCTGGCGACAGCTGGTGAACCGCTACCGGCGCGAGGCGATCGCCCACAGGCACATCTATCAGGAGCAGCGCATGAGCGCGTTCGATGCCATGAGGCTCGCGATAGGCAATGTCGTCAGCGACTACGTGCATGCTGCGCGAGATGGCGTCCTAGCCCGGAACCTCACCTCGATCCCCGCGTTTCGGGCGGCCCAATTCTGGGGGACCTACCGTGGCTTCGCCCAACGCGGCCGCGCCTCTGCGGTGCTCCGACGCCACTTCTATTATCCCCACGGACTGGGCCGTCCCAAGGTCGGTGGAGCGCTCGCCCACGGACGGCCGATCGACTATGACGACGCCGAGCACAGAGGGGCCGATGGAGGCGCCGATTGATATCGTGAATGCGAACGTGGTTGGCATCGTTCCTATGCGCCACGACAGCGAGCGTGTCCCGGGCAAGAACTACCGACGATTCGGCGGTCGGCCGCTCTATCACCACGTCGTCGCGACCCTGCTTGCGAGCCCGCGGATCTCGAAGGTCGTCATCGACACGGACAGCGACCTGATCCGAGACGATGCCCGTTTGGCATTTCCGAACGTTGAGGTCATTGAACGGCCGCCGCACCTCAGGGACGGATTGGTGCCCATGAACGAAGTGCTTCTCAACGATGTCCGGCGAGTCGATGCAGATCTCTACGTCCAAACTCACAGTACGAACCCGCTGCTGCGCGAGGAGTCGGTGACGCGGGCGGTTGACACGCTGCTGGCGGACCCGGGTCATGATTCCCTCCTCAGCGTCACACGTCTCCAGACTCGACTCTGGGACGGGGAGGGAGCACCGATCAATCACGATCGCAACGTGCTGGCCCGAACGCAGGACCTGCCGCCGGTCTTCGAAGAGAACTCGTGCCTCTATCTGTTCACGCGTGAGAGCCTCGAGAGTCACGGCAATCGCATCGGCGAACGACCGATCCTGTTCGAGCTCCCTCGCGAGGAGGCCTGGGACATTGACGAGGACGTTGACTTCCGCATTGCGGAGGCGCTGTACGCATCGCGAGCGACAGCGTGAACGACGAACGGATTCTGATCTCGTGCGTCCAGCTTCAGCGCAATCTCGCGAAGCACCGCCGGCGATTGGATGAGCAGCGTGCGGAGTTGATCGTGCCCGCGGTCGCCCAACAGCTCAGCCAAGAGGAGCTCCTTGACCTCGTCCCCGGTGTACACGGAATCGTCGCTGGGGACGACCACCTCACGAGGGCCGTACTTGAGCGCGCGGACCAACTACGGATCGTGTCCAAATGGGGCGTCGGAACCGACTCGATCGACCTGCGGGCGGCCGAAGAGCTGGGAATTCGAGTGACGAACACGCCGGGAATGTTCGGGGACGAGGTCGCCGATGTCGTGATCGGATATCTCGTCATGCTCGCGCGGCATCTGCACGAAGTGGATCGGGACATGCGCCTCCCCGGCTGGCCGAAGCCGATCGGTGTCTCGCTCGCCGGCCGAACGCTTGGAATCATCGGTCTTGGCGACATTGGGCGAAGATTGGCGCGACGCGCCGCAACCATGGGCATGCACGTGATTGGCTCCGAGATCGACCATGGCAGCGCTCGACGTGCCAGCGACTTCGGTGTCGAGATGATCGACCTGGATTCCGTTTTCACGCGATCAGACGTCTTGTCCCTCAACTGCCCGCTCACGCCTGACAATCGACACTTGGTGAATGGCGCGCGTCTGGCAACGATGAAGCGCGGAGCGTGGATCATCAACACCGCGCGCGGCGGCCTCATCGATGAGGCTGCGTTGGTCTCAGCGATCGTGGACGGGCAAGTCGGCGCCGCCGCATTGGATGTCTTCGAGGTAGAGCCCTTGCCAGACGGGAGTCCGCTTCGGCACCTCGCCCACGTCATCCTGGGGTCGCATAACAGCTCGAATACGGTCGAGGCTGAACATCGCACGAGTGAGCTGGCGATCGACAATCTCCTCCTCGGGCTGGATGAGGTGCGTAGATGACTCGGACGGTTGCAATCACCGGCGTGGGGGGCGGGATCGGCGCCGCGGCAGCGGCTGCATTCCGCACCAATGGCTGGAGCGTGGTCGGGATGGACGTTCGCGATCTCGGCTATGGCATCGCGCTCGATGCCTTTCTCCAGGTCGACATCGGCGATGCGAATGTCGACGACCAGCTCGGCTCCTTCTTCGCAACCCTCTCGGGCCTGGACGCACTGGTGAACAACGCCGCCGTCGGGGGATCCACGATGGCCCTTGAAACAGACGCCAAAACGTGGGACGAGATGATGGCCGCGAATGTGCGCGGCGCCTTCCTCGCGATGAAGGCGGCGTATCCGCTGTTGGAAGCGAGTGGCGGTGCGGTCGTCAACATTGCCTCGGTCCACGCTGTTGCGACTTCGCCGTTCGCGGCCGCGTATGCCGCAAGCAAGGGGGCGATGGTGGCGTTGACGCGAGCGACCGCCATCGAGTGGGCACCCCGCGTGCGGGTAAACGCGGTGCTGCCGGGTGCCATCGATACGCCAATGCTCAGGGCGGGTATCGGTCGTCGGTCACCTGCCAGTAGTGTCGAGGTTGCTCTTGGAACCTTGGCACGGCGCACTCCGTTAGGACGCGTCGGCCGGCCGGACGAAGTTGCACAGTCCGTCCTATTCCTGGCAGATGCTGAGCGATCGTCCTTCATCACCGGTCAGACGTTGATCGTGGACGGAGGAGCGCTCGCGAGGTTGAGCACCGAATGACTCAGCTCGAACGCGCAGGTCTCGAGGCGCTCAAGCGGACCGTTGGTGAGCAACGTGCGGCACGGATGTCGTACGCGTACCGGGATCGCATCCAGCCGGCCATCGAGGCAGTCACCTATGGGCTCGCGGGAGAGGGTCGGCGCTCACGTCGACGCCTCGAGGAGCTGCGGGATCAATATCGGGGGAAGCGGTGCTTCATCATCGGAAACGGCCCGAGCCTGGCAAGGACCGATCTCTCCAAGTTGCGAACCGAGCACACGTTCGGCCTGAATCGTGGCTATCTGCTCTTCGACCGAATCGGCGGCCCGACCACGTTCCTCGTTGCGGTAAACCGTCACGTCGTCGAGCAGTTCGGTTCGGATCTCATCACCGCCCCGAGCACCACGTTTATCAGTTGGAGGTCACGGCGATGGGCGAGTAATGCAAGTGGTGTGGTGTTTGTTCGGCGATCGCGGTTATTCACGTTCTCTCCGAACGTGGCTACCCATGGCGCATGGGAAGGCGCGACGGTGACGTTCGTTGCAATGCAGCTCGCCTACCACCTCGGGTTCGAAAAGGTCATCCTGGTCGGAGTGGACCACTCGTTCACGACGACAGGCCCAGCGAACAAGCTAGTCACTTCAACCGGACCCGACTCGAACCATTTCGACCCTGCGTACTTCGGTCCTGGGATAGTGTGGCAGCTTCCAGATCTCGAACTCTCTGAAGCCGCCTACCGACTTGCTCGTCAAGCATTTGCACGGGCTGGCCGAGCGATCGTGGATGCGACGGTAGATGGCAAGCTGATGGTGTTTGAGAAGGTCAGTTTCGAAAGCGTTACCTCTCGATGAACGCTGGCCTTGTTGTCTACCGCGCCTTACCTACCAGCGGTTGATCGGTATCTCGCCCCACGGATCCGCGCCACCAAGGTCTCAGACAGCAACGTGTGGGCGGCGGCCGTCACGAACTGGCGCAGCTGAGGGCGAAGGCGTCGCACCCGCATTGCCCACGAGTCAAGGCGGCGGAGGCTGTCGAGGATGTCCAGAGCCACCGCGGTATCGGAGGCCGGTCGCACTACCGCTGCTTGACGGAAGACGGTACGGATCACCTCGTTGCCCCGCACGACTTCGAAGCCGGCCCGCGCCATGCTTGCGGTCAGGGTTGATAGCGTGAAATGGAACGTGTGTGCGAGCGTTAGGTACTGGTCCAGTCGATAGGCATACTCCGGCTTCCGGTCGATCGTCAATAATCCCGGCACCTCAACGTAGAAGAGCGTTTTGGCATGGCCGAGGCCGCGCACCGCAGCCAGATCCCCGGCCAAATCCGGGAGGTG
>JBBQNR010000143.1:0-5053 GCA_038330145.1 Solirubrobacterales bacterium
TCGCCCAGCTGCACCTCGACGCGCTCGGGGTCGAGCTCACCGAGCTCACCAAGGAGCAGGCCGAGTACCTCGGCGTCGACGTCGCCGGGCCGTACAAGCCGGAGCACTACCGCTACTGACATGTAGGAAGTTCCGCGAGGAATGCAAGGTGAGGCGCCGCCTGGCTGGTTGCTCGGTGGCGCCTCGCCGTCTCCTCATGAGCCGCGCGTCCGCGTCGACAAGGCGGCGGTGGAGACGGTCCCCGATGCGTTCGCGCTGGTCTGCGTCACGGTCGCGTCGGTCCGCGGTCTGTTCGCGCTGCTTTCTTCTCCGAGAGCACGGGCTTCCCCAGCAGGGCCAGCTTGGCCTCGCACCGTCTGATGAGGTCAGGCAGTTCCGGTGCGGGCACGGCCCTGCCGAATAGCCAACCCTGCCCGACTCCGCAGCGAAGTGAGCGCAGCGCCTGCGTACTGCTCCTCGGTCTCGATGCCCTCGGCAATGCAGTGGCCGCCGACGGCCTTAGCCAGCTCGATGATGCTCGCGATGATCGCGTCGTCCGCGGCGTACACGCCCATTCCCGTCGTGAAGGAACAGTCACTCTTCAGACCTCTGATCGGATAACGCTTGTGGTGGACCAGCGAGCTGTACCCCGTCCCGAAGTCGTCAATGGCCAGCGGCACACCGAGCTCCGTAAGGCGCGTCAGAACCGCCGCCGCCGCCTCGGTGTCCTCCCTGACCGCCCACTCTGGTGACCTCGAGCACCAGACCACCGGGGTCGCTACCGCTGTCTCGCACAACCCGCGCAACGGTGGGGACCAGGTAGGGGTGGGCGACCTGCCGAGTGGACACGTTCACTGCCACGTCCAGATTCAGGCCCTGGGCACGCCAACGCACCCCCTGCGCGTCCGCCCATCCAGAACCCACGCCTCATGGGCCCGGCCATCCCGTGGCAGACACCAGTCTGAGCACGGCTGCGGCCCTCTGAGGCCCTACGACGTCAGGGTTGGGACCCGTCAGCGCTCGTCTGCCACCACATTCACCTGCAGCCAAAAGGCCCTTGTCGTCATCGAAGCCGGCAGACGTGGCTCGTGCATCAGCGACCCCCGGCGGAACTGGCTATGGTGGGACTTGGCGACCGGATACCGAGCGTGTCTGCCGTTGGCTCGGGCCATCGCCATCCAACCCTCCGGGGTAGAAGATCGACACCGTGTCGGTGTCCACTATCGGGGGAAGACGGTGATCGAGGAGTTGGTCCTACGCCTGAGCGGCGACGGACCCGCGGACCCGTATGCAGCCGGCGCGAGTTCCACGGAGGAAAGAGATGTCGGACGAGAGCCAAGGACCTGCGAACGTTCCCACAGAGAGCATCACGGTCGACCGGCGGAAGCCGTCCGTCCGCTACGTCGAGTTCCGTGACATTCATGCCCAGCAGCTACTTGCCACCGCCGCCGACCGCGCATACAAGGCGCTCGTCGGGTCGGACAACTGGGCCGGCGGCATTGCCGAGATTGCGTCCCCGAAGGCACCACTACCGATCGCCCGTAAGGTGCGTTTCCGACGTTCAGAACGGCCGGCCACCCTCCCGATGGTGGCAACCACGCCAGCACTGGCCAGGGTTGTCCAGCTCGTCGCCGACACTCTACCTTTGCTCGCAGCATCGCCGAACGGCTGCTCCGCCTCCCGCGGCGTGGCACAGATCCTCGCGAGCGTGGCGAGCGAGCTCGTGGGCGAGCTCGTCGCACTGACCCCGGAGCAACAGGCCGCGCACCCGGCCTACCGCCAGACGCTGAGGCTCGCGGCCGAGCTCGAAGGACTGGGCGACGTCGTCCGGACGCGGACGTGCACCGAGGCGGACGCCTGCGTGGTCATCCGGGCACCGGGACACCTCGACCGGCGGGTCGAGGACGCGGAGGTGGCCGAGGTGAGCGCAGTTCTACTTCAGCTCGCTGGCGCCGCTGGGGCCGACCCCCCGCATCCCTGAGCCGCCGCACAAGATCAACGCTGGCGCCTTTCTCCCTCTGAGCCGTCGGGAGCTCGCCCGGTTGCGCGAACATCAGTCCACTGGCCGCGGCGTCAACATGCTCCCGCTCATCCTGAGGCGGCCCAGCCCGACCGGGCCTGGCCCGGCCACTGACGTCGTCGAGCAGGCCGAGCGCAAGGGCGCTTTAGCCGTGCTTGTAGTCAACTTTACGCCGAGCCCTGTGGCGCGTACGGCTGAGGTCAACGTCTTCCGCGGAGGCGATCCGGGCCACCATCGGCCACGTCGACGACGAGATCGACATGCCGGCCTGGTCAAGCTTCTCGGCACCTCAAAGCAGGAGATCAAGCCGCAGGTGCGCAGGTGGACCTTCGCCGACGGCGACTTGATCATCGTGCTGTCCGAGGGCCGCCTGATGAACGTCGGCAATGCCACCGGCCACACGAGCTTCGTCGTGTCGAACTTGTTCTCGATTCAGACGATCGCCCAGATCGAGTTGTTCAACAACACCGACGAGTACGTCGACGAGGAGGGCAAGCCGACCGAGCAGACGCTGCCCAAGCACCTCGACGAGAAGTCGCGCAGCTGGATCTTGACGCGCCCGGGGTCGAGCTCATCGAGCTCACCAAGGAGCAGGCCGAGTACCTCGGCGTCGACGTCGCCGGGCCGTACAAGCCGGAGCACTACCGCTACTGAGGTAGCCGCGCCGGGGGCGCTGTCCGCGTGAACGAACAGGGCCGGTGTGCGGTGGTGAACCCCACGGCACACCGGCCTATTCCTGCGCGGATCCAGACGTCCACCGACGGGCGCGGTGACGCAACCGCGGGAACATGTCACGGGAACTGCGGCCCAGCACGAGGCCGACCACGAGGCAGGCGACTGCAGCCCAGAAGACGACCATTCCCTGGGCCAGGCCTGGAGTCACATAGGTCAGTTCGAGCGTCGAGGGCCCGGCCGGCACCGTGACGGCGATGCTTCCCATCGGTCCTTGCCGCACCGGCTCGGCATGGCAGTCGGGCTTGGGTGCGGGCGAGCAGAGGGTCGCTCGCCATCCGAGGTAGTACGACTCGTTCACTGCCACCGGACCCCGTCCATCCGACTGGATCGAGAAGGACATCGCCCCCGGTTCGTACCGCACGCTGGAGAAGGTGGCGCCAGCGCATGACCCGCTCGTCAGACAAGAGCCGTCAGCGATGAGCACGCGGTCCCCTTCGATGGGGGCGAGCGCACCGGGGGCGCCGTAGAACGACAAGTACGACTGGCGCTGCAAGGGGTCGTGGTAGGCCGCTGTCATGGCGGCCACCGTGTCGCTGTTGCGCAGGTTGGAGTAGCCGTATGCCGCGAACTCGTGTGCGTAGACGGCGGCATTGCCCGCCGAGTCGAGCAGTCGTTCCACCAGGCCTGGCTTGGGCTGCGGCGGCGGTAGCCAGCGGGCGGGTCGGCGTGTCGAGGTGTCGTCCCCGGCAGCTCTCCCGGCCAGGAGCGCGCTGGCGGTCTGTCCGTAGTGAAAGCGCTCCGTGCCGGCGCGGCCCTGACCCCAGTCGCTCGTGGAGAGCAGGGCGAACGTACACCCCCCAGTCGAGACGATGACGACGAGGACGAGCCAGCGGGTGCGCGTACTGAGCCACTCCCTGGCACGCAGGCTCGGCATTGCACACGCCGCTGCGCCGCTGATGATCACGAGTCCCAGACCGATGGCGCCATGAGTGGGCGTCACGATGAAGAGCAGCGCTGTCGTACCTGCGATGAGGATGGCCGCGGTGATGACCAACCGTCTGACTGCGGGTCTCGGACCCGTCATGGCGAGCTGCGCGCCGGTGGCCGCGACGAGGATCACCGAGAGGATGAGCGCGGCCCGGAAGTCGTTCATCTGGAAGCGGCTCAGTTGCAGACCAGGGAGGGGCAGGTCGTACGTGGCGGCGAGGAGAGGAAGCCCGAGCGCTGCGGAGGTCATCAGCATCCCCATGGCAGGCCAGAAGCACCGAACGCGCGGGTCCGCCGCCACCAGGAAGACGAGCAGGGCCGCCGGAATCCAAAACACCGCCATGGACGGGTCGTTGGAGATGGCCAGACCATCCCGGGGCAGTACGACGGTCGCAAGAGTCGTCATGTCCGCAACCATGTGGTCTGGCGACGAGAAGTCACGGCTCTGCAGCCACAGGAGGGGGAGGTACTTCGGGGCCGCCAGCGCGATACCCGCGAGGCCGCTGGCGGCGAGGCGGATGACGAAGGTGCGTCGCCCGGCGCGCATCGTGACCAGCCAACAGGTCACCCAGACGAGCAGGCCGTAGGCGAAGGCGACGATCTGGCCCGGGTACATCCCCACGAGCGCTTGCCACACGACGAGCGCGGCCAGCGGTACCGCGCCTCGCCTCTGCCATGGCCATCGGGGCGAGCAGATGAGCATGAGCCAGGGCAGCCAGGCCCAACCCCGCACCAGGTCGGGGTGCGCCGCCCCACTGAAGAAGCCGGGAGCGAGGAAGTAGGCCGTCAGCACCAGCGCACCGGCTCCCCGTCCGAGACCAGTCCGGCGGGCCAGGACGTAGCTGCCGAGGGCGCCCCATCCGACGTGGGTCGCCTGGACGATCGCTGCGACGTGGGGGGTGTAGGCAGTGATGGTTGCTGCCAGGCCCACGGGGAGGTACCAGCTGCCGGACTGGATGGACATCGCGGCGGGGTAGCCGTTCCACTGCCAGGGAAGCCATTGCGCAGGCGTGAGGAGGTCCCCGAACCACCACCACTGGTACGCGTCCGTCGTGTAGCTGCTGAGGAAGTCCAAGGGCGGGATCGCCCACCCTGCGTAGTACGGGATGAAGAGGACCTCCAGGGTCACGAGCAGGGCCGCGACGAGCAGGGCCTCGTGGTGTCTGCCACGCGACCGTGAGTCCACAACAGTCGGCGAGGACACGGCGCCAACGGAAACGCGTCGTTCCTGGTTCGTGCCGCTCACGGCGCCACCTCCGGGCGGCGGGTGTCCAGCCTGCCCTTTAGGTTGAGTGCTGGCTGCTCGACGAATCGACGTGACAGGACAGCCAGGACAACCGCGATCAGAATGCCGAGCGCTCTGGTGGACAGCCCCGGCCCGATCAAGCTGGT
>JBBQNR010000144.1:0-5009 GCA_038330145.1 Solirubrobacterales bacterium
GTTTACCTGGTCGTGGACCTGGTTCAGTTCGCGGTCGACCCACGGGTACGCGCCCAGGGCGCCGGGAGGCACGGCCGGTGACTCCCGCCACTCCCAAGAGGCTGAGCGTGGTCGGGCGGGCACAGCGATCGCTGCGGCGCCTGAGCCGGGTGGAAGTGACGGCGCTGTGCGGCGTCGCCGCCCTGTTGATCCTCGCGGTCATCGGCCCGTGGATCGCTCCGCATTCGGCCACGACGGGGGAGCTCAGTGAGCGCCTGTTGTCGCCTGGCACCGGCCGCTGGCTCGGAACGGACGAGAACGGCATCGACATCCTGTCCCGGCTGCTGGTCGCACCGCGAACGGATGTCGTGGTGGCACTCGTCGCCACCGCGATCTCCGCGTCGGTTGGGGCCCCGCTGGGCATCCTCATCGGCTTCTTCGAGGGCGGCAACCGCCGAGGGGCCAAGCTCCTAGGCGAGGGGACGCTGCGGCTGCTCGATGTCGTCCAGGCATTCCCGGTCTTCGTGCTCGCTCTGGTCCTTGTCGCCGTTCGAGGCCCGAGTATCGTCAACATCATTGCCGCGATCGCCTTCGTCAACGCGCCGGTGTTCCTGCGGCTGGCGCGGTCGGAGATGCTGTCGCTGCGCGAGCGGCGCTACGCCGAAGCCGCGCGGGCCGCGGGCAACTCGGACCTGAGCATCGCCTTCCGCCACCTAACGCCCAACGCGTTGGCGCCGATTATCACGCAGATCTCAGTGACGATCGGGTTCGCAATCCTGCTTACTGCGGGCCTAAGCTTTCTTGGCGCCGGGGTACGGCCGCCGACGCCTGAGCTCGGGGCGATGATCTCGACCGGCGCGAAGTACTTGATCCTCGGGCAATGGTGGCCATCGGTATTTCCCGGTATCGCACTCGGGCTAATGGTGTTCTTGTTCGCAACGGTCGGCGTGGCGATCGTCCGACTGCTCGAGCCCGCATCGCGGTCGGCGGCCGGCGGGGCGGACCGCGCCGATGCAGGAGTGCCCGAGCCCCTGACGCCGGCCGTCGCCCCGGTTGGGGCGGCCAATACCGAAATCCAGGCGCTGGAACCCGCGTACCCGCCCGGGCCCCCGGACCGCAACGACGATGCGCCGGACGTCCTTGCCGCGTCACCTCTACGCTCTCTGGTCGAGGATGCGCTCACTGCCCCGGACCCCCACGGCCGCGAGATCGTGTTGCGCGTGTCGGATCTCACGGTCGAGGCTGGATCCGGGCCCGGCGCCCGACCCGTGCTGAGCGACATCTCGCTGACCCTCCACGCCGGCGAGGTGATCGGAATCGTGGGCGAATCGGGCTCGGGTAAGTCGATGCTCGTGCGGGCACTACTTCGCATATTGCCGGAGGGGACTCGGGTGCGTTCTGGGGAGGTCAATTTCGCCGATCGCGACCTGTACGCGCTTGACGCCGCAGCGCTCAGACGACTCCGCGGCCACGACCTTTCGGCGATCCTTCCCGATGCCAAGTCAGCGCTAAATCCGGTCATTCGTATCGGCACCATGCTCGAGGCCGCGATCCGCGCGCATCGCAAGGTGAACCGGTCCGAGGCTCGGGCGATCGCCACTGGCGCCCTCGAAGGCGTCGGGATCCAGGACGCCGAGCGGCGGCTCAAGGCTTACCCGCACGAGCTGAGCGGCGGCATGGCCCAGCGCGTATGCATTGCCCTCTCGCTGCTGCATAACCCGATGCTGATCATCGGCGACGAGCCGACCGCGGGCCTCGACGTAACGGTGCAGCGCCAAGTGCTCGACCTCATGGCAACGGTCATCAACGAGCGCACAGCCGCTCAGCTGATCGTGACCCGCGATCTGGGAATCGTCGCGCACTACTGCCAGCGGGTGGCGATCATGCAAGGCGGTCGAATCGTAGAGGCGGGCCCTACCAAGGACGTCCTTCTCAGGCCCCAGCATCGCCACACCAAGGAACTCGTGAGTGCCAGCGAGCATGGTCACGCGATCGGTACACCCCGACCCCACGCGGAGGGAAGCCTTGTCTGACGCCCTGTTAGAGGTCACAGACCTCCGCAAGCACTTCCCGATCGACAAGCATGCGTACGTCGCGGCGATCAACGGCATCTCGTTCGACGTCCGTCGTGGCGAGACCCTCGGCCTCGTCGGCGAGAGCGGCTCCGGCAAGTCGACAGTCGGGCGCTGTGTACTGCGGCTCCTCGATCCCACCGCAGGCCGCATCGTCTTCGGCGGTGAGGACATCACGACGATCCCCGACAAGAAGTTGCGTAGCTTCCGCCGACGAACGCAGATCGTGTTCCAAGAGCACGGTGGCGCGCTCAATCCGCGGTGGCCCGTAGGACGCATCATCGGCGAGCCGCTCGCGCTCGGTGACCGTCTGTCCGAGGCGGAGCGCACCCAACGGGTGACCGAGATGCTCGAGTTCGTCGACTTGAGCCCACGGCATCTGGATCAAAGGCCGGCGCACCTGACCTCCAGCGAGCAGCAGCGTGTCGGCATCGCGCGAGCGCTCATCACCCATCCCGAGCTCGTGGTGCTCGACGAGCCGACGTCGAATCTGGACCCGACGGGCCGGACCGAGGTGCTTGGCCTGCTCAAGCGCCTGCAGAACGAGTTCGGTACGGCATACATCCTAATCTCGCACGACCTCATGGCCGTCGAGGCCCTCAGCGATCGCGTCGCGATCATGTACCTCGGCCGCATCGTCGAGACGGGGAGGACCGCGGACATCCTGCGGCGCCAGCGCCATCCCTACAGCAAGGCCCTGATGTCGGCTGTGCTCTACGCCGACCCCGCCCGGCCTCCGGCTCCGTTCACGCTACGCGGGGAGATCTCGAGCGGCGTGAATCCGCGCGACGAGTGCTCGCTGTACGGGCGCTGTCCGCTGGCGGAGCCGCACTGCCTCACGGCGTTCCCGCCGTTGGTGGAGGTGGAGCCGGGGCACTCGTCGGCGTGCTACCGGTCCGACGAGGTCGTCTCGATCGCGGCCACGCCGCCCCAACCGCGGCCACAGATGATCTAGACCGGCCCCATTCCGGGCTTCAAGAGCCCGGCGCGTCATCGCCCAGGTTGGTGTCCGCGCGCGCGCAGACGCCTTCGAGTGAAGCAGCGCAACCAAAAGGAACCGCCATGGATAGTCGAGTGGACATCAACATGCAGCAGGACGGGGCCCGCAGGCGCGCTCCGCACATCGTCGGGCTCATCGCGGCGCTAAGCGCCGCCTGTGTCCTGGCGGTCGGTCTGGGCGCTTGTGGTTCCGGCAGCGGCAGCGGCAACGGCGGCTCTGGAACCCCCGGCACCCTGATTGTCGCGATCCCTGCGACGCCTCCCAGCATCGACCTCGATCAGGCGGTCGGTCTGGCAACGTGGGCCGTGGGTCAGCAGATCACCGCACGGGGAATGAAGTGGGGCCGGGTGTCGTACCCATACGATGCGCCGCCCATCGGCGATCCGACGAAGGTGCCAGGATTCACCTATCCCGACTTTGACGTGACGAAGGAGCAGCCCGGGCTGCTGACATCGTGCGAGATCGCGTCCGATGCCAAGAGCGCGACGTTCCACCTCCGGCACGGGGTGAAATCCGCTTACGGGAACGAGTTCACCGCCGCCGACGTCCTGTGGAAGGTTGAACGGGCCAAGGCGCTCAAAGGCACCGGCAGCTTCTTCCTCGACATTACAAACGCCGCCGCGGCCCAATGGAAGGCCGACGGCAAGTACACCGTCAAGGTCACCAACACCGCTCCGATGCCATCGCTGTGTCAGTACCAGGCGCACTTCTACGCCGGGCTGTATCTCGATTCCACGGAGGCCAAGAAGCACGCGACAGCGTCGGACAAATGGGCGACGAAGTGGATGGCTACCCACGGGGCGAGCTTCGGCCCCTACTACGTGACGTCGTGGCAGCCCGGCAAGGCGGTGATCTTGGATGCGAACCCCAACTACTACGAAGGCGCACCGAAGATCAAGCGCGTCCTCTTCCGGGTTGTGCCCGACTCGTCCGCCCGCATCACCTTGCTGTCGAGCGGCAAAGTCGACATCGCTGACCAGCTGTCGCCAGACGAGCTGTCATCGCTCGACGGCAAGTCAGGCACGCTTCCCGTTGCGTGGCGCAGCCCGCTGATGGAGTTCATCACGATGAACAACGCCAAGAAGCCGTTTGACAAGGTGGCCGTGCGCCAGGCCATCAACATGACGATCCCGCGGTCCGACATCGCGGCGAAGATCTACGGCGGCCTCATGAACCCCTCGCAAGGCCCGACTCCGAGCATCTTCCAGCAGACAGGCTACAAGAACCGGACGGCGTACACGTTCGATCCCGCGAAAGCCAAGGCCCTCCTCGCCCAGGCTGGCTACCCCAACGGATTCACGGTCGGGCTCAGCTTCAACGCTGACGACCCGACCCAGGAACCGCTCGCGATCAGCCTGCAGAGCGCCTTGGCGAAGATCGGCGTGAAGGTCAACCTGCAGAAGTTGCCCTCCGCAACGCTGCAGAACCTCGTCCTCTCAAACAAGGCGGAGTTCGCGCTTTACGGCGACGCCGCGTTCATGCCGGACCCGCAGTTCGTCACACAGAACTTCTACTACAAGAAGATCGGCAATTACGAGAACTACACCAACCCTGCCGTCGTCGCCGCAGTGGACAAGGGGCGCCGCGTCATTGACCCGGCGAAGCGCGCGGCGTACTTCGGGAAAATCCAGGACCAGATCTACGAAGACGCTCCGCTGGGCTGGGTCGGCGAGCCCTACCAGATGATGGGCGTGGGGTCTCGGGTAAAGGGCCTTGCACCCGACCTCTTCCCGGTGTTCAACGCCTACCAGATGAGCCTCCGCTAGTCGCGGTCCAACGGCGTCCTGGCGCTCGACGCCAGGGCGCCGGCCCCGAAGCAATGATCTGACCCTCAAGAAGGAGCAACGAACGTGGAATACCTCATCCACAGACTCAACACGGGCTACATCTACGGCCCGACCGCGTCAATGCTGATGCCTTATGTGCTAAATCAACAATTTTTTGAATATTACCAAGAC
>JBBQNR010000145.1:0-4924 GCA_038330145.1 Solirubrobacterales bacterium
GTCGTCTATGACGCGTGTCAGGGGCTGCAACTGCTGTATGGAGATACGGACGGCAAGGGCCTCGCGGTCAATGTCTACAAGGGCCTCCAGGACTACCAGGGCCACGACATGGCCAGTCTCATTCAAGCGATCACGCGGCCCTCACATCGCACCGACCAGATCACGGAATGGGTGGCGCACCGCCTCAAGGACGACGCCCGACTCACCGGCCTGGTCGCATTCATGCTCCTTCACCTGTACGTGGCGGGCAAGCGCCGCGACCAGGCCGCGGGTGACCGGGTGCTCATCTTCACCGAGTACGGCGACACCCTCGAGTACATCCGCGCCATCCTCACGGCCCTGAGCGTGCTCGGGAAGCGCCCCCTCAATCGCTACATGCGCCAGTTTCTGCCCATGCTTTCTCGGGCCGTGCAGGCGCTCGCGCTCGAGAGTGGCGAGCGCGGCGAGGTCGTCGCCGATGGCGGCGTGACCCCGTTCAGCCATGAGGACGTGGCAGGGTTCATGTCGTTGGACCATTCTGGACTCCACCAGCTCCTCGCCTTGATCGGCAGCGATATCGCCGTGATCTCGGCGAAGCACGAGGGGGGTCGCAGGATCGGCGACGTCCATGTCGAGGAAGCGGCCGCGGAGGAGGCCGAGGACGAGGTCGCGGACAGCGAGTCGCTCCAGACAGGCGCGGGTAAGATCGGAGGTGCGCCGATCCTCGACGCCTTCTCGCCGTTTTATCAGGTCGACCTACCCCCCTTGACCGACGGCGCGGGCAAGCTGGACAGCGTGCGCAAGCGGCTCGTGGCGGCCCTGGAGCAGCCCGTGCGTGTGCTCCTGGCGACCGAGGTGCTGGCCGAGGGCGTCAACCTCCAGCAATCGGGGATCTTGATCCACTACGATCTCCCCTGGAACCCCACCCGCCTGATCCAGCGCAATGGTCGTATCGACCGCCGGATCAACGCCCTCGTGGAGAATCCCGCGAGCCTCGAGCGATATCTCGAGGGACTCGGCCTCGCCGACCCCAAAGCCGCGGCGGCCAGCTATGTCGTCCCCCTCAAGGTCTTTCACTACACGGTCCCGCCGATCGAGGCCACCGCCCTCGACGCCGAGGTCGCAAAGGAGCGGGCCCAGCGGGTGCGCGCAGTGCTGGCGGCCAAGCTCGACAGCATCCGTAGGATCCTCGGCCTCTCGTCGTGGCCGGTGGTGCTCGACCAGGCGACCGCGACCGCCGTGCTCGACGGCTCGCTCGAATACGAGACCCCCTCCCTGGTCCGCCGTGAACGGCTGCTCCAGCGCGTACGCCAGCTCGAAGCCTCGACCGCCGCCGCTCGCGATGCCGGCGTCACCGCGACCTCGGGCACGATTACGCTCAAGATCTCCCGGGACGACCTCGGGCATCTGGCTCGCACCGTCGTCGGTGAGCCGGCGGACTGGTCGCGCCTTCGGGCGCTGGTGCTGACCACCTGGTCGCCGCGATATCCACGTTCGACGCCGCTGCGCTCGGCGCATGAGTGGTATGCGACCCAGGAGACCGGGCGTAGCGGCAACCGCCACGATATCGGCGGCATGATGCCGATCTTGCTGTTTGCAGACAACGCGCTCACCTGGATCCCGCACACCTATACGGGCAACACACGCAGCTACAAGAAGACGCTGCTGCCCGTCTCGTGGGACAAGGCCGATTTCGTCTTCGTCCGTCCGGTCGACCTCACGCCCACCACGGAGCTTGTCATCCCGGAGGCGATGAGCTCGCCCGCCGCGCTCTTTGATGTGGTCCTCGACTGGCTGGCCGAGCTCGCCCTCGGTCGCGGTGAGGTCTTCGTCGATCGCATTCACATCGACCCGCCCTCGGACCGACCCTGGGCCTGGCTCGGCGAGGACCTGGCCAGGCAGCCGCCGACCATGCCGGAGATCGAGCCCGGGGATGTCGGCGCGGCGCTGCGTCGCCCCCGCGCCGACCTTATCCAGGGTACACCCGCCGCAGCGGCTGAGACCTTCGCGGCCGACAGGCTCGAGTCTTTCAACCTCGTCATCACCCCATGAACACCTTCCAGCACCTCCTCGCGTACCTCCAGCAGACCAGCCCTGCCGTCGCCGGAGGTCCCTCGGTGGATGCGTTCACGCGGGCGCTGTTTCGCGACCTCGCGCGCGACCCGCTGACCTTCAGCGACAAAGCCGTGCTCTTCAGCCCGCCCTCGTGGCGCCCGCACTCACGCGTCATCCTCGATGCAAGCTGGCTGCGCGACATCCTCGAGCGCTTCTCCTGGTTCGACGCCGAGACCATCGAGGTGTGTGCCGGTCAG
This sequence comes from Solirubrobacterales bacterium, assembly GCA_038330145.1. Lineage (GTDB taxonomy): Bacteria > Actinomycetota > Thermoleophilia > Solirubrobacterales > JBBDJG01 > JBBQNR01. Next base: position 2,292 of record JBBQNR010000145.1, read on the forward strand.
CTCACCCGCATCGACGGCGGTCCGAGCCGCCTCGGGGTCTATTACGACCTCGGCTTGCTGACCATCCGGGTCAAGCGCACCCGGGCGGCCAGGGCCAACGCCGACGACGCAGCCCCCCAGCTCTCCGAGGCCGCGGTGCGCGAGCTGTTCTCCGCGTGGGTCCGCGCGACGGCCGGCGGCGACCTCGACCAGCTCCGCGAGCTCCAGCAAAATTTCACGCTCTACGTCGCCATCGATGGCGAGGGCTTCGACGCGCCGCAAGTGCGCACGGCCGGGGCCGCCCAGATCGATCAGGCCGGCGGTCCCACCGTCGGCGTCGTGACCGTCAACCTGCGCGACCTGCACTCGGGACTCGCCAACCCCGCGGCGATCCGCTCGCAGCTCCACCAGGCGCTCGAGCCGCTGTCCGGTCGTGGCGCCGCGGGCCGGCCCGATGGGGACTGGCACGCCACCTTCGGCACGTCCGGCCTGTCGGTGCGCGACCGCTTCCGCGAGCGCGTCAAGCAGGTCATCCAGGACCTCATGGGCTTGCTCGAGGAGACCGCTGGACCGAAGGCCTTCGCCAGCGACGACGCCGCGCTCGGCCATCTGCGCGAGGCCGCGAGCCTGGTGTTCTTCCGGCTGATGTTCCTCGTCACCCTCGAGAGCCGCAACCTGCTGTGGAAGCCCTCGGCGGCCAAGATCCGCCTGAAGTGGCCGAGCTTCGAGGAGCTCGCGGTGCGCCGCCGGGGCGCCGAGCTGGAGGAGACGGGCCTGCTTCAGTGCCTGCTCTACCGCAGCCGCGAGGTGCGGAGCACCGCGCAGAAGAGCCCGCTGGCGATCCACGGCGCCTCGATCTTCCGCTCGCGGCCGACCGACGATTTTCACGAGCAGATCGAGCGCTGGCTCGTGCCGCTGGACGCCCTCGACGTCTCCGCACCGAAGCTCTCTGGCCCGCTCCTGGCCCGCTGGGAGGCCCTGCTCGCGGTGGCCGTCGCCGTCGCCCAGGGCCAGATCGGCGAGGTCAGCGAGGGCGCCCACGCGGTCGTCGGACTCGGCGCCTCGGCCCACGCGCAGCGCGTCCTGGGCGACGTGTACGAGCAGATCCTCGCCATGCAGCCCGTACGCGAGACGGCCGGCAAGGCCAAGACCGGTCGCATCGTCCTGCGCGTCGCCGGCGGCAAGGCTGCCAAGGGAGAGGAGGCCGCCGGCAAGCCCGGAAAGGCTGACCCGGCGAAGAACGAGCGCAGCGCTCTGGGCGCCCATTACACGCCGGAACTGCTCGTCAACGAGGTCGTGCGCGCGGGCCTGGAACCGCTTCTGAGGGACGCATGGCGCACCGCAGGCGGCTCTCCGGCGGCCGACCCCTCGCAACGCGCCCCACGGGCAAGCGCGGCGGTCCTCGACGCCTATGAGCGCGCGCTGCTCGACCTGCGCATCGTCGACCCGGCGATGGGATCCGGCCACTTCCTGACGGTGACGGTCCTCGAGCTCGCGCGCGAGCTCGCCTATATGCGCCATTTCGGCGCGCCGCAGCCCGCGTCACACTTCGAGGTCGCCGAGGTGCCCGAGCCGTGGACGCGGCTCGAGGACCCGGCCCACGGCGGGGAGCCACGCCTGGGGGAAAGGCTCGAAGCGGTCGCCACCGCGCGCTTGCAGGACCTGGCCCAGCGCTGCTGCTATGGCGTCGACCGCAAGCCGCTCGCGGTCGAGCTCGGCAAGCTCGCGCTGTGGCTGATGACAATGGTCGCCCGCCGTCGCCTCGACACCGCGGCCCAGGCGGAACTGCCCGAGGCGCCGCCGCTGACCTTCCTCGACAAGAACCTCCGCAGCGGCGACAGCCTGCTTGGCCTCACCTGATCCGAAGCGCGCGAGACCCTGCAAGCGCTCGACATCGACCTCGGTGAGCCCCGACAGGTCCGCCTGTTCGACAACGCCGGCTTCAAGCAGCCCAACGCGGCCCGCGCCTACGAGCATATCAGCGACGCGCTCGGACTCTCCGACGCGGAACTGCGCGCCCGCATGCCCGATCTCCTGCGCGAGACCGACGCGCTCCTCGATGCCACCACCAAGCGCAAGCTCCGCGCGGCGGCCGAGGCGGACACGTCGGACCTGAGCGCCCTGCGCGGCGAATGGTTCGTGGTCATGCGCGAGCTCGCCAATACAGTGGTCTGGAAGTGGGACCTCGCCCTCCTGCGCCGGTACTATTGTAAAAAGGGGCAGCTCGAGAAGACGCTCGGGGTGGCCAAGATCAGCGCGGACGACGCTGTCACCGCCAAGATCACGAGCCACGCGCGCAGCCTCGGCGTGTTTCACTGGCCCCTGATGTTCCCCGAGGTCTTCAATGGTGAGAACAAGGGCTTCGATGGCATCGTTGCCAACCCGCCATTCAAGGGCGACCGTGACCTGCGTGGTGCCATCGGCGAGACCGCTGTGTCGTTTCTCCGCAGTCGCTACGTCGATGGCGTCGCGACCCTCGATCTCTGCGGATTCTTCATTCAGCAGTTCGACCGACTGCTCGGTACTCGCGCGTCGTTCAGCACCGTCGCCCCGAACTCGATCGGGCAGGGTCGCAACCGCACCGCCGGCCTGCGCCCGCTCATCACCGGCGAAGAGCCGAAGTTCGTGCTCTATCGCACCGTGCAGACGATGCC
>JBBQNR010000146.1:0-4890 GCA_038330145.1 Solirubrobacterales bacterium
AGCCTCCCACGGGAACATCGCCAAACCCCTCCGCGATGCCGGCCATCTCGCCCGCCAACCCTTCGTCTCCGAGGAGAGCCCTTCGACCGGCGCAGTCAAACGCGATCACGCCGAGCGGCGAAGCACCTTCGAGTCCCGCGATCGCCTCGGCGCACGCTTGCTTGGTGCCTGCGATCACGGTATCCGCGTCGCCCGTCATCATGGAGACAAGGGAGCCATGAGGAACGTCACTGCACGCGAGTGAGCGATCGGTGCCATTCGCCGAAAGCACTGAACGCACGTCGTCTCCGGAGGGGCGCGGCAACGCCAGTGGTCTCCGAAGCATGAGGTTGGGCCAACCGTCGACATCGTTCCACGCGCTCGGGGGAACGCCCGCCTGAGTCAGATAGCGGTCGAGGGCGGGCTGGTCATCGATCCTGAAGATGCGCTGGCCGTCGGATTCGGTCACCACCATGGGTTCACCTGTGCGCGTCCAACCGTGACCAACGCCCACACCGATCGGCCCGTCCGAGCCTAGAGCGGCGCCGACCACCGCACCTTGGTATGCCTTGCCGCCGTGGATTTGCCAGGTTCCGGTCATCGCCAAGTCATCGCCCGCACAGCCTCCGACGAGCTGTACCGTCGCGCCCGCGATGGAATAGGCACCGCGGACCATTTCGGAGTGATGCCCTGCAAGACCCTCGGTGAGAAGGATCAGCGCCTTGTGCGGCGCCTCAAGGCCGATCAGTCCCTGGGCCGCGAGGGCGCCCGCCGCTTCGGCCCCATCTGCGATGAAGCCACACGACGTACGGGCTGTGAACCCGCCGCCTCCCAGCGCAATCGCAATGATTCGGCCGGACCCGGCAAGCCCGGCACCGATCTCCCCCGAGGTCGAGCAACCGATCACCGGGGCGCCATCAACTGCGGCATTCGCGGAGGTCGCAACCGCCTGCATGTCGTAAACCGGGGACACGAAGAGGATGACCAACGCCGCGGTGTCGCCCGCGAGGGCCTCCTCGACGGCGTTCCTCGCCGCCAGTGCGCTATCGGGCTCGCCGGAGGTGCCCACCCTCATCCAACGGGGACTGTCAGACTCGTTCATACCCACCTATCGTCCGATGCAGAACGCGTGTGATGAGTCTGCCGGACGGGCATCGTTCACCACAAGCATTTATTAGTCAGCCGACGCACGACGGGAGGCACTCAGCATCGCCCACGCCCACGCCCACCCGAACACCCGTTGACCGACCTCGACCGCGCCCACCGTGTGTCCAGGGCCTTCTGCAAGGCGCGATCAAGTAGGCTGAACTTGCTGGAAACTATTGCCAGTGCGACGCTGACACGCCGACCAATCTCGGCTCATTTACGCGGTGGAGCGGGCAGAAAAGGAACGTGCCCGTGTCTGAAGTGATCTGGGACCTCGTCGAGGGTCAGCAGCCCATCGCCGCCACCGCTATCCACGACGGCCACGAGCTGCGCGAAGAAGTGGCGCTCAACACGGCACTCACGAGCGGAGAGCGACGCCGGGAGGAAGATCCTGGCACCAGCATCTTTGCGAGCATCGCCGGCACGCAGATCGTGGTGCGACGCTCCCGCTTCGAGGTTGACCTGAACCGCCCACGGGACAAGGCCGTCTACGTCTCCCCCGACGACGCCTGGGGTTTGAATCTCTGGCATGAGCAGCCACAGGAGCCCCTCATCGCGCGGTCGCTCGCAGAGTACGACGCGTTCTACGCGGAGGCACATCGGGTCTTCTCCGACATGGAGGAGCGCTTCGGCCGATTCGTCGTCTTCGATATGCATTCGTACAACCACCGCCGCAACGGGCCGGAAGGCGCCCCGGAAGACCCACGCGGCAACCCCGAGATCAATGTCGGCACCGGATCACTCGATCGCGAGGCCTGGGGTCCGCTCGTGGACCGATTCATTGGCGACGTGGCGGACTTCGGCTACCTCGGACGCCACCTCGATGTCCGCGAGAACGTCCGGTTCCGCGGCGGACACTTCTCGGCGTGGATCCACGAGAACTTCCCGGATTCCGCGTGTTGCCTGGCGATCGAGTTCAAGAAGATCTTCATGGATGAGTGGACCGGAGAGTTCTTCCCCGAGGAGCACGAGGCGCTGACGCAGGCGATCGCTTCAAGCCTTCCCGGGATATTCGAGTCGCTGGACGCCATGGGCTCAGAGTGACCGCTGCGCCATCTGGCACTCGTCGTTCGCGGGTCTCCACGGCATTGACCAATCCAGCGCGACCGCAGGCCGCGACCATTTCGACCGCCTTCGTGGCGGAGGTGTGTGCCCTGATCCGCGACGGGAAGCCCGTTCAGCGCGAGCTTCCCGACGGCGGGCGGATCCACGTCGACCGAGCGCTCCCTTTCCTCGTGGTGTACCGGCGCCCAGTCCGGCGCAAGGATGTCGATACGGATCAGTTGGTGAAGGGCGAGGCCTCCCACCTGACGGTCTCAGGGTCGGCGAAGCACCGAGAGGGTCTCGCCAGGCTCATCGACGGAGTGGTCGGAGCGCTCGGCGAAAGCTACGGTGCCGTCTTGCTCATCGAACTTTGGGCGACTCCCGACGATCCGGAAGTGGACGTCCAGTCCCTCAGGTTCGGCATTCACCGGTCCAAGGGCGGCCGGCTCGGGCGCACACTCGACGTGCTCGATCAGGCGCTCTCAGAGATCAGGATCAAGGGCCGCGACGCGTCCGTCGAGTCGATCGCCGACTCGAAGGTGTTTCCTCCGGGGATGCGCCCCCTCATGACAGCGCAGCGGGCCTTGGAGCTCAACTGCCACATGCTTGGCATGGAGGTCTCTCCCGTCTATCGAGACGCGGCGACCAACGAGACGTTCCCCCTGGTCAGGCGCGCGCTCCACCGCGGCATCTCGCGATCGATTCAACGCGCGGTGTTCGAGTTCACGCGCCGCCAGACGTCCCACCGGCCGCCTCACTATCAGGCGCTCGGCCGCCAAAGCTTCGTGAAGTCGTTGTGGCAGGTCGATCGCGAGCTCGCCGCCATCAGCAACACCTTCGACTTCATCCTCCAGGTCACGCCCACCAACGTCGACGAAGCGTGGAACCGCTTCCGCAGGGGTCGCTTCGAGCGTGAGCCCGATTTCGCGTCTCGTCCACTCAAGATTGACCCTTCCCTTGCCAAGCGTGAACTGTTTCGGATTCCGCTGGAGAGGGTGGAGGATCCGACGCTCGCCCAGCTGCTGCGGGACCAACAATCGGAGATGGACCGCAAGCTCACGATGCTTGGCGATCGCGGGACACCAAAGTTCCTCTATGGCAGCCTTCAGGTCTATGGCGGGGTGCCGGACGCTCTCCTCGCCGCGGCGCAGGACATTCTTGACCGGGTGCCGCCTCGCAGTCGCGATGAGTCGATGCGCAGCACGATTGACGCCACGGAATTCGCTTCACGAGCACAAGCGGAGATCGACTATTACCGGCTTCAGTCGCCCGATGTCCTCAGCAAGGTGGAGATTCGTCGCGACGTGTCCGCGCTAACGGTTTCCCGCGGAAACGTCCTGGTTCCCGCGAGTGCCAAGATTCCCCTTTCGCGGGTTGATGCGCTTCTGGCCCACGAAATCGGGACGCACGTCGTGACCTATGTGAACGGCCGCGCCCAGCGCTTCAGGCAGCTCTACGTGGGCCTCCCTGGCTACGAAGAGCTTCAGGAGGGGATCGCGGTGGTGGCCGAGTACCTCGCTGGAGGCCTGAGCCGACCCCGATTGAGATTGCTCGCGGCACGCGTGGTGGCGTCGCGGCACATGATCGAGGGCGCGACGTTTGTGGAGGTGTTTCGAGAGCTCGACAGGACCTACGACTTCGAGCACCGCACCGCCTTCGGCATCACCACCCGCGTCTTTCGCGGCGGCGGCCTCACGAAGGACGTATCGTATCTTCGCGGCTTCCTCGGCATGCTTGATTACCTGCGCGAGGGCGGCGACTACTCGAGCCTCCTTGTTGGCAAGTTCGGGCCCGAACATATCCCTATTATCGAGGAACTGCGGTGGCGTGAGGTGCTTGCGCCATCTGTTCTTCGGCCCCGTTACCTCGACGATCCCGCGGGTGTCCAGAGGCTGGCAGCGCTCCGACAAAGTTCGAATGTTCTCGATCTTGTCAAGATCAAGACCAAATGAAGGTTCTTCTCAAGGCTAGGCAAAGGAGCTGATCGTGAGGATCGGACTTGTAGTCAACGACATCAGTACCGAACAACCGGGCTACACGACCACCCGATTGGCGATGGCCGCAATCAACAGGGGCCATAAGGTCTGGGTCATCGGCGCTGGCGACTTCGCATATGACGCCGACGAATCCGTCAACGCCCGTGCGCGCTCGGCCCCAAAGAAGGCCTACAAGTCCTCCGACGTGTATCTGGCCGACCTGGTGGGCAAGAGGGCCCACGTCGAGCGCATCGGCGTCGACGATCTCGACGTTCTCATGCTCCGCAACGACCCTTCCTCCGACCAAGGCCATCGGTCGTGGGCGCAGGGAGCTGGCATTATCTTTGGCCGCGTCGCCATGCGTCGCGGGCTGGTTGTCCTCAACGATCCCGACGGGTTGTCGAAGGCAATGAACAAGATGTACTTCCAGCACTTCCCTGAAGAGGTGCGCCCGCGGACGATCATCACGCGAGACCGCGATGAGATCAAGGCCTTCTGGAAGGCCGAGGGCGGAAAGATCGTCCTGAAGCCCCTCCAGGGCTCCGGGGGTCAAAGCGTGTTCCTCGTGCGCGAGGGAGACGGCTCCAACCTGAACCAAATGGTTGACGCCGTCAGCCGCGATGGATACGTGATCGCGCAGGAGTACCTCGAGGCCGCGGAGCACGGAGACATGCGCCTTTTCCTGATGAACGGGCAGCCGCTCCGGTACCGCGGAAAGTACGCCGCGTTTCGGCGGCTGCGTTCC
>JBBQNR010000147.1:0-4726 GCA_038330145.1 Solirubrobacterales bacterium
CGCGGGACCTGCCGCCGTGGCGGCAGCGTCTTGCGGTCTAGTCCAGGAGGCTTCTATGCGGCGGGCTCCAGCTCGAGCGGCGCTTCACCGGCGCCGGTGTGGCCGGACGCCTGCGTTGGCCTCGCCTGGGGTGCGTGGTGATCGGGCGCCGCCGGTACGGCGGCGCGTGCCGGGGCGATACGAACGCGGCGGATTACTTCGGATCTCGCGCGGTGTCCCTTGGGGAACGTGGACAGGCGGCGAGCTTCGAGTCGTCCGTTGTGCGCGTCGAGTTCCGAGGCGAACAGCATCCGTTGACGTCCGACGTACTGGTAGCGCTCGGGTCCGACGTCGGGGTGCCAGCGGTGGCCGGTGAGCTCGCGGTCTGCGGCGGCGATGAATTGGTCTCGGTGGGCGTCGTCTTGGCAGACGAAGAGAACGAACGGGGGTGCGCCGCGGTCGGCGAGGTGGGTGCGTTGCCACCACCAGTTGAGGAAGGTGTCGTAGCGGCGGAATTTCTCGTAGTTTTTGTCGAGGCGTCGGGTGCGGTCGTATTCGATGAGCAGCAGCCGTGGCGGCGAGGCGGGGTCGTCACTGGCGACCTCGACGATGGCGTCGGGACAGACGGGGCGTGGTCGTGGGTCGCTGAGGCCTTCTGCGGACCAGTCGTCGTCGAGGCGTTCTCCTGGGCGCAGGCGGGGGGGTGGATCGATCGTCGTCTCGCCGTCCCATGCGAGGAGGTCGTGACTGAGTGCGCGGCGGTAGGCGAGTACCCAGGCGTTGAGTTGCAGCTCGTGTAGGACGTGTCCGAAGTCGAAGATCAAGCGATGCCGGTACCGGCGTTTCTCAGGGATGAGATCGCCATGCTGCAGTAGTTGGTGACCGGCTTCGCCGAGGTGGTACGTCCAGGGGTAGGAGCCGGTGCCGGGTCGTGCGACGGGCCGGAAGCGATCGATGTACCCGGCCCGGAAGAGTTTGAGCAGCCGGCGATCTGCCGCCTGGATGGATGCGCTCGGCCACCACAGCTCGCGCAGCTGGGGCGCGGTGATGAACTTGTAGCGCGAGACGTCGTGGACGATCGCGACATCGCGTGGTTGGACGGCGCACGGGACGATCGCGTCCCGGCGGGCCTGCTCGATCGCCGCGCCGTCGTAGCGGTGGGCCTCGGTGTAGCTGGCTGGCAACTCACGCATTTCTGCCTTCGAATCCCTCGAAGTCGCCTGGGAAGCGCGTCTGGCCGTCGGGGTCTACCGCCAGTCGGTCCGGTTCGGTCTTGGTAGGCGTCGCCTCGGCCGGTTTCGGTGGGGTCGGCTCGCGGATGGTCGGTTGGTCGTTGGCGAACAGGTCGGGCAGCGTGTCGGGGTGGTGTGCGCCGCGGTCGCGTTGGGCTTGGCGGTGGCCCTCAGCGAGGTCGGGGTCGTGCAGTGGCTCCATCGGGAGGGTGTGTGCGACAAAGCCGGCCCGTGGGATGCCGTGAGCGACCCAGAGATTGATCGCCTGATGGACGGGGAGCCGGAGGATGTCATCAGGTGAGAAGCGCAGGCGTTCCTGTTCGTCCTGCTCGATCGAGATGCGATCGGAATAGACCTCCATCGCAAGGCCAGCGAGGGAACGGGCGTCTTCGATCTCACGCATGCGGAAGATCGAGATCGACTGCAGGAGCGAGCGCACGCCCGAGCGGATGACCTCGTCGCGGATCTGAGCGGAGTACTGCCAGGCGAAGACGGCCTCGAGCCCAGCGGAGCGTCCTTCGGCGAGCATCTTGGCCACCGACGGCGTGAGCACGTTGTGGGCCTCGTCGATCAGCAGCGATACGGGTCGCCGCTCATGTTCGGGGACTTCCTGGCGAGCTTGGAGTGCACGGTGCAAGAGCTGCAGGAGCAGGTGGGTGACGAGGATCGTGTTGTCCTCTCCCACGGTCGCCTTTGCACCGGCGACGATGAGCACCTCGCCGCGTGCAAGTACGCCTTCGATGTCCACGGGGATCGGGTGGCGCAGCAACGTGTCGATCTCTCTGGTGGAGATGAGCCGCTCGATCTTGTTGCGCGGCGGGTTGAGCGCCTGGGCGGCGTAGCCGCGGTCGGACAACAATGCCGGGAACTCGCGCTGCCAGTAGCCCCTGGCAAACTGAGCCTCTGGCCTCTGCTGGAGCTGCTTGACGACCTTGGCGCGGTACTTCGACTCGCCGAGTCCGAGCATGCGATAGACGTCCCAGAGGGTCGGCTGACGTTCGACGGTGCAGACCGCGAAGACCGCTTGTCGAAGGAACGAGTCTGAGGCGGCCTGGATCGCGCCGGGCGGGTTGGCTTCGATCAGCGCCTGGAGGAAAACGGCCGCGCGAGTACCTGGGGTCGCATCCATCGTCAGCGGGTTGATCCCCATCTCGGGCCTGCCGAGGTGGAGGTAGTGCACGGTCCGGTCGGCGGGCACGAAGCCGAGGCACAACTCGGCCAGTGGGCCCTTGGGATCGATGAGGATCACGGCGCGATCGGGGTCGCGCGTGTCGTTGGCGAAGTGGCGGGCCATGACCGAGCTCTTGCCGCCGCCCTGCCCGCCGATGAGCGCGTGCCCGTACTTGCGGTCCGCGGGGGAGATCGACACAGCGCCGCGCTCGTCCTGCATGAGTACGCGGACGGGTTCGCGGTCGATCCCGGGCGGCGCGCTCGCGCGACGCACACTGGAGCGCAGCAGTCCGCCGTGCTTGACGCGGCCCCGAGGCAGCTGCCACAGCGTGGCGAGCTCGGATGTCGATAACACACCGGTCCGCAGCCCGGGCAGCGGATTCGGTGTGGCGTTCGCGATACGTGCGCCGTAGAGCCGGCGGCGGATCCGCATCTCGCGGCGCGCCAGCTCGTTCTCCGAGCGCAGCTGGGAGAAGAGGCCGGCGACGCGGCGGACCGACGCACGGTCTTCGCCCGACACCCGCAGGTCGAACAGGTATAGCGTGCGGTGTTGGAGTTCGAGCGCGCCCTTGAGCTCCTTGGCTTCCACGATCGAGTCGATGCCGAGCTCGCCGGGGTCGCGGTGATCGGCGTGCTGGAGCGCGCGCTCGCGGCGCTTGAGCAGTCGGCGTGCACGTCGATGCACAAACCCCGAGGCGGGCGTGAGGACGAGCTGGACCGACAGCTCGCCGTCGCCCTTGTCCATCAGCGCGACGAGCGATTCAGAGAACGCGTGCTCGTAGTTGCGGGTGGTCTGGATCGAGAGCACGAACGAGACTCGTTTCTTGAGGCGGATGACGCAGTTCGCCCAGTCGGGCTGGCCGTCGATGCCTTTGAGCTCGACGTCGGGGTAGAGGTCTTCCAGCGGCCCGCAGATCGAGGGCTCGAGGTAGCGCGGCGCGGCGATGACGAACCGGGTTGAGGCGTCGGGAAGGCGGTGCACCTCCAGTGCGAGGTGCTCGGGGCCGCGCCAGAGGCGCTCGTACCAGCGGACGCTGATCGCGCCGGCGATGCCTTCGAAGGCCTCCTGCACGCGGTAGGGGTTCGCGAGGTCGTCACGCCCGAGCCGCAGCTCCCACCGCGCCGTCGATCGCACCCGCGCCCGACGGTGAAACATCCGCATGACGACGACCGAGAGGGTGGAGATCAGGAGCACGAGCCCCAGCGGCCGAAGCACGGCGGCGACATCGGTGAGTACGTCGTGCGCTGTGTCGATCGCCGCGTGCTTGATCCCGTCCTGACGGGTGGGCGGCCAGGTGACCTTGCTGCCGGACTGGAGTTGGCGCCAGGTGCGCGCGAGGTCGTGGGTTGAGACGTACGCCCACCCGATCAGTCCGGCGGGGACCCAGACGAGCGGCACGATGAGCAGCCGGGCACCCAGTGGTGCTCTCACTGCAGCCCTCCGAGTGAGGCGTAGGTCTCGAGCGTCGCGGCGCCGGCGAGCAGCAGCGCGCAGAGCGCGGTGAGGCACGCGACGGTTCGGGCGTCGAGTTGATGCTTGCTTGTCGACATGTATGCGCCGCCGGCGAGCGTGAGGGCGGCGAACTCGAGCGGCAGGTGCAGCGCGGTTGCCGCCGCGACGCGCAGACCGTAGGCGCCGAGTGCGACGCCCACGAGTCCCGCGTTCAACGCGAGCAGGGCGGCGAGCATCAAATCGATCAGCAGCCGAGCTGGGGCGGGGAGCCGCGGCGCGGCGATCGCACACAGCAGGGTGCCTGCTGCAAGGTGCGCGTTGTGGATCGCGAGTCGCAGCGCCTCGGCCGGCGTGCGCTCGACGCCGCCGAATCCGAAGCGCAGCGCGCGACGAGCGTCGTCCGCCAAGCCGGTGAGCGCGACCGCGGCTGCCGCAGCGGCGAGTACGAGCATGGCTGCGCATGCGCACATGACCGCGCCGGCGGCGATGTCTCTCGCTGCTCCGGGTGTATCGGGGCGTGGTCCGGCGGTGGCGCTCAACGGCCTCTCCGCAGCGTCGATGCGAGGCTGGCCAGCGCGCGGCTGAGGTGCTCGCTGCCGTCGGCGACGTCGCCATGGGCGAGCGCCTCGGAGTGCGGGATGAGGACGAGTCGCTCACAGCGATGCCGAGCGAGGTGCCGCAGCGCGCGCACGCTGGCGCTCGAGCGATGATCGAGAGCGGTGACGGCAAGCAGCTCTCGCCAGCGTCCGGGCTGGGGCACGACGTCGCTAGTGAGCAGGACCTGTGCGCGGGCGAGCGCGACGCGCGTCGCGGGCAGGGCCCAGATGATGTGGCTGGCTTCGTCGAGCACAGGGCCGGCCGCGGCCCGGTCGGTTCCGCAGTCGACGATCAC
>JBBQNR010000148.1:0-4696 GCA_038330145.1 Solirubrobacterales bacterium
TCGGTCAAGTACGCCAAGGAGCGCAGGCAGTTCGACCGGCCGATCGCGAGCTTCCAGCTCGTGCAGGAGCTGATCGCCGACATGATGGTCGAGACGGACGCCGCGCGGCTGCTGGTCTGGCGAGCCGGGCACCTCAAGGACAAGGGGCGGCCCAACACGCTCGAGACCTCGATCGCCAAGTACTACGCGACGGAGACGGCGGTGCGCTGCGCCAACGCAGCGATCCAGGTTCACGGCGGCTACGGCTACATCGACGAGTACCCGGTCGAGCGGTACATGCGCGACGCGCGCGTGACGACGCTCTACGAGGGCACGTCGCAGATCCAGAAGCTGATCATCGGCCGGCATGCAACGGGCATCAACGCCATGATCCCCGAGTAGTGGGCTCTCCCGGGAAGAGCCACGAGTGCCCCGTCTTGTAATCCAGGCCCGCTTCTGGCCGCGAAAACCAGGCGAAGGTTTGCAGCCAGCCAAAGCTTGTGTGGATTGCTGGATGGGGCACTAGTGGCCGACGTTCGGGTCGAGCAGAATGGCGCCGTCGGCGTTCTGACGCTCGACCGCCCGGAGAAGCGCAACGCGCTCTCGCCCGAGTTGATGGAGGAGCTTGCCGTTGCGGTCGATGCCTTCGACCGCGACAAAGGTGTTCGCTGCATCGTGATCGCCGGCAGTGACGACGTGTTCGCGGCCGGTGCCGACATCAAGGCGATGGCGGAACGCTCCTTCCAGGACGTGATCGAGCGCTCAACGATCGTGTTCTGGCAGCGGATCTCCTCCTGTCGCACGCCGCTGATCGCCGCCGTGTCGGGCTTCGCGCTCGGCGGTGGCTGCGAGCTGGCGCTGATGTGCGACATGATCGTCGCGTCCGAGACCGCAGAGCTGGGCCAGCCCGAGATCACGCTCGGCATCATTCCGGGAGGTGGCGGTACCCAGCGTCTGGCGCGTGTGGTGGGCAAGCAGCGCGCGATGGAGATCGTGCTCACCGGGCGCCGCATTGGCGCCGAGGAGGCAAAGCAACTGGGGCTCGTCAACATCGTGGCCCCGGGGGGCAGCTGGCTGGATGACGCGGTCGAGCTGGCGCAGGTGGTGGCGAGGCGGCCGCCGCTCGCGGTCAAGCTCGCAAAGCAGGCGGTCCTTGCGGCCGAGGAGATGCCGCTCAGTGCGGGCCTGCAGCACGAGCGCCGGCTCTACGAGCTGACGATGGCGACCGAGGATCGCGTCGAGGGCATGACCGCGTTCCTGGAGAAGCGCAGACCGGAGTTCGGCGGCAGGTGAGCGACGTCCGCCTCGTTGGCGTGGCCGGGGCGGGAACGATGGGCGCCGGCATCGCGCAGGTCGCCTGCCTGGGCGGCTTCGAGACCTATCTGCACGACCCATTCCCGGAGTCGCTCGAGCGCGGGCTGGAGAAGGTGCGCGATGGCCTGCGCAAGGGCGCCGAGCGCGGCCGCTGGACCGAGCAGCAGGCAGCCGCCGCGGCGGACCTGCTCCACCCCGCCCCCGCGCTCGAGGAGCTTGCGTCATGCGAGCTCGTGATCGAGGCCGCCCCCGAGGACCCCGAGCTGAAGAGGGACCTCTTTCGGCGGCTCGCCGAGGTCTGCGACGCCGAGGCGGTTCTCGCCACCAATACCTCGTCGCTTCAGGTCACGGCGCTCGCCGCAGCCGTCGAGCGGCCGCAGCGAGTGGTCGGCATGCACTTCTTCAACCCGGTGGTGATGATGGAGCTGCTCGAGGTCGTCGCCGGCACCGAGTCCTCTGACGCGGCCGTTGCGACCGCGCAGGCGGCCGGAGAGCGGATGGGCAAGCAGGTCATCGTCGCTCGCGACGGGCCCGGCTTCCTCGCCAACCGCTGTGCGAGACCGTTCGGGCTCGAGGCGCTGCGGCTATTCGGCGAAGGAATGGCCGGCCACGCGACGATCGACCGCATCGTGCGCATGGGCGGCGGCTTTCGCATGGGGCCGTTCGAGCTGTCGGACCTGGTCGGAGTAGATGTCGGCTTCGAGGTGTCGAAGTCGTTCTACGAGCAGAGCTTCCACGAGCCGCGCTGGCGGCCGAGCCCGATTCAGGCCCGCATGGTGATGGCCGGCCGCCATGGGCGCAAGTCCGGCCGCGGCTACTACGACTACGCCGGCGGGCCGCACGAGTACCGCCCGCAGGACCCCGAGCCTCCGGCGCTCGGCGGCAGTGGCCGCGTCGCGGTCGAGGGCGACGGCCGGCTCGCCGAGGAGCTGAGGCAGCTGGCCACCGAGGCCGGCTTCGAGCTGATCAGCCCCGGCGACAGCAATGGCGAGGTTCCCCACCTGCTCGTGGACGCCTCGGTCGGGCGGCTGCCGGAGGAGTCGCTCGAGGCGCTGGAGGGCAGCGGCGCCAGCTGCATCCTGTGCGTGGACGCATCCCTGGCCGATCTCGACATGGGTGGCGGAGCGGTCGGCTTCCACGCGCTCCCACCCCTGGACGAGTCACAGATCGTGGAGCTGACGAGGTCCTCGTTGACAAGCGACGGCGTCGCCGGCCAGGTCGAGTCCTTTTTCAACTCGCTCGGCAAGCACGTCGAGTGGGTTGGCGACGCACCCGGCATGGTGCTTGGCAGGATCGTCTGCCAGCTCATCAATGAGGCCTGCTTCGCGCTCGCCGAGGGCGTCGGCTCCGCGAGCGACATCGACACCGCCATGAAGCTGGGCTACAACTATCCGCGCGGGCCGCTCGAGTGGGCCGACCTGATCGAGCTGGACCAGGTGCTGGCAACCCTCGACGCCCTCTTCGAGGACCGTCGCGAGGAGCGTTACCGGGCGTCGCCGCTGCTGCGCCGGATGGTGGCCGAGGGGCTGCTCGGGCAGTCCACCGGCGAGGGTTTCTTCAGGTACGACTGATCGCGAGCGGCGGCGTTACTCGCCGGCGACTCCGCGGATCACGGCGCGCCCGATCGTGACCGGATGGTTCAGGACCGTGGCGATGCGGCCACGCAGGCTGAGCGGGTCGTGCGCCACGCCGAGCTGGCGCAGAATCGTGCCGGTGTCGAAGTAGACCCGCTCGCAGACCAGGCGGTCCTGCTCGAACAGGAAGAACGCGGTCATGCGACAGCTGAAGGGGCGGCCGGTGGCCGGCAGCCCACCGAAGGGGCCGAGGTGTGTGCCCATGAGGTTGAACTCGACGATCACCGCGTCGTCGGCGTGATGGAGGGCGATCAGCTCGTTGCGCTGATCCGGGAAGGCGGTACGCGACTCGTCGAAGTAGGCGGCCACCGCGGCCTCGCCGTCGTGCACCTGCTGCGTGCCGATCAACTCGTAGCGAGGATGGTCGAAGGTCTTCATGGTGGTGTCGAAGTCCAGCTCGTTCTCCGACTCCATGTGCTCGCGCACCGTCTTCTCGCGCAGCTCACGCAGCGCAGCATCTACCGCCATCACGCCCCCTCCTGATTGATTGCCGCCCGTGCGCTTTGCTGGCGTGCGGTCCTTTCGTCGTTCCCGGGCAGGATGAATTGCGTGCAGCGGAAGAGCGCGATCATCCGCTTGTCGTGCTCGCGCAGCACCGTGGAGTCCCAGACCTGGGTGCGGCTGCCGCCATGCACCATGCGCGCCTCGCAGCGCAGCGCCCCCTCGGTCGCCGTGCCGAGGAAGTTCGTCTTCAGCTCGATCGTCGTGAAACCGGCGGCGCCCTCGGGCAGTGAGGCGATGCAGCCCATGCCCGCACTGGAGTCGGCAATCGCGATCACGGTCGCGGCGTGCAAAAACTCGTTCGGCGCCAGGTGCTCCGGCTTCAACGCCATGCGCGAATCGACGTGGCCGTGCCTGATCTCGAGCAGCTCGACACCGAACCAGCCGGGCAGTCGCCCCGCCATCCCCTGCTGCAACCGTTCCCGCAGCTCCGACACGCGCGCAAGCGTAACGGGTGGTCGCCGGTGTCCCCTCCTGTGATCCAGGCTCGCCTCTGCTCGCTAGAGTCCAGTCGATGGCGACCGACACCGCACGCCCCGGAGCGCTGCCCGACTTCGTGCAGGGCCCTCACCGGATGCTGATCGGTGGCGAGTGGGTCGAGTCCTCGTCCGGCAGGACGTTCGCCACCATCGATCCATCCAGCGGCGAGGAGCTGGCGCAGGTCCCCTACGCCGACGCCGCCGACGTCGACCTTGCGGTCAAGGCGGCTCGTTCCGCATTCGACGAGGGTCCGTGGACGAACAGCATGACCGCCGCCGAGCGCGCCCGGATCATCTACCGGATCGCCGAGCTGGTGAGCCAGAACGCCGAGGAGCTGGCGCAGATCGAGGCCCTCGACAACGGCAAGCCGGTCAAGTTCGCGCAGTTCGTCGACGTGCGCAACACCGCGGCCCACTTCGAGTACTACGCAGGCTGGCCGACCAAGATCGAGGGCGAGACGATCCCGGTCGCGATACCCGACATGTTCGTCTACACGCGCAAGGAGCCGGTCGGCGTCTGCGCGCAGATCATCCCCTGGAACTTCCCGCTGCTGATGGCGAGCTGGAAGATCTCGCCGGCGCTCGCCGCCGGCTGCACGCTGATCCTGAAGCCGGCCGAGCAGACACCCCTGACGGCCTTGCGTCTAGGCGAATTGGTGGAAGAGGCGGGCTTCCCGCCCGGCACGATCAACATCCTCACCGGCGACGGGACGACCGGCAAGGCCCTGGTCGAGAATCCCGGCGTCGACAAGATCGCCTTCACGGGCTCGACCGCGGTCGGGCGCGAGA
>JBBQNR010000149.1:0-4675 GCA_038330145.1 Solirubrobacterales bacterium
CCGAAGCGCGCAGGACGTGTCCAGGGCGGCCGCAGGCCGGCTCCGGAGGAGCGAACCCTGGACTCGTCCGAGCACTTCGGGATACTCGAGACCCCGACTTGAATCCGGGACGAGATCACGGAGATAAACCGAGCCGTAACAGTAAAGTCGGCCCATGGACCTGCTGACCGACCATACGATTGAGCGCCTCGACGCGCGATCCGAACGTTACGAAGTGACCCTTTCTGGCGTCACCGTGCGTGTGACCCCGACCGGCCAGAAGATCCTGTTTGCGCGCGCCCGCGTCGACGGCCGCGAGAAGCGTGAACGCCTTGGCTGCTGGCCGGAGTACACCGCCGCCCAAGCGCTCGCTCGCGCCGCCGAACTGGGCGAATCGGCGCGGCCGCAACTTCGCGCGGTCGAGGTGGCGCCGCGCAAGCAAGTGCTCACAGTCGCCGCCTTCGCCGAGCGCTTCACGCAGGAGCACGTCAACGTGTTCTGCAAGCCGAAGACCCGCGCCAACTACGAGCTATGGCTCAGCCATCACATCCTACCGATCATCGGTGCGATGCCCCTGACCTCCGTGACGCGGACCGACATCCAGCGCCTGCAGCGGCTCATCGGCGCCAAGGTCGACCCCAGGACGGGCAAGGCGACGCACACGACCGCGAACCGGGCCCTGACCGTCCTCGGCTCCCTATTCGGTCGCGCGGTCGACTGGGAGGTGCTCGAGCGATCTCCAGTGCAAAAGATCCGACGCTTTCCCGAGCGCAAGATCGAACGCTACCTGACCGAGAACGAGCTCGACCGCATCGCCGACGTCCTCGCTGACCACGAGCAGCGCAATCCGGGCGCCGTGCTAGCAATCCGCCTGCTCCTTCTCACCGGCGCTCGCACCGACGAGATTCTCAGCCTCAAGTGGACCGACATCGATTGGGAACACAAACTGCTGCGATTGCGCGACACCAAGACCGGAGCACGCGACGTCCCCGTCTCCAAGGAGGTGCTGCGGATCATGGAGCGAGCCGACGAGTGCGGCGAGTTGGTGTGCTGCACGGCCACCGGACGCAAGATTCAGAACCTCCACCGCACCTGGGGCATCCTGCGCAAGAAAATCGGACTCCAAGACGTCCGCAAGCACGACCTCCGGCACAACTTCGCCTCCACGGGCGCCTCGGCCGGCATCCCGCTGATCACGGTGGGCAAGATCCTCGGCCACAAGGACCTGCGCACGACCCAGCGCTACGCCCACCTGTTCGACCATGAGGTGAAGGCGGCCGTCGAGAAGATCGGGGACCGGCTCTCTCGCCCTGGTCAACGACAGTAACCGCACTGTACTCGTGCTCCGTGGGGCGGGACATGAGCCTGCCACCGCAGCCATCCGGCCGGCGTCCGTTGACTTCGGCTAAGCCTGGCTAAGCCTGGCTAAGCCGGCATCACTGCCCACAGCCGCTGGAGGCTCGGGCGCGGCACCGCGCCTCCATCGAGATCACTGCACCCACGGCCGGGACTGACCCGCTACCCTCTCACAGCATGTCCGAGCCGCGCATCGCCTGGGTCCGTCACGTCGTGCCGCGCGGCAAGCCAATCCACTTCGACGGCGAGGGCTTCCCCCATGACCCCGCGCTGCTTCCTGCCCTCCAGCCCGACGCGTTGACCCTCGACGCCATGCTCGCGGCGCAATGCCTCGTCCTGCTCGGCGAACCCGGCCTCGGCAAGTCGGACACGCTGAAGCAGGCGTACGAGCGCATCCGTTCGTTTGTACCCGACGACGAGTGCCTCTACCTCGACGGCCGCGACCAGTTCGACCCCGAGGCCGACCTTTTCAAGACTCCGCAATTCACCCGTTGGCGCGACGACGGACGTGCTTTGCACCTCTTCATCGATAGCCTCGATGAGGGCCCGCCGAGCTTCACGCCCAAACTCCTGAGCAAGCTCCGTGGCAACCTCCCGTGCGAGAGCATGCATCTCCGCATGGCCTGCCGCACCGGCGAGGTCCCCGAGCAACTTGACCGCGAGCTGCCGCAGCTATGGCCCAATGGGATGTGGTTCGTCGTAATCGTTCGATGTACGGGTGGTGACCGGCGCCCGGCGCCCGGGCTACACGTTGGCGTGATGCTCAGCGAGCGTGACGGTGCGGAAGACGTTGGCGGCCAGGCGCTGCTGGGTGTCCTGCTGCTGGACAGTCTGCTTCCAGAAGGCTGGGGCGAGCTCGAGGAGTCGACTCGCGGGCCACGTGTGCAGGAGGCAGAAGATATCGCGGAGGTAGGCCCAGGGGTCGAGGCTGTGGAGCTGGCAGCTCGCCAGCAGCGAGACGAAGATCGTGTTGACGCGGGCGCCCTCGTCGCTGCCGAGGAACAACCAGTTCTTCCTGCCGAGGACCTCGCGACGGAGGTTGCGCTCGGAGATGTTGTTGTCCACAGGCAGCCGCCCATCATCAAGGAAACGACAGAGGGCGGCGCGCTGGTTGCGAGCGTAGCCGAGGGCCTTCGAGATGGGCGTCTGGTCGAGCGCGACGGCGGCCTGCTCGTCGCACCATTGGAAGAATGTGTCGAGGATCGGCCGCGACTGCTCGTGCCGGGTCTGCTCACGTTTCTTTCGCGGCGCCGTCTGGATCGCGCGCTCGATGCGAAAGAGCCCCTTGATCAGCGCAAGGGCGTGCTTGGCGAGCTCGGGCTCCGAGCTGAGCGCCTTGAAAAAATATCTCCGGGTGTGCGCCCAGCATGCGACCTCGACCACGTCGCCGGACTTGTACAGGTGGTCATAGACGGTGGCGGCGTCGGCGACGAGGTAACCCTTGTAGCCGGCGAGCAGGACGTCGACCGCGTCGTTGTCATGCTTGTGCGAATAGCGATAGAGGACGTGGCGCTCGGGCGCGATCAGGACCCAGAAGTGGGCCCGCCGGCACTGCTCCTCGGCCTGCACGAGGACGCCGGTGGCATCGGTGCACAGATAGGGCGCGGTGAAGGCGTCCTTGAGCATCGCCTCGACGAGCGGCTCGGCGAGGTCGGCGAGCTGCTCGTGCCACCCACACATCGTCGAGCGCGCCAGCATCAAGCCGTCGCGGGCGTACATCAGCGCGAGTCGGTAGAGCGGGAGGTGGTCCTGCCAGCGGCGCACGATCGTGTCGGCGAGCATCCCGGGGCCGGCGAGCCCGCGCTCGATCGGCAACTCGGGCGGCTCGGCGATCAGCCGCGGGAACTCGCCGGACTCGTCGGTCAGCGCCACGTCCTGCCCGGCCGCCAGAAACTCGTCGAGCAACGCCGTGCGCTCGACAAACCGCGGCCGCACGAGCTGAACGACGACCATCGAGGCGGGCCGTCGCTCGAGGACCTCACGGACCTCCTCGCCGATCCGCTTGAACGCGTCGAGGCCCTTATGCAGCACCTCGGGCGGCAGCACCTCGATCTTCACGCGCGGCAGATGCTCGGGTAGCGGCTTACGGCCGGGCTTCTTGCGCTCGTGCTCGCGGACCTTCTCCGTGTCGTTCTCGGCGGGCCCTGGCGCCGTGCCCTCTCCGTCCTCCTGCGCCAGCAGCATCTCGAGCATCTGCAAGGTGAGCTGCGCGTCCTGCCCCGTGAATCGCTCGGCCTTCTTGCCGACGATGATCCCCTTCTCGAGCTGCGCGCAGCGCTCGAGCAGGTCCATGTAGAGCTTTCGATACTGCTCGCGCTCCACGCTGAGTTTGTCGATCGTCGCGGCCTGTTCGGCGACGATCGACTCGAGTTGGGCGGCGACGTGCACCGCCCCCTCGTAGCGATTTCGGCCCGCGCCTGTCAAGCATTCATTGACGTGCCGCGCTTCCTCGTCGTCGGCACACCGCGAAGGAGTGCGGTCAACCCATGCCGGTCGATGATCACCGACCTGTCCGAAAGGTCATCCGGCTTTGGCAGCTGGAACAGCGCCTGGTGCAGTCGCCGGCACAGCAGCGTGTAGCCGCCGCCATCCCACCACAGCACGCGCAGCTGCCTGCCGCGGCGGTTGGTGAACACGAATAGCGCCCCGCTTCGCGGGTCCTGACCGAGCACCTGCCGGGTCGCCAGCGCCAGCCCATCGAAGCTGCGCCGCATGTCCTGGGGCTGCATGCATACGAAGATCCGCACCGTCGCCGGGATCATGCGCGCGCCTCCAAGACGTCGAGGACCCGCGTCAACGCCTCGGCCTCGAACCGGCCCCGCACGCGAAGCAGCGTGCGGCCGACGACCAGCTCGATCTCACCGGTGTCAGGCTCGGCGAGCATCGCATGCTGGTCGGTGACCTCGACGAACGTCGTCGGGCCGCCCTGCATACCCCCCAGCTTCGACTTCCACGCCGCCAGCGTCCCGGGGTGCACGCCGACCTGAATCGCGTACTCCCTGCACGACAGGCCGCTCCGCGCCCACCCCGTGACGTGGACTTGCCAGCGCTTCTGTGCCGCCGTCATAGGCCATACCTCCGACGCCACATCGCCGCCCGCTCGCGCAGCGTCTTGGGCCGAAAGTCCAGCCGCAGCGTCCTGCCCGACTCGGTGACCTCGAAGCACATCGTATCGGACATGATCAGCGTGAACGTGCCGGGCTTCGGCACGGCATGCCCGACGATCAATGCTCCACCTTCGACCAGACTCAAGCTCTCTTCGTTCTTTGACATCGAACCTCCGAGGCCCAGATAGCGCCTCGCGGTCGGCATCGTCACCACAGGCTCATAGGACGCTTAC
>JBBQNR010000150.1:0-4654 GCA_038330145.1 Solirubrobacterales bacterium
CAGGCATTCGAGCAGCTGGACCTGCTGGTCTCGCTGGACTTCTACGTCAGCGACACGAGCCGTCACGCCGACTACGTGCTCCCGGCGACCACGTTCCTCGAGCGGGAGGACATTCCGGTCGCCTTCCTCGGCTTCTTCAACACGCCGTTCATGCAGGTGACGGAGGCGGTTGTGCCGGCGCGCGGTGAGGCCCGCCAGGAGTGGCGCATCATCGACGACCTCTCACGCCGGATCGGCATCGCCCCGTACTCCTTGAAGCCGCTGCGCGTGCTGGCGCGCCTGGGCTACCGCATCTCGCCGCGGCGCCTGATCGACGCGGTGTTGCGCACCGGGCCGGCCGGCGACTGGTTCGGTCTCAGGCGATCCGGCCTGTCACTGAAGAAGGTCGCACGCGCGCCGCACGGCATCGTGCTCGGCGATCACATCCAGACCGACGTGCTGGGGAATCGCGTGCGCCACCCCGACCGCCGCGTGCGCATCGGGGACGAGACTGCCCTTGGTGAGATCGACAGGCTCGAGCGCTCCAACGGCGCCACCCGGCAGTTTCCGCTGAGCCTGATCGGTCTGCGCGAACTGCGCTCGCACAACTCGTGGATGCACAACTCGCCGCTGCTGATGCGCGGCGGCCGCACCCACGCGCTGCGAATCCATCCCGACGACGCCGCGGCGGCCGATCTGGTGGACGGCGCTCGTGCGCGCATCGCCTCCGCGTCGGGGGTGGTCGAGGCACCCGTCATGATCACCGACGAGATGACGCCGGGAACGGTGGCGCTGCCGCACGGATGGGGTCACCGCGGCGGCTGGAAGCTCGCAAACGAGGCGGGCGGCGCCAACGTGAACCAGCTCGCACCGTCCGGGCCGGAGAGTCTCGAACGGCTTGCCGGGATGGCGCACCTGAACGGGATCCCCGTGCGAGTGGAGGCGGTCGTCACGGTGCCGGCGGAGGACACCGCCGCAGCCGAGCCCGCCCCCGCCGCGGTCTAGCTCGACGTGCCGCTCACGACAGCCGGAGGCGGCTACGAGGCTGTCATGTTCGACGCGCTCGGCACCCTGGTCGAGCTCGAATCGCCGTGGCCGCTCCTGCAGGCCGCCCTCGCGGCCCGCGGTGTGCAGATCGACGAAGGGCAGGCCAGGGAGGCGATGCTCGCCGAGATGGCCTACTACCGGGCCCACCACATGGAGGGGTATGACGACGCTTCGCTTGCAGATCTGCGCACCAGATGTGCAACGGTCCTTCAAGAGAATCTGCCGACCGCCGACGGCCGATTGCCGACCGCCGACCTCCGGGAGGCGCTCCTGCAGGCGATCCGCTTTCGCCCGTACCCGGACGCCGCACCGGTGCTGGGCCGGCTACGCCTCCTCGGAATCCGCAGTGCCGTGGTATCGAACTGGGACGTGTCGCTGCGACACACGCTGGGAGAGATCGGCCTCGGCGGCCTCGTCGACCACATCGTGGTGTCGGCCGAGGCGGGCGTGGCGAAGCCCGCACCGGGCATCTTCGAGGTCGCGCTGCGAAGGCTAGGATGTCCCGCGCGCAAGGTGCTGTTCGTGGGCGACTCGCCCGAGACCGACATCGCAGGGGCGCGCGGCGCAGGACTCCGCGCGGTGCTGGTCGATCGGGCCGCGGCCGCGCCGGATCAGGAAGGGGTGGAGCGCATCTTCACCCTCGAGAACCTCGAAGGGCTGCTTGCCACGCCCGCCATTTCCCCGCCCTAGCCTCGACCCAGTGACCGACGCTCGCAGCCCGTACATACCGCAGCCGCAGGGCCCGCCTCAGCAGCCGCTGCCGGGAATGCAGGAGCCGGATCTCCCACCAGAGCGGCGGTTGACCGCGTCGAAGGGGTTGATCGGCTTCCTGGTCGCGGTCGCCGCGACCTTCATCCTGGCCGCGATCGTGGGCGTCGTCTACGCCGCGGCCGGATCCGATCTGGACGCCCGCAGCTTCATCTTCGTCGGAACGATCATCCAGGACGGAGCGCTGATCGGCGCCGCGGTCTTCATCACCGCCGACCTCGGGCGTCCTTCGGCGCGCACCTTCGGCCTGCGCTCGTTCCACCGGTCCGCCTTCGGATGGCTGGCGATCGCGTTCCTCGCCTATTACGCGCTGGCGATCCTCTATGCGGTGATCTTCAACCCTCCCGAGGAGGAGCTGCCCAAGGACCTGGGCGCGCAGGAGGGTGTCGGGCTCGCGATCGCCACGGCCATCTTGCTGATCGTGGTCGCGCCGGTCGCCGAGGAGATCTTCTTCCGTGGCTTCCTCTACCAGGCGTTTCGCAACAGCTTCGGCGTCTGGCCGGGTGCCGCCCTGAGCGGCCTGATCTTCGGCTTCATCCACTTCGAGTTCTTCAAGCTGGTGCAGCTGGCGATCCTCGGAGTGATCCTGGCGCTGCTGTTCGAGCGAACGAGATCCCTCTGGCCGCCGATCATGCTGCACGCGCTCAACAACACGCTGGCGTTCATCTATTTGATGGCAGATACGTAGCGCCGTTACGCCGTTCGCCGTTAAGCCGTGCGGCGGAAACCCGTCTCGGCGCACGGCGCACGGCGAACGGCGAACGGCTTACGGCGCCGCTACGGCCTGGGGCTTGGTGCGCTTCCGTGCGCCGTTCGAGCGCCTGTACCGATCGAGCACTCTTGTTGCGTGCTCGTAGCCCTGCAAAATCAGGCGCGGCCACTTGCGACGGTCGATGAAGAGGTCGTAGAAACGCCAGCCGTGCACCTCGGTGAAGTCGACCGGGTCGATCAGGATCAGCTTGCGGCCCAGCCGGCGCGCGCTGCGGCGCGCCAGCTCGAGGTGGCCGGCGTAGCTGATCTGGCGGCTGGCCGTCATGAACCCCATCGTGCGCTCGGTCCAGCCCGAGATGTCCTCGCCCTCGAACCCGCGCGGGAGGATCGTGTTGACGCCCACGACGACGTCGAGGCGCTCGTGCTCGAGCAGCGGCTCGGCGGGGAACACGTCCACCACGCCGCCGTCGGCATACAGATGGCCGTCGACCCTCACCGACTCGACCAGCAGCGGCAGTGCGATCGCAATCCGGACGAGCTCGGCGATCGTGAGGTCGGGCGTGAGCTTGGAGCCGAAGGTCTCGAGCCGGTTGAGGTCGATGTTGTACACCTCGGAATAGATCGGGATCGGCGACTCGCCCAGCGTCATGTGCCACAGCTGGCGATCGAACAGCTTCTCGATCGCCTCGCCCTTCGCGAGCCCGGTGAACCCGCGCATCGCCGCCATCGCGAAACGCGGCAGCCGCGTCCACTGGATGTCGAGGTAGTCCTCGGGCTGCCAGTTCAGCGATTGGTTGACCATCTCCTGGGCCGTCAGCCCAGAGGCCATCATCGACCCCCAGAGCGCCGACCCCGAGCAGACCGAGATGGCCTGCGGCTCGATCCCGGCCTCCTCCAGCGCACGCGCCACGCCGACGGCCGCCACACATGCTCCGCTGCCTCCGGAGAGCAGCAGGCCGACTCGCTTGTTGCGCAGCGACGGGATGGGGCGGGCCTTGAACCGCGGAAAGATCTTGGTGTCGACCTTCTCCGGGCGATCGACCAGCGGCAGAGGCAGCAGCGCCCGCCGGGCCGTGCGGGCTGCGTCGACGTTCGAGACGAAGCGCTCGCCGAGCGCGCGCACGTCGTCGAGGCGGGCGATCTGCTGTTTGAGGTTGAACGGGTCCAGCGAGTTCAGCGGCGAGGGCAAGAGCACTCCCGTCCGGGGGCAGCGGCGGCACTAGGATAGCGTCGCTTTGAGCCCTCGCGAGCGCCTCCTCGACGTGTTGCGTACCCACGGCCTGGTGCTGGGGGAAGTGACGCTTGCCAGCGGGCGCACCGCCCAGTACTACGTGGACGCGCGCCGGGCCCTGCTGACCCGCGAGGGCTTCAGGGCCGCCGGGGAGCTGGTCGCATCCGAGGCCGAGCGGCTCGGTGCGGCGGCGGTGGGCGGCCCGACGCTGGGAGCCGACCCGATCGCGTGCTCGGTCCTGTGTGCGTCCGAACGGCTGAAGGCGTTCTTCGTCCGCAAGGAGCGCAAGGCGCACGGATTGCAGCGCTGGATCGAGGGCCCCGCGATCGAGGCCGGCGAACGCGCGCTGGTGGTCGAGGACGTGGTCACCTCAGGCGGGTCGCTGGTGACCGCGATCGAGCGGCTGCGCGAGGAGGGAGTCGCGCTGGCCGGCGCCCTCACCGTGGTGGACCGGCTGGCCGGCGGCGCGGACGCGATCGAGACGGCCCTCGGGCCCGAGGCTCCCTACGTCTCCCTTTTCACGATCGACGAGCTCTATCCGGAGCGGCCCGACCGCTGATCCCCGGAGCCACGGGGATTGCAGGCAGACATTTCCCCTGGACATGGGCCGGAAAAGGGATATATGCTCGCGGACGGGAGGTATTGCTGGATGGTCGCGGGCGTGGTGATAGCGGTTGTTTGCGCTCAGGTGGTGGCGTTTCTGTTCGCGCTGGCGTTCTGTCGCGCCGGCGATGACCCTGAGCCTCACGAGCTCGGTACGGAACGGGAAGCGCCCCGAGCAGTGTCTGGTTTCACCACATAGGCGACACATGTCTCGGTACATAGGAGACACCCGCAAAGAAGGGGTCTTCTATGGACAAAGCTCGCTATCTGGTGCAAGCGCACCTCGAGGAAGGTCGGTCGGTTTCTGAGCTCTGT
>JBBQNR010000151.1:0-4454 GCA_038330145.1 Solirubrobacterales bacterium
TGTCGATCACAGCGACCGAGGCTGACGCCAGCTCTACGTCCACCACGGGTGACCCACCGACGCCGACGACCTCGGGATTCGGTGTGCAGACGGTCACGGGCGAGGAGGAGAGCACCGGGTCGAGCACGGCCAGCTCGGGCGCCGACCCGGGGTCGAGCTCGGGCGACGCGGTCAACCAGCCGCCGATGATCGAGCTGTTCGCGGCCGACGATGATTACATCGACGAGGCCGGACCCATCATCTTGGCCCTCTCGGCCAACGACGACCACGCCGTCGTCAAGGTTCGCCTCTACCTCGACGGGGTCAAGCTCGCGGACCTGACGCCTGCAGACTTCCCGTACGCCTACGACGTGCTGTCGGCGAAGTTCAACGGCGACAAGCGGATCTTCAAGGTCGTGGTCGAGGACGCGGAGGGCCTCACCGCGGAGCGACAAGCCGACCCCATCAAGGTGTGGCTGCCGGCGTCCGGCGCCGAGAAGTGCATTTTCATGGACAAGGTCGACGGTGCGGTCATCAGCTTCATCTCCGCGCTGGCCTACACGCCCAAGGGGGAGATCATCGCGGTGGGCACGCGCGGCCCGCCGGGCGCGCTCCGGATGACAGCATGGCTGATCGATCCGAAGTCGTGTGACGTGGTCCCTGGCTGGCCGAAGTCCCTCAAAAATTGGAGCGATGACGACGGGCTCACGAAATTGGCCTCGGTGGGTACCGCAGTCGCTCTCGACGAGGACGGTAACTTGATCGTCGCCGGCAACCTCATCGTCGACAACAAGCCACAGGCCTACGTCGCGCTGCTCAACTCGACCGGCTCGTCGCTGTGGGAGAAGGCGGGCCAGGTCGGCGACGAGGTCACGAGCGTCGCGGCCGGGACTGAGCAATTCAGCAACCGCGTGTTCGTCGGCGGTGCGCAACGCACGAGCGACAACCCCGTGCGCACCGATGGCGCCGTCTGGGTCTACATCGCTGACGGTGAGTCCGTCTTCATCCAGCCGCCGAGCATGCTCCGGGCCCCGTTCACCCCCGACGAGTTCGACCCCGATCTGGACAATAATCTCAGCGAATGGGTGCGGGCACTCGTGAACCAGCCGGGCACGAATAACGTCTTGGCGGTCGGCGAGCGGGAGTTCAGGCCGACGGGTAACGCTGCGTACAGCCGAACCTTCACCGTCCTCGTGCATCCCCTGGGCGGTGTGGTGGGCAGCCCCTGGACGTCTCAAGCCGATGCATCGTTCGTCCACGACGCGGCCCGTTCCGTCATTGCCTGCGGTGATGGGTTCGTAGCCGGTGGGTGGACCCGTGACCTGCCTGTCGATGCCAAGCCGCAGCCGATGATCTTTTGGCTCGGGGATGATGGCGTTGTGGAGGAACATCGAGCCGAACCGCAGATGTCATCGACGCAGATCAACGGGATCGCGTGCGATCGGGAAGGCAAGATCGTCAGTGCCGGAGTCCGATCCGAGGGGCCGCCTGATGCACAGGTCTTCACCGTCACGGGCCCCTTCGGTCCGCGGGTCATGTATGAAGCGGGCGTCGTGGGCGAGGATGGTGCGGGCGCCGTCGCCTGTGACCCGCGGGGCTTGTGCGCGTGGGGTGGCTACCGCACGGCCAACGCGAAGCCGTTTGCGGTCGTACGAATTCATCACCCGTAGCAACGGTTCGCTCACCCGGGCGGGACGAAGTCGTCGCAGAGATCGACGAGGTAGGCTACGCGCTCCTTGAACCAGTCGCCGTAGCCGTCCATGCAGATCGAGCCGACGAATCCGTGCTCTACGCCGTCGGCGAGCGTGCGGAGCCGATTCGGGTTCGGGTTGTATTCATTCCAGAAGCAGAGCTGGTTGAAGCCCAAGTCGATGTCCGTCGTCAGCACCAGCACCATGAAGGCGTCGTCATCGCCGTTCTTGGCGGAGCGAAGAGCGGCGGTCCACTCCTCGACCGTGCCGAGCGAGTCTTCGTCGTAGTTGTCCTGGATGAGGGTGACGACCAGGAGCGCGTCGTCGCGGAGGAAGCCGCCGTTGCAGGCATACTCGTCCTGGGGATCGTTGATCTCTGGCTGGAGCGCGGCGGTCATGGCTTCTCCCACGATGTAACTACCATCGATACCGACCTGCGCGATGCATGTGAACGTGTCGTCGAGGTTCTGTTGTCCGCTTGTAATGTAGCGTTCGCCGCTATCGAGGTCGCAGCGTCGGTTGGACGCATACTTTCCCACGGGGAAGGTCTTCGCGGCGCCGATCTTCTTGTCGCACACCGTAACCTCGGCGCCACACGTGGGCAGCGTTCCTTGTGGATCGCAGCTGACGGAGCAGTCCTTGCAATCGTTTAGGGCCCAGCTCTTGTCCGTGTTCGCCGAGAGGATGTGAAAGTTGAAGTCGGGGAGCTTCTCCTCGATCGCGCTCATGAAGCCCGGGAAACTGGCGAGGAGCCGCCCCTGAGAGTCCTTCATTTGGGCCGCCGAGCTGATGACGAACAGGAAGTCGATCTTGCCCTCGCAGCCGGCGGGTTGCTGAGGACCGAAGTCCGGCATCCCCATGTCCCACACGATGCCGTTGCTGCTGGAGCTAGCGTCTGTCGACGAGGCCGACGAGGTGGAGGTAGAACTCGAGGTGTCCACGGCCGACCCACTCGAGGATGACCCCGCGGTGGACTCTGCGGACTCCGCGGGTGCGGTCGAGACGCCGGGCTGGGTCATGCCCCCAAAACTCGATCCACCGCTGTCTCCGCCGCAGGCAGCGAGGGCGAGGGTGAGGGTGAGGGTGAGGGCGGGGCGCATGAGCGTTCCCAGCCTAGCGAACCCGAGCGGCGATGTCACGTCCGCCCCGCCTTCCTGGGGGCGCACTTCACGGCCGGGCGCTCCGGACGGCTCGGGACCTCGGAAGGCGCTTCGCCTGGGCGACAGGTCGCCAGCCAGCCCGGCAGGTCATCGGCGAGGCGAACGAGGGTTGCGTAGTTGAGGGCATCGATGGCAGCACGTCGACGTGAGTGCAGTGGATCGGCCCGGATCGCGGCGATATCGGGGAACGCGTGCTCAGCCGCGGCGATCCTCGGGTCGAAGAACGGGCGGCACCATGGATATCTCCAATAATAGTCCCAGTAGTAGATTACGCCATAATCCTCTCTCCGCGTCGACAGACACAGAAGCGAACTACCGAGGCACTCGGCGATCGCGAGTATTCCCGAGGGTAAGAAATTGCTCTCGTCATGCTCTAGCTTGAGCCCTGCCAGGTCATGGGGCTCGCAAGTCTCTCCCGGCGGTTGAAAAGCGAACAGCTCGATAACGCAGTCCGACTGATGATCTCGAACGCGGCGCGTTTCCTCAAAGTACGGGATGGGCGTCTCGCTGACGGCAAAGTGAACGCCTCTTCCTGGCATGGGATCGGTCTCCAAAAACGCGGCTACAATAGTCAGTCCTCGATCACAAACCTGATCTTCGTTCCGTCAGGCAGACCAGAGATCTTCTGCGCGATCGGGCCGCGAATTTTCATCCCCAGCGTGGCGTCCTTCGCCGAGAGATTCTCCAGCGAGAACTCCCCGCCCAGCGTGAATAGCAGCGTCGGGATCAGGCGCTGGGTGGGCTCCAGAACGCCGAACCGTTCTTGCCACGCGGCCGCGAGAGGACGCCCGGTGTAGTAGTCCGTCTCGGTCAGCATGAGCGCCGCCCAGCCGTCGAGATCATCCGCGAGTCGTTCAAGGGTTCCCGTCTCTGGCTCAAACGTGAAGACTCCACCCTCCTTGAGGCAGAACTGGCCGCCGAAAATATCGTCCGCGAAGAAAAGGAGATCATCAGCCAGGTTGCCATAATGGTCTCGCCACAGCCGCGGGCTGTTCCATCGGCTCAGGCTCAGGTCGTGGGCATGGGGATCGGCCGCGAAGAAGCGCAACGCCCGATCAAACGCCAGGAACCCGTTCTTGTGGGAGTACAGGTGCTCCAGCTCGGCCAGCCGGGCATCGGCATGTCGCGTGGTCCATCCGTCGAGGTCGGGCGGTGCGGCTGACACGATCTCGTTGGCGGCTTCGAGCAACAAATTCAAGTTGGCGAGGTTCATGGTCACTCCGTGACGACGATGCGGATCTTCGTCCCATCTGGCATGCCGCGGCAAGCATTGCCGATGCAGGCGCCTGCTCCGCGGTTGTCGCCAGGGTCGATAGGTCGGACGCTAGAACCACTGCCGCCTTCCTTCGTGAATGCAGGCGGGTACTCGTCACGGTCCTTGCCGGTGACGCGAGGCTGCCCCTTCATGGACTGCGATCTGCGGCCCGGCGCACCCGGTCGTTCGATCGTGAGTGTTGTGGGATGCCCAGCATTTTGAGCGTCGAGGACATGCTTGGACGAGCCTGGGTACTTGGAACGGCTGAGTCCCACATTTTCCAGGCGTTCGGCGGCTTTGCGACCCGCCTGGATCGCGTCGTCCAGGCCCTTGCGGACCGCTCTGCGGGCCTGCCTGATCGCCAGCTTG
>JBBQNR010000152.1:0-4237 GCA_038330145.1 Solirubrobacterales bacterium
AGTGATGCGTCGGTGCAGATGACGTCCAGGCGTGCCGAGCCCTGGCCCGCACCGGCGGAGCCCATCGTGAGCGTTGTTGACTTCATGACCGGCGGCGTACACGACGGCTGCGCCAAAGGCGCAACGTGCGAGCTGTTGGCAGCGCTCGGGGCCGGGTCATCGGCCGTCGCCGCGCCACTGCACTTGTTGAACGCCGGAACCAGCGGCACCCGGAAAGGCGTGCCTCCGCCGGGACGCGGGTGCGTCGCGAGCGCAACGCTGCCAAGTGCCAGGGCCAAGAACGCCCCAATGGCAAGCGAAAGCACCATCCTCCTCTTTAAGTGGGTCATGCTGCTGCGTCTCCTTCCTGTTGTGCCCCCCGATACCCCATCCTTTACCGGCACCACGGGGCAACTAACAACTCTGACAGCAGCCACTCATAGGTTGCCGCTGAACACAGTCTCCACCATCCAGTGGCTCTCAGCTTCGCACAGAGCCCGTCAACGAAAAGTGAAGATTAAGCATACGCTTATGAAGATTATGTCAAGACCGTGACCCAGGTCACACTGGGTTTTGGCGCGCTTCGAGTGGCTCAGGATACCGGCCGGGAGCCGATGGAGGGACCCCGAGGCGCCTAGAATGAACGAGCCGGCAACGCCGGTGTCCGGGAAGGTCTCCTATATACGGAGAGGTGGCCGAGAGGCTGAAGGCAGCCGCCTGCTAAGCGGTTTGGGGGGTTCACACCTCCCACGTGGGTTCGAATCCCACCCTCTCCGCTCCACTTCCGGGGCCCGGCTGGGGCCGCGAGCACCGGGCATTGTCGCCCTCGCTAGCCTTACCGAGGCAGCACCCCTCACTCGCGCCCGTAGCTCAGTTGGATAGAGCGTCGGTCTACGAAACCGAAGGTCACAGGTTCGAATCCTGTCGGGCGCGCTAACGAATGCTCAGGTCTCAACCCGCGCCGAGCTTCGCAACTGCTCGATCCGCTCCGCCTCGTAGCCCATCCCGAGCTCCGCTGCAGCCGTGGCCCCCTCGTCAAGGGTCTCCGTCGCGCGGCCGTCGCCGGCGGCGATCTGCGCCTCGGCGAGGGTTCGGAGTGCAATCGGCAGCGTCAGCAGCATCTCGCGCTCCCGCGCCAGTCGCGCGCTCCGCTCGGCAGTGTCGCGGGCCTCATCGATCCGACCGGCGCCCAGCAGGGCACGCGCCAGCACCATTCCGCGCCATGCCTCGGCCTCGCCTCCGGTGTCCATTCCCTCGTCGTAGATCCGGATCGCGCGCTCGATCGCTTCGACAGCACCGGTGCCGTCGCCCTTCTCGGTGCGGACCAGGCTGAGGTTCACCAACGCCCAGCTTCGCGAAAAGACATCGCCCAGCCGCTCCGTCAACTCATAGTTTCGCTGTGCGTGTCCGAGCGCCTCGTCGAGCCTTCCCCGGGCAGCCAACAGGTCAGCGAGGTTGCCGCGACTCCAGCTCTCGGTCTCGTAATCAGCCTGCTCACCGGCCAGCTCAAGTGCGTACCGGACCAACTCCTCCGCCTCCCCGAGCCGGTTTTGGTTGCGCCGAATGATTCCCTTGGCCATGTGCGCCCAGGCCACCGGACAGCCGATCACGATTCCGGCGCCGACGGTGACATCATCGCCAGCGATCTCCAGCGCCTGGTCGAGCCTACGCTCGCACTCGTCGAGTCGGCCGGCGCACATCGGAGCGTAGGCGGCGGCAATCCTGATCGCTACGCGCAACGCTCGGTCGTCGCTCTGGTCGGCGAGGGCGATGGCCCTTCCCGTGGCTGCGATCCACGTACTTCCGTGCAGGGCCTGGCCGGCCCGACCGGGCCCGAGCATCTCGAGCAGACACAGCGACCGTAGATCGCCCGCGCGGGTCGCCAGCTCGCGCGCTTCCTCGAGCAGTGTTTCGAAGCGTTCAGTTTCCATTCCCAGCCGCCAGGCGAAGTCGAGTTGCAGAGCGCGCGAGGAGATCCGCAGCGCGACGGACTCATCCGAGTCGGGGAGCTGATCGGCCAGCTCGGTCACCTTCCCCCACAACCGCAGAGACTCCTGGGGCTGGTTGTGGCCGGCCCAGTACGCGGCGCGGGCGTTCCAGCGAGCGGCTTCGAGGGTGTCTCCTCCCTGCTCGAAGTGCTGGGCCACGAGCGCCGCCAGCTCGTCGTGGCGATCGGCGTCGAACTCGATCATCGCCCTCGCCGTGGCGGCATGCGTCGCGGCTCGCTGCTCGGCGAGCTGCGAGTTGTAGGCGACCTCGCGAGTCAGCGGATGCCGGAAGGCGAGCACGCGCTCCGGGTAGAGCTCCGCCTCGTAGAGGAATCCCGTCGCGACCAGATCCTTCAGCGGTCCGTCCAGCTCTCCGCTCGAGGTCGCGCCGGCGACGCGCTCCAGCGTCGGCTGTGGAACGTCGCTGTCGATCACCGATGCCGCCTGCAACACACGCTTGGCCTGTTCGGGTAGGCGGTCGATGCGGGCCGCGAGCACGGCCTGCACGCTGGCCGGCACGCGGATCTCCTCGATCGATCCCACCAGTTGGTAGGCACCACGCTCCCCGTTGAGGCAACCGTCCTCGACCAGCTCGCGCACGACCTCCTCGACGAAGAACGGGTTGCCGCCTGTTCGCTCATGCAGCAGCTCGGCCATGCCGTCAAGTGAGGGGTCGCTGCCGGCGACATCCTCGAAAAGCCCCTTCGTGTCGGCGGGTGTGAGCGGCACCAGGAACACTCCCCGGTAGACCTCGGAGCGCTGCCAATCCGCCGTGTACTCGGGGCGGAAGTTGACGATCAGAAGCGTTTGTGTCCCCCCGACGGCTGCGATCTGAGCGGCGAGAAACGCATCCGATCCTTCGTCGATCCAGTGCAGATCCTCGACCAGGTTGATCGCCGTTGAGTCGCGGTTCGGCGCGCGCATCAGGTGCTGGACCACTCCCTGCAAGCCCCGCACGCGTGCTTCGGCGCTCATCTGGGGCGGGGGTCGCTGTGGATCGGGGATGCCGAGGAAGTCGAAGATCAGCGGCAGGTCTTCGTTGAATGCGGGATCGAGCAGCAGGGCGCGGCCGGCCACCTTTTCACGAGCGAGGCGCTCGTCCTCGTCCTCGTCGATGCCGAAGTAGCCGCGCATCATCTGCAACACCGGCATCAGAGGAATCGCTTCGCCGTGGGCCTGGCACTGCACGTCATAGACGTCGATCCCTCGTGCCCGGCAGCGCTCGGCAAACTCGTGGCAGAGACGGCTCTTGCCGACGCCGGCATCGGCCACGATTCCGATCACGCCCCCGCGACCATCGTCGGCATCGGCCAGCGCCTGCTCGAGGGTCTCCATCTCGCGCGCACGGCCGACGAATCGCGAGAACCCACGTTCCCGGGAGAGGTCGAGTCGCGAGCGTGCCGCGCCGATGCCGCGCAACTCGAAGACCCGAATCCGTCGGCTGGCGCCCTTGACCTCGAACTCACCGAGGTCGGCGAGGTCGAGATAGCCGTGCGCGAGTCGCTCGGTCGTCTCGGCCACGTAGGCGCTACCCGGCTCGGCCAGTGCCTCCATTCGTTGCGCGAGGCCGACGGTGTGACCGATCGCTGTGTACTCGCGGCTGCCCTCGGGGCCGATCTCCCCGGCAACAACCTCGCCCGAGTTGATCCCGATCCTGGTCGCGAAGCTGAGGCTGAGCGTTCGCCGCAGCTCGGCGGCGTAATCACGTGCCAGCTCGCCCATCCGAAGCGCCGCGTAGCAGGCTCGCTGGGCATGGTCCTCCTGCGCAACGGGCGCTCCGAAGACGGCCATGATTCCGTCGCCGGTGAACTTGTCGACAGTACCGCCGAACTCCTGCACGCCCTCGCAGAGCAGATCGAAGAAGCGCTGCATGATCGCGCGCCACTTCTCCGGGTCGACCTGTTCGGCCAGATCCATCGAGCCCTTCACGTCGGCGAACACGACCGTCACCTGCTTGCGCTCGCCGCTCAGCCCGGCAGCGTCGGGCGTTTGGTCCCGCAGCAAGCCGGGGCCGCGACCGCCCGCCGGGGCCTCGGTGCTGCTCAGGGCGTCGGCGTGCCCCGGCGCGAGGTGTCCTCCGCACTGATTGCAAAACCGCTGCGCGGCGGGGTTCTCGCGCCCGCAGGATGGGCACGAGACCTTGGTGGCGAGTCCAGCCCCGCAGCTACCGCAGAAGCGAGAGTCGGACGCGTTGGCTGCTCTGCAGGCCGCGCAACTGATGTCTGCCTGGTCGCTTGGGCTGGAAGCGGGCATCGCTGGAGACACTAACC
>JBBQNR010000153.1:0-4229 GCA_038330145.1 Solirubrobacterales bacterium
GAGGCTGGTGGTTCAGGCCGCCGGCCTCCCGGCCCACGCCGGGTCGCTCCTGGATGCGATGCACGCCATCTTGGGCGCGTACGACGAATTCCACCCGGGGGATGTGATTATTCACAACGACCCGTTCAATGGTGGATCGCATCAGGCCGATTGCCTAGTCGCCAGGCCGCTCTTCTTCGACGATGAGCTGATTGGCTTCGCTGCCAACAAGGGTCACTGGATCGACATCGGCGGTGCCTCCGCAGGCGGGTGGGATGGCTCAGCGACGCACGTGGCGCAGGAGGGCCTGATCATCCCGCCAATCAAACTCTATGAGAACGGCGTTCTTAGACGCGAGGTCCGCGAAATCCTGCTGCGCAATGTCCGATTGGCCCCCCAAGTCTGGGGCGACCTCCAGGCCCAGATAGCATCGAGCATCGTTGCCGAGAGACGCATGAATGAACTCGGTCGCCGCAAGGGCCTTGGTGGCATTCGAGCCACGATGGAGGCGGTCATCGAGTATTCGAAGCGACATTTCTTGACGAACCTCGCGGCAGCTGCGAAGGGTCAAGCCTCAGCCGAAGATTTCATGGATGCGGACCCTCGCGGCGCGCTGCGTCCTCCGATTCGAGTGCACGTCGACGTCCGCGATGATGGCGTGACGGTCAACTTCGCCGGGACAGCGCCACAGGCGATCGGTCCAATCAACGCGTCGCTGACCTGCACTAGAGCGGCGGCCTACGCGGCCGTCATCGCCGCGATCGATCCTGCCGTCCCGATTAGCTCTGGCTGCCTGGACCTCATTCAGGTCGAGGTTCCTACGGGCAGCATGCTGAATCCGAATTCGCCGGCCCCGGTGTTTGCTGGAACCGCCGACCCGGCAGACCGAGCCGCGGAGACGGTGCTCCGCGCGTTCGCTCAGCTCGACGCGAGCCGCATCGCTGCCGGCTCATATGCGACGGGGAACAATACGACTGGCTACTCGCGAGCCGACGACGGTTCCGAGGCCCTCTGGTACATCTTCGAATCTGGCGGCTGTGGCGCGCGCCAGGAGACAGACGGCAACTCGGCCGAATGGCACCTGATGGCGAACTGCAAGAACGAATCGATGGAAATCTGGGAGGCCCGGTACCCAGTGCGATTCGAGTCGTACCGTCTCGTGCCGGACTCTGGCGGACCTGGCCGTCAACGCGGAGGCCTCGGTACGGAGCGTCGAATCCGCATGCTCAACGCGACGAGCATCAGCGCGATAGCAGATCGTCACGAGGTGCCGCCGTGGGGCCTCGATGGGGGATCAGCGGGAGCTCTGAATGCTTTCGAGGTGATCCGAGATGGGCAGTCGTACCGGCCCAGTCAGCTCGGAGCGCTGACCGACAGCAAGTTCGGTGGCTTGATGCTCGAAGCGGGCGACACGTACGTCGTGCGACAGGGGGGCGGCGGGGGATTCGGAACCCCGAGCCACAGGTCATACGACGAAATCGAGCGCGATCTGACCCTCGGATATGTGACTCCGGCTGCGGCGCGGAACAACTATGCCGTTGTCGTCCGGGAGCCAGAGGGTGCGCCCAGTGTCGACCGCCAAGCTAGTGACCGACTCCGCAGTTTGGGAGAGAACCGTGTCAAATAGCATGAGTGCCGAGCTCTACCGCCGGGCCTCCGCCGTCTCGCCCGGGGGCGTGCACGGCGCGGGTCGGTACTACGAGCCGGTTCCGATCTTCTTCGGCAAGACGGAGGCGCAGTTCATTTGGGACGTCGACGGTCGCCGGTATCTCGACCTTCACGCCGCGTACGGGCCGGCGGCGCTCGGACACAACGATCCAGACGTCCGATCTGCGGTCATCGAAGCCCTTGAGACCGAGGGCGTGCTATACGGCACGGCTCATCGGCGCGAGGTCGAGCTCAGTGAGTTGCTGGTCGACGAGATCCCGTGCGCCGAGATGGTTGCCCTCTGCGGAGGAGGAGGATCCGATCCGCTCTACTTCGGCTATCGCCTAGCCCGCAGCGTGACCGGGAAGAATGTGCTGCTTAAGTTCGAGGGTGGGTACCACGGATGGCACGACGAGTTCGCGCTAAGCGCGCGGCCACGCGTCGAGGATGCCGGGCCGGCCGATTCGCCGGTCGCCGTTCCGGTGTCGGCCGGCTTCGCGCAGCAGGAGGGTCACGCGGTCATCGGTGTCCTCAACGATCCGGACATTCTCGAGCGTATCTTCGAGAAGCATGGTGATCAACTTGCCGTCGCCGTCATCGAGCCTGTCTGTCATGCCGCCGGATGCATTCCTATCGACGTCAGCTTTCTGCAACTCCTCCGTGACCTGTGTACGCGACACGGCGTTATCCTGATGTTCGACGAGGTTATCACTGGTTTTCGCCACAGCGTTCAGGGAGCTCAGGCGCTCCTAGGCGTGACACCCGACCTAGCGGCGTTCGGCAAGGCGATGGGCAATGGATATCCCGTTTCAGCTCTGGTCGGTCGCCGGGACTTGATGTCCGGCCTATCACCGCTGGGGCCGGCGTTCTATTCAGGCACCTTCAACGGCCATCTCATCGGCGTCGTGGCGTCGCTAGCGACCATACGAGCGATGAAAGAACGTCGGATCCACGACCACACCGGGCGTCTTGGGGACTACGTGCGCGATGAACTCAACCGCGCCGCCGCAGAGCACGATATCAAGGTCGTATGCCAATCGTTCGGATCCGTCTACTGCCTATACCTGGGGACGGATCGGCCTGTTCGCAACTACCGCGACATTGCCATCGACGCCTACGCGAAGGATGCCCCCCTCAACAGCCAGTATCGGCTCGCCTTGCTGGACGCTGGGATATACATGCACCCGTACTTCAGCAATCGGAGCTTCCTCAGCGCTGCACATACGATGGAGGATGTTGGGCACATCGTTGATGTAACGGTCGACTTCATGCGTCGAGAGCGCGAAGCGATCAACAGCAAGGCAGGCCTGGCGAGCGTGGCGACCGCCTAAGTGAAGGCGATCGGCATCGACATCGGCGGAACCTTTACGGACGGCGTGTTGCTCACCGACGACTCGCTCTTCCGAGCCAAGTCGCCGACGAACGCTGAGCGGCCCGAAGAGAGCATGCTCGCGGTGCTGGAGCAGCTTGGGATCGCACCTTCAGACCCCGAGCTGCTCGTCCATGGCACGACGCTGGTGACTAATCTCATTTTGGAGCGGTCTGGTTGTGTCGTCGGCGTCATCACCACGGCAGGCTTCCGCGACGTTCTCGAGATCCAGCGGAGCTACCGGCGCGACCTGTATGACCTTACGTGGCAAAAGCCGGCTCCTCTTGTCCCACGTGACATGCGATTGGAGATAAGGGAGAGGATTGCGAGCAACGGCACCGTGCTAGTCGCGCCGGTACGGAAGGACGTCATCGCGGTTGCGGCGGAGCTGCTCATCGGTGGGGCCGAGGCGATCGCAGTCTGTCTGTTCAACAGCTATGTCAATGATGAGAACGAGCGCCTCGTCGCCGACTGGCTGCGAAAGGAATACCCGAACGTGCCAGTCTCGCTATCGTCGCGCGTCGACCCGCAGGCTCGCGAATACGAGCGATTCAGCACCACGGTGATCAACGCATACGCCACGCCGGCGGTTCAGGAGTACCTGAGCCGATTGGAGCGCGTGATCCGTCCGGACATCTTCCTGATGCACTCCGGCGGAGGCGTGTTGAGGCCGTCAGCGGTGGCCGAGAGGCCGGTGCGGCTCGCTCTGTCAGGCCCCGCAGGTGGCGTCACCGGGGCCGTACACCTTGGCGCCGGTCTCGACGAACCCAACCTGATCACATTCGACATGGGCGGTACCTCCACCGACGTTTCCGTAATCGTCGAGGGCAGGGCGCAGCGGGCTTCCGAGGTCGAGGTGACCTGGGGAATCCCGTTGCGAGGAGCGAGCTTGGACATTCAAACCGTCGGCGCGGGCGGGGGGTCGATCGCATTCAAGGATGCCGGGGGAGCGCTGATGGTCGGTCCTAGCAGTGCGGGCGCGCGGCCCGGCCCGGCGTGCTACGGGCTCGGCGGCGTGGAGCCGACCGTGACCGACGCTAACCTCGTGCTCGGTTTGGTGAATCCCGCCCGGTTCCTCGGCGGCAGCATGGAACTAGACGCGGCTGCGACCGAACGAGTCGTCTCAGCGCTGGCCGCGGAGTTCGGTGTGTCGCGTCACGAAATGGCGCTCGGGATCCACAGAGTAGTCAATGCGGCGATGGCGCAGCTGATCCGCGAGATGACCGTCAAGAAG
>JBBQNR010000154.1:0-3759 GCA_038330145.1 Solirubrobacterales bacterium
CGCGGAGGCGAGGATGTCCTGGAACCGGTGGCGCCCCGAGGCGATCTGGCGCACGAGCTCGCCGACGCTCGCATGGACGGGCTTCGACAACGGGAGGCATGCGGGAGCGATGAGAACGAGCCCGGCGACGGCCCGAGGTCGCCGCGAGGCGGCCATGATCGCGAGCGCGCCACCCATCGAGTGCCCGGCCAGCACAGGCGGGGCCGTCCGACGATCGAGCTCTGCGACGAGCCAGTCACAGGTGAGCGCGAGGGAGCCGCCTGTGCGGCGCGAGGAGGGCGGCGGGAGTGGCTCCCAGCCGGGCGGTAGTCCTCGCGCATACGAACTGGCTCGTGCGCCGAAGCCGGGCAGGAAGAGATGAGACGCCGCGGCCATCGTCGAAGGATGCCAGTCGACGAGCCGTCAGGGAAGCGGAGCTGCTGGTGACCGGCGCTTCTCTCTGAGCCACATCCGCGAACCTGGCCCTGTAGGGCATCGTCCGTCGTCGAACATTCGCCGAGGGAGGCACGTGGAGTGTCTCACGACGATTCACCGGAAATCGCATCGTTGCGAGACGCCGCACTACGCCGCGATAGCTGCTCGGGGTGCCTGTTCGTTGCCGAGCACGGTGCGGTAGGCATCCCGGAGTTCGACGAGGGACCGCTCCCAGGTGTGTTGCAGCGCCGCCTCACGTCCGCGCGCGCCGAGCCGGCGTCGCAGCTCGGCCGACCCCGCAAGCTCCAGGATCCCGCGGGAGAACGCGCTCGGATCGTCGGGATCAACCAGCAGCCCCGTAACACCGGCTCGCACGAGTTCCAGCGCCCCTCCGGCGGCGACTGCGATCACGGGGAGTGCCGAGGCCGCCGCCTCGAGCAGCACTTGTCCGAAGGTGTCGGTGGTGCTTGCGAAGCAGAAGATGTCGGCATTCGCGTACACGTCGGCGAGCTCGGCGCCGCGGAGCTCGCCGACGAAGTCCGTTCCTTCCGGGGCCGTGATCTCGAGGTCGGTGCGTGCGGGGCCATCACCAACGACGGCAAGCTTGAGACCCGGCATCTCGGTTCGGGCAAGCGCGAAGGCCTCCAGCAAGACGTCGACGCGCTTCTCCGCCGAAAGACGCCCGACCGAAAGCAGCAGCAGCCCGTCGCCACCGCCGAGAGAACGCTGCAGGGAGACGCGGCGCCGCAGCGGGGTGAAGTGATCGGTGTCGACCCCTCGGCCCCAGACGACGGGTTGTGACGCGACACCTCGCTCGACGAGTTCGTCGGCAACGGCGCTCGTGGGGGCCAGCACACTGTCGCAGCGCCCGTAGAACCAGTCGACGTACAGGCCCATCGCCTCAGCGACGACCAGGTCGCGGGTGAGATGCAGCGCGTAGGGGCCCAGCTCGGTGTGGTAGGAGCCGACGACGGGAATACCGAGGGCTTTCGCGACGATGAGCCCGCAGAGGCCGACAGGGCCGGGCGTGGACAGTTGGATCACGTCAGGGGCCGCGCCCTTCACGTGGTCGAGCACCTCGAGCAGGCTTGGGAAGCAGAGCTCGATGTGCTCGGACGTCGGCAGAGCAAGCGACCAGTCCGGTGTGAAGCTGACGACGCCCGGAATGTCGAGCGGTGCGACGCTCGAGGTGGCGATGCGGACGTCGATGTCGTCGAGGCCGCCGCGCTCGGCAAGGCGGCGCATCGTTCCCGCCACACCGTTCGTCTCTGCAAATGTGTCGGTGAAGATCAGGGCACGCGCCCGGAAGGGTGCGCGGGAGCGACCGAAGAACGTGTCCTCGATCTCGACGAGATCGCGTCGGGCTCCTGCATGGTGGTGTGCTGTGCCGAGGAAGGGAGCCTGGAGCGCACCGGAGAGCAGCAGCAGGCCGAGCTTGTCCCCGAGTCGAGAAACGGATGCGAGCCCGAGGCCGCCTGCGCGGGCCCGCTCGCCGAGGGCGGCGGACAGGCTGCGAACCGCGGCCGTGATCTCGGTGTGCCGTGCGAAGGCGTCAGCGGCGTCGGTGTCGAAGAGCTCCGCAACATTCTCGGCCACATCTGCAGGCAGTTGGCCGCCGCCTTCGCGGTAGGCGTTCAAGAAAAGCGCCATGACCGCGTGCGCGAGCTTGTCCGCAGAGCCGTGACCTCCTTCCGGCTGAGCCTCGCCCGCCATCACGGACGCGAGGAACGTCGCAGCATCATCGCCCGCGGCCTCTGTCCACGTCGTCGCGATGTCCAACGCACCATGGTCGTCCGAGCCGCCGACAAGCGCAATGGGGCCATTGTGACGGGGTGTCATCCCATGCCGGTCGGCCAGCATGGCAAGGGTGCGGGTGTCCACCGTCTGGGCGAGTCTGCAGGCAAGGCTGTTGTGCTCGCGCGGGCGGGCGCCGTTGCGACCTTCCCACACGCCGAAGAGCAGCATCATCCGCTCGACGTGCCACGGCGTGATCGGAGGACCCATCCGGTAGAGCGGATGAGCGAGCGCGTGCGCCAGACCGCGGTTCGCGAGGAACGCCTGCAACTCATAGACGGAGCCGCGGAAGGGCTGCAGATCCCGGTGATCCTCCTCGGTCAGGTTCCAGACGAGCACGTGCAACGGCACATCGTCCTCTGGGAAGCGCGTCGTGACCTCGACCGACAGAAACGTGTCGGGCAGATGATCGATACGAAGCGCGCCCTCAACCGTGTTGTGGTCGCTGATCGTTACGAGACGCATACCGCGAGCACGACAAACGTCATAGACACGCTGCGGGTCGGTGTAGGACTCTCCGAGCCGCGCCCGCCGGAGCGCATAGTTGCCGCTGTCGGTCGAGAACCGGGAATGGACATGGAGGTCGCAGAAGGACGGGCTCATCACCACCGCTTGTAGCGCGATCACCGGACGCGGTATAGCCGAATTGCAGGCATTTCCGGATCCACGAGCGCGACGAGACCATGCCGTCACCACTTCATCACGACATTGGTTCGGTTCGGCGCAGATCTGAAGCGCCGGAACCGACGTAGGGTGATGCTGGATTCATGAAGTAGCCGAACTGGTGCTGCCAGACAAATTCCAGCCGTGAACCGGATCGAGCCACCCAACGGGTTGGAGGCTGCTTACCCTCGTAGAGAGGGCCGCACGCGGCCTCGACTCGAAACCCAATCACGAGGTAATGGCTGATGACGAGGATAATCCCGGCCGAACACGACCACGTACTCCAGATGATCGAGAGGATGCAACGGGAAGGCCAGCCAGAGGCCGCGATCCACGAAGCGGCGCGTCGCGCCACGCAGGGCACACGACGTCAAACTCACCGTCGCCAGATGTTCCGCCTGTTTCGCTGGAACCAGCCTCGGATCTAGCGGAGGGGAGTTGCCGGCACCGGGGACGGCCTTCTGAGAACCTCGGCGCGGCTGCAGACCCGAGGCTGGTTGAGCAGCGGATCGAGGTCGGCCCTAGCGTGGGTAGATGCGCTCGACGTAGTCGTTCAGCATGCGGGTGGCGCTGAAGCGTGGGGCGAGCGTGACGAGCGATTGCTTGATCCGCTCGCACCAGCCGTGGGGGACGCCGTGCTCGTCGCGGTCGTAGAACAGCGGGACTACCTCGTGCTCGAGCAGGTCGTAGTAGCGGGCGCTGTCGCGCCAGTCCGCGGCGTTCTGATCGGGGTCCTCGTCGCCGGCGATCGCCCACCCGTTCGAGCCGTCGTAGGCTTCGGCCCACCAGCCGTCGAGCACGCTTAGTTGGAGCACGCCATTGAGCGCCGCTTTCATCCCGCTCGTGCCGCTCGCCTCCATCGGGCGGCGGGGAAGGTTGATCCAGACG
>JBBQNR010000155.1:0-3729 GCA_038330145.1 Solirubrobacterales bacterium
AGCACGGCTCGGTAGACCGCGATCAGCGCAGCCAGGAGGCTGAACTCGCGCCGGTCTACGACGACCATCTCCGGCCGCCCGGCTCCGGGTTCATCTGGCACGCCGTCGGTCGTCGTGAGCCAGCGCTCGGCGTCTCCCAGACGCCGCTCGACATCCTCGAGCTCGCCGATGGACAGCAGCGCCCATGCGTAGGCGACGCTCAGGACCGGTCTTCGTCCGATGAGCTCGTCCGGCAGCGCCCTGAGCCACACGAGCGCGGTCACCTCCTGATGACCCTGCCGCAGCGACGGCACCGCCAACTCAATCAGGCCGGCAGCTCGGTCGAAGTCCTCGCCCGCCAGTGCGTGCCGGATCGCCTCGGAGCGGTCACCGTTGTGTTCGTACCACTCGCTTGCCCGACGGTGCAGCCCCGCCAGCTTCGCTGGCTGCTCGTCGATGAGACGCGCTCGCAGCACGTCGGCAAAGAGCTGGTGGTAGCGATACCAGCGCCGCCGGTCGTCGAGCGGGACGAGGAACAGGTTCCCTCGATCGAGCGCCTCCAGCATGGCCTTGCCACCGACCGCGCCAGTGACGGCATCGCACAGGGGGCCGCTCAGCCGGTCCAGGATGGATGTCTGCAGCAGGAAGCTCCGGACCTGTTCGGGCTGACGCTGCAGGACCTCCTCGGCCAGGTAGTCGACGATGTAGCGGTCGTCTCCCGCGAAGCCGGCGATGAAGCCAGAGATGTCGTGTCGCCCTTCGATCGAGAGCGCCGCCAGCTGAAGGGCAGCGATCCAGCCTTCGGTGCGCGCCTCCAAGGCGGCGACATCGCTGGCGCCGAGATCCAGCCCCATCGCCTCGTTGAGGTAGGCGGCGGCCTCCTCAGGTGTGAAGCACAGATCGGCCGCACGGATCTCGACGAGGTCGCCGCGCGCCCGCAGGCGAGGCAGCGGCAGCGCCGGGTCTGCACGGCTGGCGATCACCACGTGGAGCTGTCGGGGAAGGTGCTCCAAAAGGAAGGCCATCCCGCCCTGGATGTCGAGCAGGTCGACCACGTGGTAGTCGTCGAGCACCAGCACGATGTCGTTCGCCCATGCGCTGATCTCGTTGAGCAGCGGAGCGAGGACCGTCTCGATCGCCGGTGGCCGGGGCGGCTGAAGAAGGGAAAGCGCGCGAGCTTCGACCTCTGACGCCACCGTCTGCAGCGCGGCAATCACGTGGGTCCAGAACGCCACAAGTTCGTTGTCCCCCGGGTCGAGAGACAGCCACGCAACCGACGGTGCACCGGCCGGGGCGGCAGCCAGCCACTCGGCCAGCAGCGTCGTCTTCCCGAAGCCGGCCGGCGCGGAGACAAGCGTCAGCTTCGATTTGGCTCCACGGCGCATGCGCTCGACGAGCCTTGGGCGCGCGACCAGACTCTCGCGCACCTTGGG
Organism: Solirubrobacterales bacterium; assembly: GCA_038330145.1. GTDB lineage: Bacteria > Actinomycetota > Thermoleophilia > Solirubrobacterales > JBBDJG01 > JBBQNR01. The sequence goes on from JBBQNR010000155.1 coordinate 1,413, forward strand.
GACGTAGAGCTTGGTCTCGAGGATCGGTCCGGTGTCGTCCAGCGTTGTCCCTCTCCCGTGCTTCGCGGCCCCCGTCCGAATGGGGAATCGGCCGAGGCCACGACCACATCCTTGATTGTGGGGGCTGAATTGACATTGGGAGCGTTCAGTTGCCTAGCCCTTTGGGCGTAGCACCGCAGGCGAGTAGACCGCACCGCCTGCGCCCTCGACGATTCAGGTGTGAAGCTCTGCACGGTCTGTGGTGTCGTCACCAGCCGCGTGGGTAGTCGCTGTACCGAGCACGCCCGCCAGTCCAACCGCAGCAGGCATAACGCCCTGCACAGCACGCGGGCCTGGCAGCGGCTGAGCGCCCGCGTCCTTCGCGCCTGGCGCGCCGAGCATGGCAGCTGGTGTCCGGGCTACGGCCGCGACGCCCACGCGGCCGCCGACCTGACGGTCGATCACGTCGTGCCGCTCGCCGCTGGCGGTGAGCCGTTCGACATCGGCAACACCTCGGTGCTGTGCCGGTGGCGAGATGGGCGTACCCACTCTCGTAGCGTGAGAACAGGGGCCCATGAAGGATGCGGACCACATTGGCGTGGCCTTTGAGCTTTGCCATCGTCACCTTGCCGTCACCGATGGCCAGGACCGGCTCTCCGCAGGCCTGGTTGCCGATGTCGACCCCTTCGTGCGGTGTCGTGTGCGGTCCACCGACATGCCCGAACGGGGCGGTCACGCGGAAGGTTCCGTCGGCCGGCGATCCGAAGGGCCGGATGAAGGCTGCCACGGGGTCCCCGAAGCTGGGGGTGGGCGGCATCGGTCCTTGCTCCTGCGTCCTGCGATGCCGAGTTTGTGTCGGCCGAGCCCGCTCCGCAATACCATGGAGCCTGACATGAGAGCCCTCATCTTCGACCTGGACGGCACGCTGATCGACACCGTCTACGCGCACGTCTTCGCCTGGCAGCGAGCTCTCGCGGAGGCCGGCATGCCGATCGAGGGCTGGCGCATCCATCGGCGCATTGGCATGAGCGGCGGCCTTTTCACGCGTGCAGTGGCTCGCGAGCTCGGCCGTCCTCTGAACGACGTCGAGGTCGAGCAGATCCAGTCGCGCCACGGCGAGCTGTATCGCGAGCTGCTGCCCGAGCGCCGCCCGCTACCCGGCGCCGTCGCGCTGCTGACCCACCTGCGCGAGGTCGGCGCGCCGTATGGGATCGCCACCTCCGGCCGCCGTCCCGAGATCGATGCCTCGCTCGAGGCGCTGGGAGTGGGCTCGGAGGTCGTCGTGGTGGAGCGGGGCGACGTGCTGCGGGCCAAGCCGGAGCCCGACCTCTTCCTCGCCTGCCAGGAGCGGATGGGGGTGCATGTCGGCGACTGCACCGTCGTCGGTGACGCGGTCTGGGACCTGCTCGCCGCGCGGCGAGCAGGGATGCTCTCGGTTGGCCTGCTTACCGGCGGATATGGCGAAGACGAGCTTGGGCGTGCTGGCGCGTTCCGCGTCTATCGCGATCCGGCCGAGCTGGATGCCTCCCTCGACGAGCTGGGGATCGTCCCGTAAGCGAGGTGGAATAGCCCTAGGTTGGTCCGCTGACCCGATCGAGATACTGAAGCAGGCGGTGTGCCGCCAGCTCGATCTCCTTGTGGCGCCACTCCGCCGCGCGATAAACGCAGGCGATCAAACCGGTCCGATGAATCCGCTGGAAATCCCCGTACACGAAGCCGTAGCGCGCCTTCGTCTCATCGGTCGCCCCCTCGGTCAGCCCCAGATGCCAGGCGGCGTACTCGCTCCATGCGTGGGACTTCAGGTACGCGTTCTGCTTCCGGGCGCTCGGCTGCGCTTCACCCCAGTCGCTGTCGAGGACGTAGTGGTGGTCCCGGATCAGCTTCCGGGCGTGCGTCACGGCCTGCCTGTTGAGCGTGTACTCAGCCATCGGCTGTCAGTTTGACGCATGTTCGCTGATGCTCGGCGACCCGTAGCGCCCAGGGTCAGCGCGTCATCTCGACATTCACGATCGATCGGGCACCGTCGTCGTGCTCGACCAGGATCGAGATCCGGATGGGTGCGGTGTCAGGCTCTGCCGGCTGCTCGCCGATGATCTCCGCGCCGTCCGGCGCTCCCTGCAGCTCGTGGTACTCGCGCAGGATCTCGAGCACCTCCCGGCCGCTCACGCCGCGGAGAGGATCGCGGTCTTTGAAGAGGTAGCCCCAGACCTTGCCGATGGCGCCGGTCAGGCCGATGGCGGTGAGGAGCACCTTCAGCGCATCCGAGGCCAGGACGTCGCGGACGAAGCCAAAGACGTCGAACAGGATGTCGGCCGAGCCCGGAGCAGCGTCGACGAAG
>JBBQNR010000156.1:0-3579 GCA_038330145.1 Solirubrobacterales bacterium
GTGTTGCCCGGGAACGTCCAGCACCGCACCGGGACGCCGTCGCGGGTGACGGCCATCGCGATCACCACCTGCGGCAGGTCGGTGCGGAAGTCCTTGGAGTGCCCGAAGCTCCGTTTGCCCTGCTCGACCGGACGGCTGACCCCGTCGTCATCGACGCTGTCCTGCAGGTCGGCGAGGTCATCGGGCACGTCGAGCTCGAAGTAGGTCGAGGTGGTGTCGACGAACACGATGTCCAGGTCCAGGTTGAGCAGATGCGCCACCGAGGCGAAGATCTCCCCGGCGATCTCCTCCAGGGCCTCGAGCAGGAAGTCCATCGCCCGATACGCCTGGTCGTCGGTGAAGCCGGCCAGGCCCGCGATCGCGACCCGGTTGGCGACCCAGTCCGTCGCGGCCAACTTCGATCCCGGCTTCAGTGCACGCTGCGCGACCAGCGCGAACACGACCCCCTCGACCGCCTCACCATCAAGGCGCCGACCAGTCGCGACCCGGCGGATCGCGGCACCGATCCCGAGCCGCTCCCAGACCCGGTCCAACGTCCACGCCCCACCCAGCGGCCGGGAGTCCACGATCTCGACCTCGGCGCCCTGCGCCGCAGCCGCCGCCTGCTCGGGGGTCAGGAACCGCGAGATCGACGACACCAGCCGGGCCAGGGCGTCACGGTCGACCTGCTCGGCGCGGCCGAAGCTGTGGATCACCTTCGCGACCGAGCTGCCGGTCTCCGGGTGCCGCTCGTTGTGCGCCAACTGCAGGTACGACACCACCGACCCGTCCCGGTTCGTCCGCCGCGTCTCCCGCAAGTACATGCCCACCACTCAACCGCGTAGACCCCGCCCTGTCGAGCGACACGCCACAAGTCATGTGCCTACACGAAGCCGGTTTCCGGAGACCCCACCGTGCCTCTGAGCAGGGACTATGTAGTGAACCAAGCTCTCATGTGCCCATTAGCTGCGGAAGTCCGGGCTGATGGCGGAGGTCTGCTAGGCCATGGCCGGAAGCGCCTGGCCCAGCTTCCTAGGCAAATAGCGCCAGCTCTGCGGCGGCTGCACTCCGAACTCGCTGCGAAGGACTCGCAGCGGGACTGGCGCTTCCAGACGGTGAGGTCTCTCCAACACGAGCCCATGGGCACTCGCGGCGCCTTCGAAGTAGGAAAGGTACTCCTCGTGGCTGACTCCCGTGCGCTGCCCGTGGGTGGCCCAGAGGGTTGCCACTTGCGAAGTCAGGACTTCTTGAACCCGCGCCCATCCGACCGCGGCCATGACAGGGCTAGAGGAGTAGAGCACGATCAAGTCGCCCGGCCGGGCACCGACCGGCTGCCTCCGCAGCTCGACGTCCTTGTCACCAGTCATGATGGCTTCGGCAAAACGCGGCCGAACGGACAACAGAATCCCCGCGCCTGCGTCTTGGTTGCTCACGGCCACCGTCCTGCGCTGTAGATGTTAACGAAGGAGTCTTCGGCGATGCGGGTCACCGTCTGGAGGGTACCCAAGCGGTCCGACGGAGCCAGGGCGGGTAGCCGTTCGTAGTTCACGGGACGAAGCAGCTGCGTGTCACGAAAGCGGATGGCCTGCACCTTCCCGGCGCGCGCACGTCCGCGCACCTGCGCGCGTGACCACACGCCGTAGCGCGCATGGCGCTCATGCAGTTCATCAGCTTCGCCGATCGTGACTTCGACCACGGTGGAGCAGGCGACGACTGCCTTGATTGGTGCGCTCGCGTACCAGAGCACTCGCGTGGGTACTGCCACACGGGACGTGGCCGCTCGGTAGTAGATGTGCTCCCGGCTGAGCCCAAGCGGCGCGGGTCGCGCGGTCAGGGTCGCAAGGCCGAGTAGATCTGCGGCGAACTGCGGCCGGACAGGAACGATCGCCGATTCGATCCCTCCGCCAGCCACCTTCAGCGGCCAACCTCGGTGCTCAACCTCAGCCCACTTATCAGCGGTCGCTGGAGGACCTCCCTCTAGCAAGGCCAACAACTTCGAGTCGTCGACAGGGAGCACAGCGTCAATGACGCTAGCAACCCAGACTCCTTCGGACGGTGTGAACCCCTCGTCGCTCAGCGCAGCCGCAGTGACCTTGTCCAACATGGGATCAGTTACCTTGATCTCGCCAATCCCCGATTCAAGACACAGCACCCGCACGCGGGCGACCAGTTGCCTGGCGACGGATGCGCCGAGATGATGTTTCCCCGCGCGCAGGACGTCAACAACGAGTTGTCTCGTGTCCTGTCGGGCGATCACGAGTGCAACTGGCGTCGATGCCGCATCGAGGACAAGGAGGCGGACGCCGTCGGTGGCTAGCGAACTCGCTATGGCCGACGCGATCCGCTCGTTCCACTGCGAGCGACGCTCTCCGTTTTGGAAGTTCAGAAAGACATCCAGATCGGTGCGCCTTTCGCCTCCGAGCTCTGCCACGGTGAAATGCGTATTTGCCAGCGCGGAGGGAAGATAGCGGAAATTGGGAGCGAGAGTTCTTGCATGCAAGAGGAGGTCTACAGGAAGAAGAACTTGAATTCCCCACAGTGCCGCGGCGATCGGGCCGAGGGAGCTGACGGCACGGCGATCGCAGGTCACGTAGGCCGCGGCGCCCCCGAGGTGGGCCGCGGCGATCATTCGGGCGTCGGACTCGAGGGAGGGATCACTCGCCTTGCTCGTCTCCGGCAGGAGGTCGAGCAGTGAGGCAGCGGCGCGCCCGACCTCTTGGGGATCGGTGCGAAGCACACGCAGGCCAGAGAGGGATGCAAGCAACCTCCTCCGGACGGCTTCATCCTTCGTGGCGTTCACTTCGCGCGCCATCTCCGCCGTTGCTGAGAGTTCCACTTGCTCCGTCAGGAGGGGAGAGTCCGGGGCCAAGACCAGAGCCTCTGAGTCGACCACGGGCGATCCGCCATACGCGGCGCTGAACACGTCGGTGTCCATCGCCGCCAGCAAGACCGGTTCAGGGCTCTGCGAGAAGAGGGTCGGGTGGGAGTGCTCCTTCCACCAGACCGTCAACGGCTGGCGGTCCGAGCCACGCCCAAGGACCTCGCCTGCTGGGCGAAAGCCAAGACTTGGCCACGCACCATTCGCGGGCCAGTCCCTCCGACAGCGCAGGCGGATTCCCCTTCGCTCCGCGTAGCTTCTCGAAAGCGTGTCGACCAACAGTCGTGCTACGCCCGTGCTGCGCATCTCGGGTGCCACGCAAAGCTGCACGATCCGGATATCGCTTCCGGGAAGGTCGAAGAGCACGTAGCCCACCAAGGCTTCACCCTCCACCGCTGCCAAGAGGCGCCCCTGTGACGCCATCTGCTCAATCGCCGCCGCCGGCAGAAAGCCAAGCCAGCGCCGATACCTGTCCGCAAGGGAAATCACGCTTTGCACGAGCTCAGGCGCCAAATCATGCGTGACGTGTACGACCATGTCGGGCACAATGCCGCATCAGCAGGGGAACGAAGCCTGTCCGCGCCGAAATGATGGAGATTGACTCTTGGGCTCGGAGCGTCACGAGCCCTCTCGTGGCGCGCACCGGCGCACCGGCGTACCGAGCGCATCAGCGGCGGCATCAGCTTCCGTGAGCGGTAGGCCGTCTTAAGGCGACAACGAGC
>JBBQNR010000157.1:0-3449 GCA_038330145.1 Solirubrobacterales bacterium
CGATCCCGAGGGGGCCGGCGGATTCTTCGACACCGCCTCCGACCACGAGTCGCTGGTCGTGCGCCCGCGTAGCTTCGAAGACCACCCGATCCCGTCCGGAAGCTCGTCCGCGGCCTACGCGCTGCTCCGGATCTTCGCGATCACCGGCGACCGCGCATACGAGCGACCGGCGGTCGAGGTTTTCCGTCTCCTGCACCAAGCCGCGGCCCGGCACCCGCAGGCGTTCGGCCACCTGCTCCAGGCAACGCACTTCCACTTCTCCACGCCCCGCGAGGTTGCGCTGGTCGGCGAGCAGCTCGACGAGCTGGCGGGAGTCGTGCACCGCCGCTTCCGCCCCACCGTCGTCGTCGCGGGCACGCGGCCCGACGACGAGGAGGCGCTCGACGCCATCCCCCTCCTGCGCGGCCGCGAGCTGGTCGACGGGAAACCGGCCGCCTACGTGTGCGAGAGCTTCACGTGCCAGATGCCTGTCACCGATTCGGCACAGCTCGAGAAGCTGCTGTCATGACAGAGACTCTGGCCGCGGCCGCCGGCCAGCTCGCCCTCGGCGACCTCACGGTCAACCGGATCGGGCTGGGCGCGCGGTTCATCCAGGACGCCGAGCACTCGCGCCCGCTGCTTCAGCGAGCGCTGGAGCTCGGCGTGAACCTGATCGACACGGCCGACGTGTACGGCAACAGCGAGAACGCGATCGCCGAGGCGCTGCATCCGTATCCGCAAGACCTGGTGATCGCCACCAAGGGTGGGCAGAAACTGGTGGACGGCCAGCCGACGGGCGACGGCCGGCCCGAGTACCTGCGGGAAGCCTGCGAAGGCAGCCTGAAACGCCTGCGCGTGGACACCATCGATCTGTACCAACTGCACATGACCGACCCGAACGTCCCGCTGGAGGAATCGGTCGGAGCACTCGACGAGCTGCGCCGCGAAGGGAAGGTCCGGCAGATCGGCGTGTCGAACGTCTTTGGGGAGCAGCTCGAGCTTGCACGCCGCACCGCGCCGATCGTCTCGGTGCAGAACCGATACAGCCTGATGCATCGGGACAGCGAGACGGAGATCGCCATCTGCGAGCGCGCGGGAATGGCCTTCATGCCGTGGTGGCCGCTGGGCGGCGGCGAGCTCGCGGCGTCAGGTGCACGGCGGGCGCTCGCGTGGCTGCTGCAGCGTTCCCCGGCGATGCTTCCGATCCCGGGTACCGCCTCCGTTGCGCATCTCGAGGAGAACGTCGGCGCGGCCGCGGTGCAGCTGACGGACGAGGACGTCGCCGCCCTCGAGGCCGCGAACATTGCCACCTGACTTCCACCCCCTGGAAGCGAGGCGCCAAAGTTCGGCGTGTCAGCCCACAGTCGGGCTCCGGCGCTCGACCAGCAGGACGTCCCGCCACCGCTCGCCCATCCGCCCGAGCCGCTCCCGCACGCCCACGACCCTGCATCCGAAGGACTCGCAGAGCGACAGGCTCGCCTCGTTCTCCGGGAAGATCCAGCCTTCGAGCGTCCAGATGCCCGCGCTCTCCGAAGCATCGACCAAGGCCTGGCCCAACACCCTCCCTACCCCGCTCCCACGTTCGGCCGCGGCGACGTACATGCTCACCTCCGCGACGCCGCGATACCAGCTGCAGCTCCAGGCAGGCATGAGCGCAGCCCAGGCGACTACGCGGCCGTCGCGGCGAGCGACGAGCCGGCATTCCTCGAGGTGGTTCGGATCCCACTCCTCAAAATCAGGAGGCTCAGCGGCGAACGTCGCCTGGCCGGTGGCGATGCCCTCGGCGTAGATCCGGCGCGCAGCCGGCCAGTCGTCCGGCCGCATCTCCTCGATGACGACCATGCGCGCATGGTCCCGAACCCATGCGCGCATGTCATTGGCCGTGTGGCCAAATTCCTCCGAGGACTACAGGACCGGCAGGTACTTCTCGATCTCCCAGCTGGAGAGCTGCGTGCGGTAGTCCTCCCACTCCTGGCGCTTGATCTCGACGAAGCGCGTGAACACGTGCTCGCCGAGCGTCTTGAGGATCAGCTCCGACTCCGAAGCGATCTCGATCGCCTCGCCGAGCGTCTCCGGCAGCTGCTCGATGCCGAGCTTCTTGCGCTCGTCGGGCGACAGGTGGTAGAGGTTCCGTTCCATCGGCTCGGGCAGCTCGTAGCCCTTCTCGATTCCCTCGAGCCCCGCTTGCAGCAGCGCCGAGAAGCACAGGTACGGGTTGCAGGACGGGTCGGGGCTGCGGATCTCGCAGCGGGTCGCCTGCTCCTTCCCGGGGTGGTAGAGCGGCACCCGGATCAAGGCCGAGCGGTTGCGCCGCGACCACGCCACGTAGACGGGTGCCTCGTAGCCAGGCACCAGCCGCTTGTAGGAGTTCACCCACTGCGCGAACAGGGCCGCGATCTCGCGTGCGTGCTTGAGCTGGCCGGCGATGAACGACTTCGCGACGTCGGACAGGAAGAACTGGTCGTTGGCGTCATAGAACGCGTTGCGTCCCTGCTTGAACAGCGACTGGTGCACGTGCATCCCCGAGCCGTTCTCGCCGTACAGGGGCTTCGGCATGAAGGTCGCGTAGAAGCCGTACTTCATCGCGTACTCCTTCACGGTGATCCGGTAGGTCATGCAGTCGTCGGCCATCTTCAGGGCGTCCGCGTAGCGCATGTCGACTTCGTGCTGCGACGGGCCGACCTCGTGATGGCTGTACTCGACGTGAATGCCCAGCTGCTCCAGCGCCAGCACCGTCTCGCGGCGCAGGTCCGAGCCGGCATCGAGCGTCGTGAGGTCGAAGTAGCCGCCCTTGTCGAGCACCTCGGGCGGGCCGCCACCGGTCTCGGAAGAGCGGAAGTAGAAGTACTCGAGCTCGGGCCCGATGAAGAAGTCGTCGAAGCCCATCCCCCGCATGCGCTCCAGCGACCGGCGCAGGACCCAGCGCGGATCGCCCTCGTAGGGCTCGCCGCCGGGCACCTGGACGTCGCAGAACATGCGGCCGGTCGCCTTGTCAGCGGGCCGCCAGGGCAGGATGTGGAACGTCGCGGGGTCGGGCATCGCGATCATGTCCGACTCCTCGATCGGGTTGAACCCCGTGATCGACGAGCCGTCGAAGCCCATGCCGCCTTCGAAGGCGTCATCCAGCTCGTCCCTGTTGATGGAGAAGCTCTTCAGCTGGCCCAGGATGTCGGTGAACCAGAGGCGGATGAAGCGGACATCGCGCTCGTCGCAGATCGCGGCTACGTCCTGAGGCGTCTTGGGAGCGTTTTCTGCCAAGGGAACTCCTCCTGCTAGTCGGGTGGGTCGGGCCGCGTAACCCTAGAGTTTTTTGCCGGGGCGTTGCTGGTAGGGCCTAGATGATTGATTCCGTTCCGCTGCGCGCGGTTCGGGCCGAGGGGACATAGCAAGGGTGTCGAAGGTCGGCGTTGCTTACGCCAACGTCGACCACGGAGGTGGCCGCGTGACCGCCGACCTCGACACCCTCTTGA
>JBBQNR010000158.1:0-3443 GCA_038330145.1 Solirubrobacterales bacterium
TTCGTCCGGTTCGTCGAGCGCGAGGGCTACGACGTCACCTATGCATCGAACATCGACTTGCACGTGACCCCCAACCTGCTGGTCGGTCACAAGGCCTTCCTCACCGCGGGGCACGACGAGTACTGGTCCTACCCGATGAGAGCCGCGGTGCAGGCGGCGCAAGCGCGCGGTGTCCACCTCGGTTTTTTCGCAGCCAACGAAGCCTACTGGCAGGTTCGATTCGAACCGAGCTCGACGGGGCAGCCGAACCGGACGATGGTCGCTTACAAGGAAGCGGCTCAGACGAGCGATCCGTACGCGACGGACCTCGACAAGGCCAATGACAAATACATCACCGCCCGGTTTCGCGATCTGCTGCCGATTTTCGGAGTCGTCGACCCGATCGCCCAGCCCGAGAACGCGTTCGTCGGCGTCCAGTATCACGGCGATCCGTTCCGGGGCGACATGATCGTCTCCGACGCATCGAGCTGGGTATTCAGCGGGACCGGCGTTGTCAACGGGACCCCTCTAAGCGGATTGCTAGGCTATGAGACTGACGCGATCTTCAACAACGGATATTCACCCCCGACCCTGCAGAAGCTCACCGACTCGCCCGACGACTGGGGCGGCTCCCACATGGCCACGTATACGACGGCGACGGGCTCCGTCGTCGTCGCGACCGGCTCGATGCAGTGGAACTTTGGCCTCGACAGCTTCGGCAACCATGTCGAGATCCCGGCAGCGCAGCAAGCGACGAGAAACATACTCGCCCGCTTCGCGGTAGTGCCGGCACTCCAGCCTCCCGCTCCCGTCCTGGGATCCAGCCTTGCGGGCAAGAACATCAAGCTGTCGTGGACGCAGGCCGCGAGCGGCATCACGGGCGAGAAGATTTACCGGGCTACGACAGCCGCCGGCCCCTTCGCGCTGCTCGCCACCACGGGAGTCGGTACGTCGTACATGGATGGCAGCGGGGTCTCGAAGCAGACCTATTACTACCAGGTCAGTGCGATCAACGCGGCGGGGGAGAGCCCGCGATCGAACATCACTGCTCAGACGGTCAAGTAGGAGTCGTCATGTCGAAGCATGTCGTGTTTGGGTTGCTTCTCGTCTCGACGTCGGCCTGTGCCCAACTCCGCGAGGGCGCACCGGGGACGGAAGCATGGATTGCGGTGACGCACAACGGGGTGCAACGCGCGAACATCGAGTGTGGCGAGGATGTCTTCGATCCGAGCGAGATCGTCGTCAAAGCCAACGTGCCGGTCGAGCTGTCCGTTCGTGGTACCTCCGACACGCTGCAGTTCAATAATCAGGGCTTTTCTCCGCAGAACAAGCCGATCGGCAAGAAGCCGTCGCCTCATGTATTCGTGCCCTCGACTCACGGCAAGTATGAAATGTCGTGTCAGCCGGGAAGCGGTGCGCCTGGCCGGATCAAGAAGGGTGTTCTGACCGTCCTGTAGTAGCCAGAAGCAGCGCGGACAAACAAAAGGGCCGGCAAGCCGGCCTTTTTGAGGTAAAGCTCGAAGCTCAGGTCATCCTGCGGCGCCGGTGCATGAAGCCGAGCGCGCCGAGACCTGCCAGGAACAAGGCGAAGGTCTCCGGCTCGGGGATCGCCGCCACCTTCAGGCCGACCACCAGGTCGTCGTAGTCCGCGTCCACCCTGAGGCCGTCGTTGAAGCCGAGGATGAGGTCGTAGGCACCGCCCATCGTGAAGGGCGTGAACACGGCGCCGGCGAAAGAGCCGAGGACCGCATAGGACGTGAAGTCGCCGAGGTTCTGGCCATTGCCCACGGAAGTGCCCTGGAACAGGTCCGCGAACGAGAAGTTGAGCAAGCCGGCGGCCACCGGCCCGGAGATCGTCGCGTTCAGCGCCCCCTTGTTGCTCAGCGTTCCGCTGCTCAGCGTGAAGGTGAAGGTATCGGTGTCGATCGCCTCGAAGCCGAGGAACGTGGCGGTCAGGATGCCGGCGGTCGTGTTGATCGTCGCGTCTTCGCGACCACCGACCACGGGACCCAGGGTTCCAGCCGCCCCGTTCGGGTTGTAGTTGAGGAAGACCGGGCGCTCGGTCCCGTCGACGAAAGTGACTTGGGCTTGCGCACCGGCGGCGACCGCGGCGAGAGCAAGAGCTAACAGGGGTTTCTTCACAGCTGACTCCAAACTTGATGCTGATGCGCCCCGACCTCGGAACGTAGACGCAGGCTATGTCGCCTGCTTTGCGAACCCCATCCCGCACTCAGGGGCCGAGGTGTAGGACGACAGGCCAACGTCGCCGAGTTGATAGAGTGCGAGCGCCGGATCGAAGTCGCGTCCACGCCGGCATGACCCTCGCACGATCCTCAATGCCATCGATCTCGAACCGCCTGCGCACCGCCTTGGCGCGCCTCTCCTACATCGCACTCAAACGCGCCAGCCAACGCATGCCGATGGAGCTTGTCGCGCCCGTTCGATCACGGGTGCTCGTCGTCTCGCCTCACATGGACGACGAGGTGATGGCATGCGGCGGCAGCCTGCTGCTGCACCGGCAGCTCCATAGCGACGTCCGCGTCGTCTATGTCTCCGACAGCACGGCGGGCCTGCGTGACCCGGTCGCGGCGGGTCGCTTGCACGCGACCCGACACGCGGAAATGACCGAGGTCCGCGCCGTGCTGCAACTGGATTCGGTGATCGAACTCGGATTTCCGGACGGCAAGCTGGTCCGCTACGAGCGGGAAATCGCCGAGCGGCTCGCGCAGGAGCTCAAGGAGTTCGCTCCGACGTTGGTCTTCTGCCCGTTCCCGCTCGATGGCCACGGCGACCACCAGGCTTGTGCGTTCGCGCTCAGCGCTGCCGCCCGACTTGCAGGCTGGCACGGCGATGTTCTTGCCTACGAGGTCTGGTCTGCGCTCACGCCCAATATCGCCATCGACATCGGCAGCGTCGTCGAGCAGAAGGCCGAGCTGATCCGGATGTACACCTCTCAGATGGAGGACCGGGACTACGCGTCCGCCTTCATCGGCCTGAATCGCTATCGCGGCCTGCCGCATCGGGTCGCGTTCGCCGAGGCCTTTCATCGCTGCACTCCGAAGCAGTTCAGCGCCTTGGCGGCTTCCCTGAATTCCTCGCCGAGCGCCGGCGAGAGTGCAAGCGGCCGCCAACGCGCCGGTGACATGGCTCGGTAGCGCCGATCGCCCAGACGCGCCAGCGCCTGGCGGCGGTCAATCAGGGCCTCACGTAGAAGTTGTAGACGGGCCCGTTGTCTGCGTTGGCCAGATGGCGAGTCGAGCCGAGCGGTTCGAAGCGTAGCGGTTCGAAGCGCGCCAGGGATTGCAGGCTGGCCAGATTGAATGGCCGGTGCTGCGCGACGTCGTTCCAGCCAATCACCAGTTCACCGGAAGGGCGCAGGGCGTCGAAACAGCAATCGAACGCGCGCTCGCAATCGGCCCGATCGTCGAGGCCCCAGCCGAAGACGCCGTTGCAGATGATCAGAT
>JBBQNR010000159.1:0-3415 GCA_038330145.1 Solirubrobacterales bacterium
CCCTCCAGCGTCGTCCGCGATCGAGGTTTCACCGAGCGGCGCTTTCGGCTGCAATCGGCGGCCCCGGCGCTCCAGTCGAAGATCCACGGGCACCTTCTCGCCGCTCCCGTCACGCGTCAGCAGCGGCACGGTCGACCGACCGATCCCCCGCCCGCTCTCCCCGGGGCCATCGACAACTGCAATGTTGTCGCCTAGATAGTCGGCGATCCGCTCGCCAGCCCGCAAGCGCAGGCCCCGGTAGGCCGAGCTGTCAACGACATCCCGGAAGTGGCCGCGTGCGATGGCGAGTGCCTCCGCGTGCGACGAACGGCGATAGAGCGTCCGGGACCGGCGGCGCGCGCGCTTCGCGGCCGGCGACCGCAACCTAGCCTCGCGCGCTGCGGCCTTGAGCCGGAGCTTCCGCGCCTTCGAGTGCGAGAGCCTCGGCATGACGGGCGCACCGGCCCGATGGCGCCGCTGGGCAGCACCAGCGCCAGCGATCGCGGTCGCTGCAAGGGCAGCGGCAAGAACGCACACGACCACACCAAGAAGCACACGACGCATCGTTGACCGTCCCCTGCCTGTTGAGCCGCCCCGCGCTCCCTGCGGTCGGCTCAAGGATTCGACCGGATCTCCCCTACCCGATCACGAGGCACTGACCATACTGGCGTTGTCAAGCGTGTCGGTACGGGTTTCTCCAATTAGCGAACTTCCTTGAACTGGTTCTTGGTGAGGCGCCGTTGTTGGTGTCCTTTTTCGACTCTCGTTGCGGAAGCGTGGTCGGCGGCGAGCCGACGAAGCGATCGGTCCGCGAACCAGGGGCGCAACTCGAGCCCCGCCGGCGGCAGGTGACCGTAGACGAGCACCGCGCGTCCTGGCCGGCCTTCGCGAAGGACGTTCGCCGGTGCGAGCGCACGGAAGCCGCTCGACTCCGTGGTCGACCCCTGCCCATCGGCCGCGGCGGTCGAGGAGACCTGGCGGACCTCCGCATCGCCTAGGACGCGCGCGACGTAGTCGAGCGTCTCGGGGTCCGCGATCCCCGAGCCGATGATCCTCGCTCGGTGGTTGTTGACGATCGACCCCGCTCGAACGCCCCAGCGCTCGCGCACCTGCGCCAGGTCTTGGAAGACTGAGACCAGCTGGATGCCCTGACCGGCCGCCGTCGACGCGAGCGTGTCGAGATCGCGCAGCGGGGCGATGTTCGCCGCCTCGTCGAGCACGAGAAGCAGCGGCGGGTCGAGCGGCTCGCCGGTGCGAGAGGCCCGCTCGAACACCGCTGTCACAACGGAGTGGAGGAGCGTCGCGAACAGCGGCCGGAGGCGTTGCTGTTCGTGCGCGGGCGCGCAGATGTAGAGCGTGTGCGAACCACCGTCGAGCAGCAATCGCGGTGTGATCTCGCAGGTGTCCGCGGACGCGGTGACGCCAGGGTCGGCGTACGCCGCGAGCACTGTCTCCGCGGTTGTGTAGATCGAGGAGCGCTGACGCTCGTCGCGCCGCCAGCTCGCTTCCGCGGCGATCAGCGCGCTCTCGTCACCCGTCGCCTCGAGTGCGGCTTGCACCTCACGTTCCTCCTGCGTGTCGATCCATCGGACGACCTCCGCCATCGGGCGCTCTGATGAGGCAGCTGCGAGCAGCAGGGGCGCGAGCAGCTTTGCTGCGGCCGAGTACCAGAAGTCGGCGTCGGCGAGTGAGCCGCCGAGCGGCTGAGCGGAGCTCGTCAGCCACGCTGCGGTGCGTTGAGCCCCTCCCCACGTCTCACAGCTGGCCAGCGGCGACCAGCCTGAGCCTGGAATGCCGGTCGCGCCGGTGGGGTCGTAGATCAACACCTCGCCGGCGGCGCGCCGTCGAGCGAGCGTGTCGCGCAGTAGATCGGTCTTCACGCTTGCCGCTACGACGGGTCCCTCCCACTCCAACACCGCTGGGATCGCGAGGCCGGTGGTCTTCAGGCTCTGCGTCGGAGCGACGACGATCACGGATTGGCGCGGTTCGGCAGCGATGAGACGCGTCCCGGCCCGGCCGAGTGTGAGACGGCCGGCGACAGGCGCCCGCACCGTGAGCGGGCGCAACTCGGCCCCCCTCGCCCACGCCGCGGTGGTAGCGCGACGCGAGTGCGATGCCGGTCGCGAGGCGCCATGCCGACGCCACAGCCGCACCACGAGGACGGTGAGTCCCGCGAGGAGGGCGATAAGCAGTCCAAGCGAGATGTAGAACCCGACTGGGCCTGGCAACGCCCGAGTCGCGGTCTCCGGCCACGCGGCGCCAGGGTCGCCGAGTCGCGACGGCAACCGCCAGACGACCTTCCCCATCCCGGCGACCGACGTGTCGGGCCAGCCGTGCCCGAAAAGGACGCCGGCGACCCCACCCCAGAGCCACAGCAAGCCGCCGAGCACGAAGACGGCAGCGAGCGACGCCGCCGCCGCCATCTCCCAGGGAGTGAGGCGACCGGCCGGCCGACCGTGCGAGACACCGCTCATCGTGTGCCGACGGCCATCCGGGCGTCGGTGTCCACGAGCCTCGCCTCGAACGACGAGAGCCGGTGGTACACCAGGAAGGAGCGCTGGCCGACCTTCCAAAGCGCCTCGCCCCGCCGGAGCGTCGGGAGTAGCTCGAGCTCGGTCTCGGTCAGCCCGAGCAGCTCGCGCGTCCGTTCGAGCTCGTCGGTCGGCTGCGCGTAGATGACGCGCGTCTCTGCGTCGGCCAAGAGGCCCTCGGCGAGCCGCGCCTCACGGCTGCCTTCGGCGCCGGCCGCCCGCAGATCCGAGAGCCGGTGCATCACGACGATGTTCTGGATCCCGTAGGCGCGCGAGTGCTTGAAGGAATCCTGCAACCACTCGCCGATCCCAAGGTTCGAGAAGATGCGCCAGGACTCGTCGACGACGACGTGCAGCTTGCTCGCGTCGGACGCCTCTCGTTGCTCATCGACCATGGTCCGCAGCCACGCTGCCGCGCAGGTCATCAGGATCCCGAGCGCTGACGAGTCGTACACGGCGCTCAGGTCGAGGCACACAAACCGGGCGTCCAGGTCGAGGCCGGCGGTGGTCGGTCCGTCGAACATCCCGCGCAGGTCTCCCTCACACAACCGCTGCAGCCCGAGCGCGGCCTGGCGTATCGCATGGGCGAGCTCCGAAACCGACGTCGCAAGCCGTTCTGCCATCGCCTCCCTGGGTCGCAGCAGCACGTCGACAACGCCGGGAAGGGTCGGCTCGGCGTGTTCCTCGGCGTTGATGATCCTCAGCGCCTCGCGCAGTCCCGCCTCCTCCTCGGGCACGAGCGCCCGGTGAAGCGCGCCGGCCGTGATCGCCTGGAGTAGCCGCAGCTGCTCCGCCCAGCCGGCGCGGCGGGTAAGCGGGTTGAGGCGCACCTCGCCTCCGGGCACGAGTGCAATCGGCCTGACACCGAATGCCTGCGCGAGCGGGCCGTATTCGCCCTTGGGGTC
>JBBQNR010000160.1:0-3391 GCA_038330145.1 Solirubrobacterales bacterium
GAGCTGTGACTCACGATGCGGCTTGGGCACAAACGTGACCACAAGGCGACCGTTCTGAACCCGCTCGATCGCGATATCGCCCGGGTGGATTCCGAGCTGATGGCGGGCCTTCTTGTCGATGGTGATCTGAAAGCGCTCACCGACCACGTTTGCCATATGTCGAGCCCCAGATACGTATTGCGCGAGAAGTATGCGGATCGCAGGGCCGTACGTCAATGAGCGATCAAGCAAGCCCGCGGTCGGCTCAGGTGAGATCGAGGCGCGGCTTCGCGTAGTCGGCGACCAGGATTTCGAAGCCCAGGTTCGACCAGCGGACCGCCGCGCCGTCGCGCACGATCTTGGCGAGCCCGAACTCTTCCAGCGAGGCCTTGCGCAGCTTCGGGAAGAGGTGCCGCGGCAGTCCAAGCTCTCGACCGTCCGTCAGCGCCAGGTTGACGCGCGAGCCATCGAGCTCGACGCGTTCGGCGATGACAGGCCGCGCTCTTGGCGCCGAGGGCGGACGATTTGGGTCGTCGGCGACGAGCGCCTGTCGCGTGGTACGCAACCGCTCGGCGATGTGCTCAGCGTCGTGAGCGAGGGGAGGGCTTTGCCCTTCTCCAGTGCGGCGATGTATGCCGGCGTGAAAGCGGTCTCCGGCGACCTGCGCCTGCGTCATGTTGCGGGCGTCACGCGCCTGCCTGACCTGCTGACCCAGCTCCTCTGGATCCGGATCGGGGAGTCTGGCAGCCATCTGGCCCTCGAAGAAGTCACTCGCCGCCACCTCGACCCTCAGCTTCGGCCAGCGGACCGAGCGTCCAAGGTGTCCAAGCGTCCACTCGTCGAGGTCGGCGAGGCCGGCCTGTAGGAGCGGCTGCTGCACGATCGCAGGGCGATCTCGCGCCCGTCCTCGAGCTCCATCCGCAGCTTGCCTCGGGCGAACCGAACCCAGACGATCGCCGGCGAGTGATCGGCCGCACCGCCGTTCGGCCCGTCGTCCAGCAGGGTCCCCGGATGGACGCGCAGCTGCAAGGCGAGGTGCTGGAGGGCGAGCATCGATGGTCGGGCGCTGCCGATTTCCATGGCGCTGATGTAGGCCTTTGTGTAGCGGTGGCCGGCCAGGTCCTGTTGCGTCATGCCGCGTTCCAGGCGTAGGGAGCGGATTCGAGCTCCGATCTGGCGGGCGAGCGCGCGATCCTCTTCGAGATTCTCCGCGGGTGAGATCAGCTTTGGCACTTCGTCATTGACTCCGATCCAGGTTCACCAGCACCTCTTCGCCGAGCATGTCCGTGATCTTGACCGCGACCGGCAACGCAGCACCGGGCGGCAGGTCCAAGCGGTACTCGCCGGCAACCACCTCGGTCTTGCGCTGCGGAATGTCGGCAAGGACCACGTTGAAGACCTCGTCGTCATAGGCGGTGTCGATCATCACGCTGTCGACCATCGATCGCCAGTCGCTGATCTGCGGCGCCAGCACGCCCTCGGTTGAGGACAGTCGCTCGAGGATCGAGGGCGAGATGAAGTCGGTGACTCGAACGCATGGCGAGCCAGCTGCATCGGCCTCGAGCGAGACGCGCGCGGAGGCCGGCCTGTGCTCGAAAAACTTGCCGTATTTCGGGTCCGAGCGCAGCTCGATGATGGACAGCTTGTTGATGGGCCGATGCCGGTTGTAGTCCTCCAACCAGCGCTCGCAGGCCAGCTCGCGGCCGAGGGCGACCAGCACGGCGTCGCGCTCGTCGTCGCGGACCTCCAGCTCGTGTGCGGCGGCCTGAAGGTCGAGCAGCGTGGCCGGATGGTTGAACGCCACGATCTTGACGAGCTGCCGGCCCAGGCTGCCGTCGAAGAACGGATCGGTCTTGGTGCGCTCCACGCCGAGGTGCTCGCACGCCAGGTTGACCGCCTCGTTGTGCTGGATCTGGAGGTCGTAGTCGTTGACGCGCCACGTCGAGAACGAGAGCTGCGCCGGAGGCGGGGGCGCGGCGTCGTCATCGGTCAGGAGTCGTTGCTGCTCTGAGCCCGATGCCGCCGCCTGCTCCTCCATGACGCCCGCCAGGCGCTTGACGGTGGTCTGAATGGCGCCCTTGTTGATGTCGGCGCCGATCCAGCGCCGCCCGAGCTTCTGCGCCACCGCCGCGGTCGTCCCCGAACCGATGAAACAGTCGAGCACGATGTCGCTAGGGTTGGATGCGGCGCGGATGATCCGCTCGAGCAGCGCTTCGGGCTTTTGAGTGGGAAATCCAGTCGCCTCCGAAGATGCGCTCGATATGGCCGTAAACTCCTCCCAAATCGACTGAAGTTCAACTCCACGCAGGTCATCCTCGTATTGCTTAAAGTTGGGCCTTCCCTGTCCTTCGCGCGCCCAAGTAATGCGGCCCAGGGCATCGAGTTCGTCAAGCGCGATCAAGGTATCGTCGCGTGCTGCTTCAGACAGCTCAGGAAGCATGTAACCGGGTATCGACCAGTGACGGCCGGCGCCAATCTCGGCCGGATTGACGCCTCGCCAATCCTGTCCTGATTGACCGCCGGATGTCCCAGGTGCCGTCAGCGGAGTTTCGCGATATCTTCCGCCGGAGTCGTCGGTTCGTCGAAACGCCGCGCCTAGATACTCATCGCGGTAACCGGTGTATTGGACGTTCCAAGTGTAGGAGTCGCTCTTCGTGTAAAAGAGGATCGTGTCGTGAATGTGATTGAATCCGCGACTTGCGGCGCGAGACGTGGTCCGCCGCCAAGAGATCTCATTCCTGAATGCATCGGCACCGAATATCTCGTCCATCATGATGCGCAAGTACGAAGAACGCCGATAGTCGCAGTGCACGAAAACCGATCCTGTTGGTGACAGCAGCTCTTTGAGGAGGAGGAGCCGCTCGTACATGAACTGGAGGTAGGTGTCGTTGGCCCAGATGTCGGTGTACTGGATCTGCTCGCCCAGCGTGTAGGTCTCGCCGTCGAGCCGCGCCGTGCCCGATGCGCCGCGCAGCTGTACCCGGCGCACGTAGTCGGCGCCTGAGTCGAACGGCGGATCGATGTAGACCAGGTCGACCTTGCCGCGGAAGCCGCTGGCCAGCAGGTGGGCCAGGACCTCCTTGTTGTCGCCGTGGAACAGGAGGCCGCCGCGCTCGTATCGGTCCGGCCAGCCGGACCAGTCAACCTCTGGACCGATGCCGCTGCCTGCGCCGGCGCTGAAGCGCTCAACGAGCTGGGCGGGAAAGGCGCGCACCTCGCGGAGTGGCCGCTTGCCGACCCAGGAGAGCATCGGGCGGCCTTTGGCAGCCGTGACCTTCACCGACGACGCCGGCTGCTTTGCGCTTGCTTTCTCCGTCGAATGCTCCCTCGTCACACGCCTAGGGTAGCCAGACCAGCACCCGTCGTCAGCGTCAGGCGACGGCCCTTGGGCGCGGTTGGACTGGTTTCTTGG
>JBBQNR010000161.1:0-3380 GCA_038330145.1 Solirubrobacterales bacterium
CGAAGGCGCCCGGATCCATGGACCAAATGAGAGCGTTGATTTGGCTGAGATTGAGCGCTTGATTGTCGCGCAGGCGCTCCTGCTCGATCGTCTAGCCGGAGTCCCACCGGTCCAGCCATGAATCTTGAGGCACAGATCCGCAGCCGAGCTGCGGGCGCAAGCAGCCCTCCATCTGGTTGGCCATGCCCGCACGGCTCGAGGCGGTCGCGCTACGGAGCGAGGAGATCCGATGGGATGTCAGTGAGAGATCCACAACCTGCGATCACCATCGCGGCCCGGAATTCGTCAACGAGGTCGTTGATCGAAGTGCTTACTCTCTCGCTTCCCCCAACGGCCAACGCCCAAATCTGGGGTCGTCCGATGGCTACCGCTGTCGCCCCGAGAGCGAGGGCTACCAGCACGTCTGACCCTCGTCTGATACCACCGTCCACGATGACGGGGATGCGACCTTTGACCGCCGCAACGACCGGGGAAAGGGCTAGTGCCGTTGCCTGGGCACGTCCAACTGTGCGTCCCCCATGGTTGGAGACCCAGACGGCCGATGCGCCACAGTCCACCGCGCGCCCGGCGTCATCGGCGCGGACTATTCCTTTGAGGACGACCGGCAGCGCGGAGGCCCGACGGATCCACTCCAGGTCTTCCCATTTCAGGGGTAATTGCTCCGCCCGGTCGGCTCCTCCGCCGAGGTTCGCCGGGCGGGGGCTACGAGCCCCCCAGAACGAAGATCGGGTCTCTCGGTCGCGTGGCGCCGACGCCGGTAGGTCGACCGTGAGGACGATGGCACCGAAGCCTGCGGCTGCCGCCCGCTCGATAAGCGCGATGGTCGTCGGGCGGTCAACGTGTGAGTACAGCTGGAACCACATGGCTCCGTCTGTTGCCGCACGGACGTCCTCCATTGGTCGACTTGCGGAGGTCGAAACGGTCATGAGCGCGCCGGCGGCAGCAGCTCCAATGGCGGTCGCTACTTCCCCCTGGGGATGTACCAGGCCGTGGTAGGCGATCGGCGCCAGCAGCAGCGGGTGCTGCAGGGAAGCGCCTGGCAGATCTACGGACAGATCGACCGCGGTGACGCCCGAAAGGACCCGTGGCTGGAGCGCGTATCGGCGCCAGGCGCGTCGGTTTGCGTGGAGAGCGACCTCGTCCTCGGCTCCGCCCGCGAAGTAGTCGAACGTGGGCCGGTCGAGCAAGCCGCGTGCCACGATCTCACAGTCGCGGATATTGGCCAGGACCGTTTCGTCGCGCTTCGTATCGAAGCTCCTGTCGTCGCCCGACCGCTGGGACGGCGAGCTCCGACCAGAGACAGGTGGCCGGCACGATATCACAGCGCGGCGCGTCCGACGGACGGTGGGATGGACCCCGCGGCGGCCACAGGCTGGGAGGATTCGCGGTGAGGTCCGAGGGGGCACCTCTCGATAACGAGCCAATCCTTGCTCTCGCGTCACGAGCTGATGGGCCGCGCGCCGATGGCCGCCGCGTCATTCACCTTGACGTGGGCGAACCAGGCTGGGATACGCCTGCCCACATTCGGGAAGCGGCCAAGGACGCGATAGACGGCGGTGCCACCCGCTACGTCAAGGCCACGGGGACACCTGAGCTGAGGCAGGCGATCGCGAAGAATCTTGGCACACGGCTCGAAGAGCCAGCAGACCCGGACTGCGTCGTGGTGTTCCCCGGCGCGAAGGCGGCGATCTTCTTGGCGATCCTTGCGACCTGCAGTCCTGGGGACGAGGTTCTGGTACCCGATCCCGGCTACCCGCTGTTTGCCGAAGCATGTCGTATCGCGGGGGCGACACCGGTGCCGTTTTCCACGAGCGGCGACTCGGGCCATCAACCGAACGCCGCAGCTGCGGCCGCCCTGATAACGCCCCGCACTCGGCTGCTCGTGCTGAACGCGCCCAGCAACCCTACCGGGGCGATCATCGCCGGCTCAGAGCTGGAGGCGTTCGCAGGACTCGCGCAAGCGCACGACCTGCTCGTCCTCTCCGACGAAATCTATTCGCAGTTCGTGTTTGACGGAGTCCATCGGTCGATCGCGCAACTCCCAGGGATGGGCGACCGCACGATTCTGGTGGATGGGTTCTCGAAGACATATGCTATGACTGGATGGCGGTTGGGATACGCGGTCGTGCCGCGCCGCCTTGTGGAGCCGCTGGCACGACTTCTGTTCGCATCGGCTTCGTGCACCGCGCCATTCATTCAAGCCGCAGGCATTCGAGCGCTCGAGGGGTCCGAAGGGTGGGTCGAGGCCAGGCGCGGCGAGTTGATCCGCCACCGGGACCTTGCGGTAGAGGCGCTCAACGCCATAGCCGGCGTCAAGTGCCCGCGGCCCGCTGGAGCGATGTATGTATTCCCGGACGTGTCGGGGACCGGTCTCGATGGGGACGCATTCGCCGAACGCGCTCTGACGGACGCCGCGGTCTCGCTCGTTCCGGGCAGCTTGTTCGGAGCTCGCGGTCGGGCGCATGTGCGAATCAGCATCGCGGCCAGCCTCCCGGATCTCGAGGAGGCGATGAATCGTCTTCACGCCGTCTTCGCGAGGACGGAAGTGGACAATGCGGGAGGAGCGTCGACGTGATGCTGATCATCGCGCTCAACGCCTTGGACCCGGCGGCCCTGGTCAGCCATGGGCGTCGCGCTGCGCCGCCCGTGGAGCATCTGCCGTGAGCGTCGGGTCCTCCGCTACCGAGTCCGTAGTTCGACTCAAGAATTTGATCGGCGGAGAGATTGTCGACATTGGCGGCGATGTCGACGACGTCGTCGACCCTTCGACCGGGCAGGTTGTGGCGCTCGTGCCGCACGCATCCCGCCGAGACGTCGAGCGTGCCATAGACGCCGCCCACGACGCTTTCTACAAGGTGTGGCGCCCAATGCCTCCAGCCCAGCGCTCCGCCTCGCTCCTTGGGATCGCCGACGCTATCGAGGAGGAGCGCGATCAGTACGCATCCATCGAGTCGCGTAACGTCGGCATGCCCCTGCAGTTCGCACTGGCCACCGTGGACGCGACCGTCGACACCGTCCGCTTCTTCGCGGGCGCAGCACGCACAGTCTCTGGGCTACCGAGCGGCGAATACGTGCCCGGCATGACATCGTTGCTGCGGCGGGAGCCGATCGGCGTTATCGGCCAACTGATCCCGTGGAACGTCCCGCTGCTGATGGCTGCGTGGAAGTTCGCGCCCGCGCTCGCGGCAGGGAACACGGTCGTCCTGAAGCCGTCCCAGCGCACTCCGCTCTCCCTACTTCACCTCGCCGAACGCCTGTCGGCGGGGCTGCTTCCGCCGGGAGTGGCAAACGTCGTAACGGGCACGCACGAGACCGTCGGGGCGACGTTACTGGCCCACCCCAAGGTGCGCATGATCGCGCTCACGGGGAGCCCGGAGGCG
>JBBQNR010000162.1:0-3380 GCA_038330145.1 Solirubrobacterales bacterium
GGTCGGGGCGGGCCGGTATCATCCGCGGCGTTCCCAGGGCCGTCCGCCATGGACGGCGGCGTCGTTCCGGCGTAGCTCAGTGGTAGAGCGGGCGGCTGTTAACCGCTTGGTCGTAGGTTCGAATCCTACCGCCGGAGCCACATTCACGCTCAGGACTGACCACTCGGCACCCCATTTCCGGACGATGCAGGGGTCCGCGGTGAATCACCTGGTGAATCACCGATGAGCCGGTTGAGTACGATCGCCGCCTCCCGCTCCTGTGCTGCGCTCACGTGGCTGTAGATGTCCATCGTCGTCTTGCTGGTCGCGTGCCGCAGCAGTTGCTGCGCGACGCGCGGGTGAACGCCGGCGCCCACGAGCAGCGTGGCAGCCCCATGGCGCAGGTCGTGGACCCGCATGCGTGGCAGACCCGCACGCTCGAGCAGCGACTGGAAGTGCTTGGTGAACCACGAGCCATTGACGGCGTACCCCTTCGCGGTGACAAAGACGAGCCCGCCGTCGATGGCCGCGATCGGCCGCTCAGCCCGCTGGCGAGCCAAGTGCGCGCGCAGCTGATCGACCACGAAGGGTGGAAGCGGGACGGTCGCCTCCGATGCCAGCGTCTTCAGCTGCTGTCGCACGGCGTTCGGCCCGGACCCAACGAGCTCGTGCATCACCAGTACCGTACCGGCCACCAGGTCAACGTCGTCCCAGGCCAGGCCGAGGATCTCGCCCTCGCGGAGGCCGATTAGGGCGAGAGCAAACGCCGCTTCGTAGCGATCGCCGGTAACTGCGCCCAGGATCCGCTTCGCATCGGCGGGCGTTATAGCTGGCCGGCGCTGGCGCGGGACGCGCCGCAGCGGGGCCTCGAGCGCGACGTTGCGTCGCACGTGACCGCGCATGGCGGCTTGGCCGAGAGCACGGCGCAGCAAGACCTGCGCGTTGCGCACCGTCTTCGGCGACAGCGGCTGGGCGACCTTGCCGCGCTTGGTCACCATCGCGTTGCAGCAGCGTTCGATGTCCTCGGCGGTCAGCTGCGCGATCGGCACGTCGGCGATGGGTTCGAGATGAGCGATCACGTCCTCATACCCCCGGAACGTGTTGGCGCTGATGGTCGGGCGAGCGCTGTCATCGAGCCACGCTCGGAGGTACTCGCCAAGGCTGAGCTTCGACACGCGGGTGCCGCTGAGCCGATCGGCCTTCAGCTCGTTGAGCGCGGCGAGTGCTTCGCCCCGCGTGCGGCGGATCCGGCGCTGGTAGCGGCGCGTCGTCCGTCCGCCGATCGACACCGCTGCCACCCAGCGGCCGTCGCTGCGCTTGAATATCGATCCCTCGCCGCTCATCCGCCTGCCCACCGGGCGATCTTAGCCATGCGTCGAGTTCCTCGATATGGATCAGCCACGTGCCGCCCACCTTGCGCCCCGGCAACCGACCGCTCTGCAGCCAGCGCCGCACCGTCTCGCAGTCGACGCCGAGCTCAGCGGCGGCCTCGGTGACGCGCAGGGTGCGACGTGCGCTCATCGTCGTCCCGCCACCCAGGTGCCGACGCTGGCCAGGTCGCGCAGCCGGTCGCCGGTGGAGGTGATGACCGCGGCCCGCACACGGGTGCAGACCCCGAAGCGCTCGAGCGCGGCGAGCTGCTCGGGCGTCGCACGCTGGCCCGGCGCCTTGAGCTCGACCACGAACAGCGTGTCGCCAAGCGGGGCGATGACGTCCGGCAGGCCCACCGCCGCCGGTTGGCCGCGCGAGTCGCGGATGTGGAAGGCGACCCCGCCGCGGGCTTTGACGGTGGCGGTGAAGTCGGCGAGCAGCTGCTCCTCGAGCGGACGGCGCGGGTCGTAGGTCATCGCCTCGGGGAGCATGGCGCTGGGGTCGCGACGGTAGCGGGTCATGGCTGCTCCACCGGTTCGGTGAGCCAAGCCACGACTTCGGGGTTAGAGCGCAGGACCGCGAGCAGGGCAGTCGCGACGGCCGCGACCACGGGCTCCTCCGGATGCTTGCCCGAGCCACGGAAGCGTTCGGATTGGCCGGTCATGATGATCAGCGCATGCAGGATCTCGTGGAGCAGGGTGTCGCGCAGCTGGTGCGGTCCCTGGCTGGTGCGCACCACCACCTGCTGTTCGTTGATGACCGAGATGCCGACGCCCCAGTAGCCATCGTCGTCCTCGTGAAGGCGGACTCCGGAGCGCTCCTCCCAGCGCACCGTGAACGGCTGGCCGAGCAGATCGATGCGGGCTGGGCGGGTCATGGCGTCAGAGTCACCGTCCCCGCCCGGGGATGCGTACGGGCATATTTCGACCGGCTGCGGGTGGACTGTGGGGCACGTCGACCCCCGGGTACCCCACCTCGTCCTCGCGCGCGCGCGCGCGGACGCACGTGTGCGCCATAAAGGCGCACACGCTTGTCCGGGCTGTCGTCTCCGAAACCCGGACAGTCTCCGGACAGAATTCGGACAGCGATCGTGCTCACACCGGACAGCATCCGGACAGAATCCCGGACAGGTCCCGGGAAGGCCATTTGGCGGCCTCGGACAACTTCCCGGACAGCATCCCCATCTCGATCGCGTCCATCAAGCACGAAGCGTCCAGCTACACCGGACAGCATCCGGACAGAATCCGGACAGCGTCCAAGCTCGTATCTCGGCGTCGATGGCGAGGACGCGGACCATTCGAGGGTCATGAACCAGGGCGGTGTCATGCGTTCCTCCAGCGCCCGGCCGACTCTAAGAAGCGCGGTGGGCTGGTCTTCGCCCCGCGCTTCAGGGCCTTGGTGATGCTGTCGTGCTTGAGCGGCTCGGCGTCCTCGTCGCGGTCTTCCTCGAGGCGCTCGATGAGCTGGTCGAGGGCCATCTCGCCAGCGCGGAGGGCAGCCCCGATCTTCTGCGCCAACTGCTCGGCATGCCCGCGCTCCCAGATCTCGACCGGCAGGCCGTCGCGCCAGGTAACGGTGAGTTCGGCCGCCGGCTGGCGCTCGTAGTTGTTGTGCTTGCGGTGGGTCAGCACGATCGCCTGCGCATCACGCTTGGCGGCATAGGTGATGCGCGATAGGTTGTGCCAGAAGACCGAGCCAAAGGGATAGCGCAGGTCATCGGCCTTGGTCACGTGGCCGAGCGAGGTGACTGGCAGCCCGAGGTACTCGACGGCGCCGGCATAGCGGGCCACCGACTCCGGCTTCAGTGGATCGCTGCCCGCGCAGGCCGGCACGATGGAGTCGATGAAGGCGTAAGAGGCGCGGGTCTCGATGGACAGCGCGCGGAGATCCGGCGCCTGGTCCCACAGCGCGCCACGCTTGCCGTGCCAAGCCGCGGTCAGGGGTGCGACGTGGATGATCTGATCCATCACGTCACTGCCACCCAGGCCGTAGAGTCGCCGCGCCCATTCGTCGGGATGGTTCTCGTAGTC
>JBBQNR010000163.1:0-3359 GCA_038330145.1 Solirubrobacterales bacterium
CGGCGGCCTATCGTAACAACGCATTCTGTCTCCGCGGCCGTCGCGGGCGGCAGACGGGATGTCCACAGAATCGGTGAACAACTTGACCATCCTGTGGATAACCCGACTGTGGCGAGCGGCGCTTTCTTGTAGATTGGCGACCGAGCCGAACTGGTTCTCAAGCCCTTCGGCATCGATAACACGCAGTTCGCGAGGAGGTCGCGCGTCTTGGCCAGAGTCATCGCCATCGCCAACCAAAAGGGCGGCGTAGGCAAGACAACGACGGCGATCAATCTCGCGGGCTCGCTCGCCGAGCAGGGTTTTCGTGTGCTTTGCGTGGATATGGACCCGCAGGCGAACCTGACAGTCGGGCTCGGCATCAACCTTCGCAACGTCGAGAACTCGATGGCCGAGGCGCTGGTCGATCCTGGCGTCAAGCTTGACGAGATCATCGTCCCGACGCAGACGGCGGGCGTCGACGTCGCGCCGGCGACGATCGATCTTTCGGCCAGCGAGAACGTCCTGTTCAGTGCCATCGGCCGGGAACAGGCATTGCGCGAGGCGTTGCAGAACTCGGCGCTCGACACGTACGACTACATCCTGATCGATTGCCCGCCGACCCTCGGACTCCTGACGCTCAACGCGCTGGTCGCGGCCGACGGCGTAATCATCCCGGTGCAGACGCAGTACTACGCGCTTAAGGGTTTCAGCGCCCTCGTCAACGTGATCACCCAGATCCGCAACAAGGGACTCAACCCCAAGCTCCGCGTTCTTGGCCTTCTGCCGACCTTCTACGACGGGCGCACGCTCCTGGGACGCGACATGCTCCAGGAACTGCGCGAGATGGGTGATCACCACATCTTCGAAAACATGATCAAACAGACAGTCCGACTCGGCGAGGCGCCACTCGTCGGACGCCCGGTGACCTCATATGCCGGAAACTCTGAAGCGGCGCGTGCCTATCGCGGGCTGGCGCGGGAGGTGATCGAGCTTGGCTAGACCGGATTTTCGTAGCACCGCCGCGCGGCGGCTGGCCGAGGAGCGCGAGCTCTCGCCGGCGATCCTGGCCCTGATCTCGCCCGATAGTGCCGACCTACCACTCGGCATCCGCAATATCCCGCTCGACCGGATCACGTCGAACCCCGGCCAGCCGCGTATGACGTTCGACGAGGAAGCGCTCGCCGAGCTCGCGGCCTCCATCACCGAGCACGGCGTCCTCCAGCCGATCCTGGTCCGTCCGTCAGGCAAGCCACAGCATTTCCAGCTCGTCGCCGGGGAGCGACGTTGGCGAGCGGCACGCGCTGCCGGACTCAAAGAGATCCCGGCCCTGATCGAGCAGCTCGACGACGAGACGGCGCTCGAGATCGGCATCATCGAGAACCTCCAGCGCGAGGACCTGTCGCCGCTCGAGGAAGCCCTGATCTACGACCGCATGACTCACGAGCACGGCTATAGCGTCCGGCGGCTGGCCCAGAAACTGGGCAAGGACAAGGGCTACATCGAGAACCGGCTGCGGCTCGCAGGGGCCCCCACAGAGATCAAACAGCTCGTGTCTTTACGCAAAGACACCCTGTCTCACGCGTACGAACTCCTCAAGGTGGAGGACCCGCGCAAGAGGCGGAGGCTGGCGGAGCAGGTTGCGTCGGGTGAGCTGAGCCTTGTCAAGCTGCGCGAGAAGATCGAGGGCAAGCCAAGGGTTGAGCGCGCCTCGCAGGCGCGCGAAGAACCACCCGCCGAAGAACCCGACATCGAGGTCGGCTCACTCGCCAGGTCGCGCCGCCCCGGTGGGCCGGTCGCGGATGATGCGCTCATCGCTGCGAAGCAGACGCTCGCCGATGCGCTGGACCAGCTCGCCGACGTGCTCGCCTCCCCCGCCGTCGTCGGTGAGATACACGACATCGACCGGCAGAACCTGGCCAAGTACCTCACCATCGCCAAGCTTCGACTCGAGAACGCCATTACCGTGGTGCGCAGCGGGCGCCCACTGGAGAGCTAACTCACGGCTGCTGCCAGCAGCCACGATCCGGCCAACACGGCGATCGACGCCGCCTGCATCCGCCAGCCGAGCTCGCGCGCTCGCGTCTGTGATCTGGCCGAGGAGACGAGTCCGGCAATCGCGAGCGCAGTGGCAATCATCATGAGAAGGCTCGCCGATGGCGCAAGGGTCACCCACGCCAACCCGTGGATCGTGAGCAGCAGGGCAGACATGACGATCAACGACACCCGCGGACCCAGTGCCACGGGAAGCGTGCGCACGCCGGCGGCGCGATCTGTCGAGTAGTCGACCAAGCCGTTCGCCAGCTGCAACGCAGGCCCGGCCAGGATCGCCGCCGGCAGCAGGACCTCCCAGCGCGGCGGCAGCATCCCGGTCACGCCGTACCAGGCGAAGACGGGGAGGATCGGGAACGCGATCGCGAAGCAGACCCAGCCAAGGCTCGTCGGCTTGAGCCATGCGTCATAGACCAGGCCCGCGCCGAGCATCACCGCCGCCATCAGTACGAGAAGCGGGTCCAACTGACGGACGACTGCGGCGATGCCCAGCCCTATGGCACCAGTAGCGAGCGCGACAGTCGTGGCTTCGCGACGCGAGACGAGCCGCGCAGGAATTGGTTTCCGGGGCTTGCTGCGCGCGTCCAGCTCTTCGTCGAATAGGTCGTTGACAGCGCCGATGCAGAACTGGATCCCGAGCATCGACACGGCGAGTGTGGTCGCGATCGGCAGGCTCGCTCGCGCGACCACGGCTATGCCGAGCACCAACGCCGCGTTGAGCGCAGAGGGGAACGGGTGTACCAGCCGGAGCAGGCCGAAGGCATGCTCCGCTGCGCCGCGCGGGACGCTAGATGTAGACGATCTCGTGGAAGTTGTCGACGAGGTAGGCGATCAGCCGGGCCCGTGCATCGGGCAGCGTGGACCGCGCGCCCTTGACGAAGTAGAACAGTGAGATGGCGGGGACCATCAGCTCGCCGTTCTCGGTGCGGCCGGCAGAGGCTGGAGGACCGCCTCCCCTGGCGTACAGTCCCTCGAGGCCGGCGTCGTTCAGGCCGATGGCCCGGCGCAGCCCGTCAAGGACGGCTCGTACTCCTACGCGAATTGAAATGTCACGCATCAGCTCGGCGGCCCAGGCGTCGACCTGGTCGTCGGACTGAGCGTCGAGCCTCTCGCGATATTCCTGCGGGCTTCCGGAGAGTCCGGTCGCGGTCAAATTGCGCCCTCCGTCAATGGGCGCCGATTATCGCATCGCGCACGGTCGGCGACGGCGCGTCCGGGCCTGTCCTCCTATGCAAGTTCAGACGGCCGCACTCCGAGGACGAAAGACGCGGAGGAGCGCAAGCACGATCAACTCGATGACGAACCAGCCCACCAGGGCGACGATCGCGCCG
>JBBQNR010000164.1:0-3283 GCA_038330145.1 Solirubrobacterales bacterium
CATGAACTCGCCGCAGCCCCACGGCGTGCCGGTCAGCAGGACGTCGCCTGGTTCGAGCGTGAAGTTTCGCGAGCAGAACGCGAGCAACTCGGCGACGCCGAACACCATGGCCGAGGTGCTGGAGTCCTGCATCGTCTGGCCGTTCACGCGGGTCGCCAGCGCGAGGGCCTGCGGATCGGGGATCTCGTCGGCCGTCACGACGACCGGCCCCAGCGGGCAGAAAGTGTCCAGGCTCTTGCCGCGGACCCACTGCCCGTCGCCGAACTGGAGGTCGCGGGCCGAGATGTCGTTGCCGACCGTGTAGCCGAACACGTGCTCGAGCGCGCCGGCTTCGGTCACGTTGCGCATCCGTCGCCCGATCACGACCGCGAGCTCGACCTCCCAGTTAACGCGCTCGGGGACGGCAGGATCCACGACGATCGCCTCCTCCGGCCCGATAACGCTGGACGGGAACTTCGCGAAGACCAGCGGCCGCTCCGGCGCGGCGACGCCGGCCTCGTCGATGTGGTCCTGGTAGTTGAGGCCGATCGCAACGATCTTGCCCGGCCGCACCGGGGCCACGAGCGACGCCTCAAGTGGCTCTCCCAGTTGCACCGACGCCGGGTCGGAGCCGGCTTGGATGAGACCCGACAGGTCGGCCTCGGTTCGCAGCGCTCGCAGCGTGCCGTCGTGATGTGCCGCGGGGCCCGCGGTGGTCATGGCGAGTCGCACGGGGAGTCTCCTAATCGAATACGAGTGTGGCTTTGACGCCGCGGAAGGCGAAAGCATCCGCGAACCGGTCGGGGGTCACGCGCAGGCCGATCATCGCCTCGAGCGCCTCGGGCCAGCGCTGACGGATGTCACCCAGGCGGCTGACCGCGACGCGCCAGTCGTCGATGCGGGCGTTCACGCTGCCAAGGAGCACACGGTTCTCGAGGACCGCATCGACGCCGATCACCGGACCATCGATCGATACGCGCTGCGGGCGGGCGTCGAGACCCAGCAGGCAGCCGACGCCGTTGCGTCTCAGGAGGCCCAGAACCTCGAGCATCACCTGCGCGTCCCCTGCCGCCTCGATGACGACATCGAACCCGCCGACCTCCTCCCGCAGCGCCTGGAGCGGGGTCTGCTCCGTCGAGACGTAGCGCGCGCCCGAGGCTGCCGCGAGACGCGCGCGCGGCGTGTCCTCGGCGCCCCGGGAGGCCGTCCACACGTCGAAGTCCTTCAGGCGCAGGAAGTACGTCGCGAGCATCCCGATCGCACCCGAGCCGATCACGAGCGCATGCCGCGGTCGCCAGACCTGCCGGTGCCCCGTGTCGAGGGCGTGACGCAAGCCGCGGATGCAGATCGACGCCGGCTCCGCCAGCACACCCAAACGCCCGAGTTCCTTCGGGATCGCGACGAGCTGGGCCGGGTCCTCGATCACCATGTCGCGAGCGAAGCCGTGTAGCCGGGTGATGCCGCGCTCGGTGTAGCGGCCGGTGTGGCATTCGTCTGGGGCCGAGTTGGCGCAGGCCTCGCACTCGCCGCAGCTCCGCCGGACCGTCGCGGTGACGAGCTCACCGCGAGAGAAGCCGCCGCCGTCCTCCATCACCTCGCCGAGGAACTCGTGCCCGAGGATGAGGTCCTGCTCGCCATCGGGGGCGATCCCGAATGCCCCCTCGGAGATCTCGCGGTCCGTTCCGCAGACGCCGACTTCGAGCGTGCGGATGTGGATTCCGTTCTCGCTTGGTGGCTCGCTCGTCTCGCCGATGCGAATCGAATGCGCCCGGCCCGGCGTAGTGATCAGCGCTTGCACAGGAAAGCGCCTGGCGTCGTCAACCGGCCAAAGCGGCCGGTGCCGGCGGCTGCACCAGGCCTCGCTCGAGGAGATCGCGGAACTGCCGCACAGACCCCGCGATGCGATCTTCAACCGGGCCCATAACGGACCCGCCGAGGAGCTCGACGAAGCTCTCGCCATCGACGGCCTCGATCAGCGGAAGCACGGCATCACCGACTGTGATCTGCGCGCCCGGCGCTGCGCGCTCGATGAGCGCCGCGACCTCAGCGACGGGTAGGACGGCGCCGTCGAGGTTGTGCACGGACGCGCCTTCGTAGCCGAGCAGCGCGGCACGGGCGAACGCCTCGCCGGCGTCGGCCGTGTGCTGCAACTGGATCGTGCCGCCGAACGGAATATCGAAAGGCTGACCTGCTGCAGCCGCGACCATCGCGATGGTCGGAGCACTCGTCACGCCCTGGTCACGACCGGGACCGAAGACCGTGTGCGGTCGAAGCCCGATCGAGGAAACGCCGAAGTCCTGGAAGTAGCGCAGTGCCGTCCCCTCAGTCGCTCGCTGGGCCGCGAGGATCGTCCCCGCCGCCCACAGCGAAACGAGGCCCAGCACGGGCCTCCGGAAGTCCTAGCGCAGGATCAGGTTGACCACCGCCATGAGGCCCACCGAAGCCACGCCGGCGAACACGGCAACAACCAATGCTGTCGTCGAGCCGTCGCGGACATCGGATAGGACCGTGTCCAACGCCTGGTCATGCGCGGCTATGTAACGACGATCCTCACCAGCCACGACGGTGGCCCCAGGTGGTGCTTGGCGTCCCAACGTAGCGGCTGGTGAAGATCATGGGGAAAGCCGCGGGACGCCCCTTCTCCGGGACGTCCCGTCGGGGTCGAGAAGGAGCGAACTCAGGCCTTGGTCACTGTAAAGATCGTGTGCTGGCCTGCCGCGTAGTGGCCCGTAACGTTGCAGAAGAGCTCGTACGTGCCTGGTGTCAGCTTGAGCGTCAGCTTGCCGCTTGCGCCTGGCTGCATATCCTGGATCATCCCGAGCGCTGCCGCTTCGTCCGGCTTACCCGGTGCGTCCATCTTGATCGGTGCTCGCTCGACCATGAGCTCGTGAATGAGCTGACCCCCGTTGCGGGCGACGAAGGTGACCTTGCCGGCGCTGATGCTGGTCGCGCTCGGCCGTACGAACATCTCGCCGAGCTGGACGTTGATCGTTCGGGGCATCGCGGCCCCGTTAGCGCCCGGCGTCATCCCGGCGCCCGGCATTCCGGACGCCGTCCCGGGTACGGGCGCGCCCGTGGCTGCGGGGAGGCGCATGACGACTGTGTTGTTATCGCTCGTATTGGCGAGCGCCACGGTCAGTGCCGCGACCGCCGTGGCTACAGCGAACAGCGTCGCTACGAGCGTCCAGATTTGGCCGTTTTGCACCCGAATCTCAAAGCGATTCTCCTTACCTTGCAGCTCGTGCAGCTCGTCCTCGAGCGAAGGCGCTTCCGGTGGTGGCTCAAGCGTGGTTGGCATCTGGTC
>JBBQNR010000165.1:0-3265 GCA_038330145.1 Solirubrobacterales bacterium
GCCGCAGAGCTACGTCGTGCTGCTCAGTGGGACCGGATCACGCTTGTGGGAGAAGCCAGGCCAGATCGGCGACGAGGTCACCAGCGTCGCCGCCGCTACGGCGCAGTTCAAGGGTCGCGTGTTCGTCGGCGGATCGCAGCGCACGAGCGAGAATCCGGTGCGCACGGATGGGATGATCCGCGTCTACATCCCAAGCGACGATGACGTGTTCGTGGGGCCACCGGCCACGCTCCGGGCCCCATTCACCCCTGACGAGTCTGACCAGGACATGCTCAACAAGCGAAGCGAGTGGGTCCGTGCCCTCCTCATCCAGCAGGGCACGGGTAACGCCTTGGCGGTCGGCGAGCGGGAGTTCTCGCCGGACGGCGTCAAGAACTACAGCCGGACCTTCACTGCCGTCGTCCACCCACTCGGAGAGGTTGTTGGCACGCCGTGGACCTCGTGGGCGCCTGCGTCGGTCAACGACGCTGCCCGTTCCATCGCCACGTGCGGCGACGGACTGCTCGCCGGAGGGTGGACGCGAGGTGAGGTCAACGCAAAGCCAGAGCCGTTGATGTTCTGGCTCGGGGCGGACGGGACCTTCATCGAGCACCGTCAACTATCGCAGCTCGGCGCGACCCAGATCCACGGCATCGCCTGCGATCGCGAGGGGAAGATCGTCAGCGCCGGCACGCGTTCGCCCGCGCCCCTCGACGCGCAGGTCTTCACCGTCACGGGCAAGTCCGACACGCCGGTCTGGTACGAGTACGGCATCGCGGAGGATGACGAGGCCAAAGCGATGGCCTGCGACCCGCGGGGCTTTTGCGGGTGGGTCGGCTACAGGACGGCCAACGGGAAGCCGTACGCGGTCGTCCGCGTCCATCACCCGTAGGCCGGGCGCCTACCCCGGGGGCACAAAGTCGTCGCAGAGGTCGACGAGATGACTGACGTGCTCGGCGAAGAAGGGCGCGTAGCTGTCCAGGCAGATCGAGTCGATAAAGCCGTGTTCGACGCCCTCGGCGAGCAGCCGGAGACGGTTCTTGTCCTCGAGGTAGAGATTCGGAAAGCAGAGTTGCTGGTAGCCGACGTCGACGTCCGTGGTCAGCACGAGCACCATGAACGCGTCGTCATCGTAGTTTTTTGCCGCTCGCAGGCCCTCGATCCACTCGCCGACAGTGCCGGAGGAATCTTCGTCGTAGTCGTCCTGAATGATGGTGACGACCAGCAGCGCATCCTCGCGGAGGAAGCCACGGTTACAGGCGTACTCGTCGTCGGGGTCGTTCATCGCCGGCTGGAGCGCCGCGACCATCGCCTCGCCCGTTTGTCCCGCGCCGCCACTCCCCACCTTCGCCATGCAGGCGAACGTCTCGGCCAGGTCCTGCTGACCGCTGACGATGTAGCGAAGCCCTCCCGCGAGGTCGCAGCGGCGGTTGGAGGCGTCCGTCCCTGCGGGATACGTGACGCCCGCGCCGATCTTCTTATCGCAAGCGGTGAGCGCCGCACCGCAGACTGGCGGCTGACCCTGGGGATCGCAGTCATCCATACACAGGCTGCAGTCGCCCATGAGCCATCCCGGCTTGGAGTTCGGGTTTGCGACGAGGATATGAGAGTCGAAGTCGGGGAGTTGCGCCTGGATCGCGTCCATGAAGCCGGGGAAGCTGACGAGAAGACGCTCTTGATCGTTCTTCATCGTGCCACCCGAGCTGACGACGAACAGAAAGTCGATCCTCCCCTCGCAACCCGCCGGCTGCGTCGGGCCGAAGTCAGGCATGCCCATGTCCCATAAGGTGCCGTCGCTCGTGCCGGTGCTCGTCGACGATGCCTCCGAAGATGTAGAGCTCGAGGTCGAGCTGTCCTGCGACTGCGTGCTAGTCGATGAGTCCGCGGCGGAGGTGTCGGACCCGGCGGGTGCAGTCGTGATCTCAGGCTGGGTCATGCCTCCAAAGCTGGACGCGCCGCCCCCCCCCCCGCAGGCGGCGAGGGCGCTTGTCAGAACGAATGCAAGGGCGACGCGCATGGACGTACCCAGCCTAACCAGACTGGGGTTTGATGTCACGTGCGAACTGCCTTCCGACGCCCGCCGGTCGGCCGCAGCGTGCGCTTGACGGGCAGGGGCTCGGGTTCATGGCACAGGACGGCCTCCTCGAAGCCCCACCGCTTGGCATCGTCGCCCTGGGTGAGGAAGCGGAAGATCGGAGCGTAGAGCACGTCTGCGGGGACGTTGACGGCCAGGACGATACCATCACCCTCCGAGTCGCAACCGAGCGCACGAAGCTCGGCACGAACGCTGTCCAGCTCGTCAGGGTCGTAGATCCGCATCCTGATCACGCTGTTGCCGGAGTCCTTCACGCGCTCCCTGAAGAAGAGTTCACCGTCAACCTCCTGCACCTTCACGATGTCTCCAACCGCCACGTCGTAGGAGTAAAAGGGGATGTTGTCGATCTCGTAGGTGTCGTCGGGCAGGCGGCGCGCCCACATGCTCTCATAGTCTCCGGGCGGGTAGCCGTCGGCGTCCTGGACGAGCCGGAACGTGATTTTCACGGAAGGAAATTCGGTTGCGGTGTGTGTCACTTGTTGCTCTTGGCTCGGTTGCAGTCGCGGCACAGCATCTCGTGGTTCGGCGGGGCACCATCGCCACCCTTGCTGCGGGGGATGATGTGCTCATGTTGCCACTCGTTTTTTGGCGGCGTTACTCCCCTTGTACTCTTCTGAGGCTTCACCGTTACCACGCGGCAGTTTTCGCACACAACCAGGCCGCCGTTCCTGCCGCGGTTGTCGTCAAGCATGTCGCTTCGATCCTGCCGGCGAAAGTTCATGCTGGCTCGCTCACCGCCAGCGGCGCCCGGCTTTCGGCCGATACGCTCTCCAGCCTCCCGTGCGACCTTCAGGGCGTCGTCGGCGAATCTACGAACGGCCTTGCGGGCCTGGCGGAGCGCCTGCTTGGCACCTTGCTTGCTGAGCTTGAAGGCGACTCCAGGCGGGCCAGCGGCGAGGCTGGCCACGTCAACCACGTCGGAGGCGGTCAGCGCCCAGTCGAGGCCGGTCAGGGCGACGTCGAGGAGGCCGAACGCCATGCTGGTGAGCTGGGCGCTGCGGTACTCGGCGCGGGCCCGATCCTCGGCCACGGCGGCCATGCGGCTGTTGAAGCCGGCGTTGAGACTGTCGGGGTAGTTGTCGAGGACGCCGGGGCGGTTCTCGCTGCCGTGGGCGAGGCCCTTGCGGCCGGTCGGGTCGGTGAAGGTGACGGGGTTGCCGCCGACGTAGCTGTACGGGTTTGCCTCGCCCG
>JBBQNR010000166.1:0-3134 GCA_038330145.1 Solirubrobacterales bacterium
ACATCGTGTAGACCCGGCGGTCGCGGCAACGGTATGGATGTGCGTGTTGATGCTGCGCGCGCTCACGGCAATCGGATCGGTGATCTTCGTGTTCGTCTTTATGCCGCGGACCGGAGCCTACGACGCGATCACGCACTGGTGTTGGCATGAGGCCTTGCCGGTGCTGGCCACCCACCTTGGCCTATCGGGCCATCCGCTAGCCCATGCGGCCATCATCCTCCCAGCTCTGGCACTCGCCGGCTCCCTTCTGTGGGCGCTGTTCGGACTCGCACAAGCGTGGCTGCTGCTACGCGTCAAGTTGAGACGAACGCTCGGTGGCGGGCCGCTCGGCAGCACCGTCATCGCCGACGACGAGATCGTCATAGGCGTAAGCGGAATTGGCCGAACCAGGATTCTCGTTTCCGATAGAGCGCTTGGTGCAATGGATCGTGACGAGCTCGCGGCCAGCCTGAACCACGAGCTCGGCCACATCCGGCGCCGCCACCGCCCGCTTCGACTGCTCGCCGCTGTCTTGGTCGGCCTGGGCCGGCCTCTTCCCGGAACGCGGTCGGCCGAGAGCGAACTGCGGTTCAGCTTCGAACGCGATGCCGACGAGTACGCCGTCAGACGAACTCGTGACCCACTCTCCCTGGCGAGTGCGATCTGCAAGACGGCAGCCGCACAGTCATCGGCGGGCACCATCGGCCTCGGGGGAAGCGGACGCGTCATGCTGCGCCTGGACTACCTGGAGGGACACGCCGTTCGTGGTGGCCGTCGGCTGGAGCAGGGCATCCGTATGCTCGCCGTCACGCTGGTTGGAGCGGTCGTGGCCCTGTCGGCGACGCTCCCGAGTTGGGCTCTGGCCGCGCCGAGGCCAGAGCACACCGTCAACGTCACCGGCGCGCATTGCGCCAAGGACGTCCGGGCAGCGTTTCTTGCGCCCGCGGCGAGTTCACGTGCAACGTAGTCGAGCGCTACTAGCGGCGATGGCGTTCGGGATGTTGGTCAAAGACCAATGCACAGGCAGACGAACAGAAGTGATACTCCGAACCATGGTGGTGCCGGTGAAAATTCGCGCGGTCCGGATCGACGGCCATGCGACAGACGGGATCGATCACCCGACGTTTGGCACCTGATACTGAAGAGGCGCCGGGCAACGCCTCATAGATCGTGACTCGGTCCTGAATGTTCTTGAAGCGCCTACGCCCGGCGTAGCGAAAGTCAGCCTTCTGGAGGCGCCCAAGCGCCGCCAGGCGGGTCGCCTCGGTGACGAGCACCTCTCCGGCTGCCGCGGCGGCGGACACCCGGGACGCCAGGTTGATGGTGGCGCCGAACCAGTCGGCACCACGCTCGACCGCCGAGCCGGTGTGGACTCCAACTCGAATGGCGGGAAAGCCGTGCCGTCCACCTATGCCTGTCGTCAGCCGGCGAGCCAGCAGCACACCTTGGGCAGCGTCGGAAGCGCGCAGCATCAAGGCGTCACCCATCGCTTTGACCTCTGTCGCGTCGTAGCTGCCCAGCACGGATCGGGTCTGGTCGACGAAGTCCCCGATCAGATCGGCTGCCCGTTCGTCCCCGTGCGCTTCGGTCAGCGCCGTGAAACCGGCGAGGTCCGCAAACAGAAAGGTCTGCTCAGCTTGGTCCATCACGGCTGAATGATGACTGCCTACGCTACGCTGCGAACACCTACAGCACGTAGGGCTACCGAACTCGGTCGCGGAGGCGGCCCTGAAATGGGCGTACTGATCAAGGACTGGGATAACCACGTCGTCGAAGCCGAGGCAGTCGCCCGCCGTGCGGGTTTTCAGGACCTCTGTGCTCGAATCATCGACCGCGCCCAACCGCGACCCGACGATGTCGTCGTCGATGTCGGCTGCGGCACGGGCCTGCTGTCGCTTCCGGTCTCCAAGATGGTGACGGCCGTTTGGGCAATCGACATATCGCCGGCCATGTGTGACTACCTGACGGCCAAGGCCGCCAGCGCCGGCCTCGACAACGTCAAGACCACGGTGGCTTCCGCCGTGAGCCTGCCACTCGTCGACGACTCGGCCGATCTCGTGGTGTCGAACTACTGCTTTCACCATCTCAGCGACTCCCACAAGGCGCTTGCGCTCGGAGAGTGCTTCCGCGTTCTGCGTCCCGACGGGCGGCTCGTCTTCGGCGACATGATGTTTCGGCCGTCGCTGAACGACGCGCGCGACCGCCGGGTGGTGTCGAGCAAGGTGAGAGCGATGCTCCGGAAGGGCCCAGCGGGTGCGGTGCGGCTGGCGAAGAATGGTGCCCGTTTTGCCACCGCACGCTGGGAGAAGCCGGCTCGCGCGGATTGGTGGGAACGGGCGTTGATAGGCGAGGGCTTTGTCGACGTGGTGGTCGAGACCCTGTCCCACGAAGGCGGAGTGGCGAGCGCCCGGAAGCCGCGATGAGCACCCGTCGAGACTCAGGCTCACGCGCCGACCGTCAGGCGCCGGCACAGATCTACGTCCGGGCGACAGGACGTCGGCGCCGGTGGGGCCTGCGCCTTTTTCTCGTCCTCCTGATGCTATGTGCGATCGGAGGGGGACTGTGGCTCGCGCTCGCCGAAGGGCGGGAAAGCACCCGGGATCACGCAGGCTCAGCGCCGCAGCCCACACAGGTGCGGGTTCTTCGCGACCGACTCGTCGTGCTAAACGCGTCCCCTGATCGCCTCCGCCAGTTGGGGTCCCGGCAGCTGACGAGATTCCTGCGGCGACGGATGGCGCCGGGTCGCCGTACGGAGCGGGTCGGTGCAGCGCGGATCACCTATGAGATCGATAGGCCACGACTTGTGCGACGGGTGCGGGCCGCGATCCGGGCGGGCGGCGCAGACGTGCATCTGCCCGAGCGCGAGGTAGCCGCACAGACAACACTCCCGATCCTCCAGCAGGCTCTGCGCAACAACTGCGAGACCGCCGCCCTGTCGATGCTGCTTGCAGCGAAGTCGGTCAAAGCAGGGCAACTTAGCCTGCAACGCCAGTTGCCCCGCAGCATCCCTCTCGACCCTGCCGTGGCCGCCGAGGGGACGGCGTGGGGGTACCCAAGGCGTACCCACGGCGGGCACGGGCGGGGCGGGAGGGGTGCGGCGGGGCCACGGGGGTTGGAGGGGTAGTTTCCCAGCTTTTACCGACATAGCAGCAAGC
>JBBQNR010000167.1:0-3131 GCA_038330145.1 Solirubrobacterales bacterium
CTCCTCGCGCTTGTCCTCTAAGCGCAGCTCAGGTTCGCTCTCCATGCTGCAAGCGTATCCTCGGATCGAAAACACCGATGACCGACGCCCCTTCCCCAGAACCTCCAGAGCCACCGCCGGCCAAGACCGCGGCCGGTCCCCTCTCGATCCTCGTCTGCCCGAGTTGCGGGCAGAAGAGCAAGATCCGGCCGAGCGAGCGCGGGGCGCCGCACTGCGGCAACTGCGGCAAGGTGCTTGCGTGGCTGGTTAACGCAACGGACGAGACATTCGACATCGAGTCGAAGGCCGCACCCGCCGTCATCGTCGACCTCTGGGCGCCGTGGTGCGGTCCGTGCCGGGTGGTCGGCCCCATCCTCGAGGAGCTCTCGCGCGACTTCGCCGGCCGACTGAAGGTCGTGAAGGTCAACGTCGACGACAACCCCGCCACCGCGGAGCGCTTCCAGGCGTTCAGCATCCCGACCATGGTCGTGATCAAGAACGGCCGCGTAGTCGACCGCATCGTCGGCGCTATGCCGAAGGGCGCACTCACGGTCCGGCTGACGCCGCACCTGCTACGGACCTAGGCCCGGTGAGAGCTCGCTCGGGAGCTCTTTAGTCAGCCGGTGACTGAACGGTCCGCCAGCGCTCGAACCCTGGGTCGCCGCACGGCCGTTGGCTGATATCTCATGCGCCTGCTGACTTGGATCTCGCTCGAGCGCCTGTCCCGGTCTCCGTCGCGACCTCACACGCGTTGGCCGCCCCTCTCATCGATCCGTTCAGTCAACGGGTGACTAAGACGCGTGCGACGAGGCCCGAGGAGCTAAATGAACGGATAATCGACCGATGAGTGGACACCAGGGCGGCTCGGACAGGCCCTCCCCGAAGGCGGACGATGAGTCCAAGGCCATCTTCCGCAAGCTCGTCCCGGACGACGAGCGCGTGACGGTCAAACCCATGTTCGGTGCG
The DNA here is from genome assembly GCA_038330145.1 of Solirubrobacterales bacterium. Lineage (GTDB taxonomy): Bacteria > Actinomycetota > Thermoleophilia > Solirubrobacterales > JBBDJG01 > JBBQNR01. The sequence goes on from JBBQNR010000167.1 coordinate 946, forward strand.
CTGGCCGCATTCGCGAACGGGCTGATGTTCATGGGCCTCTTCGCCAAAGACCTCTTCGTGAGACTCAACGCCGAGGACGCTGCCGCTGTCACCGCTGCCGGCGGCGGTCCGCTCGAGCCGATGCCGGGCAAGCCGATGAAGGGCTATGTGACGCTCCCGAATTGGCGGGCGGATACCGATTCGGTGAGCCATTGGGGGCAGAAGGCGCTCGATTACACCCTCACCCTGCCGCCCAAGAAGAAGTAGCCGCTACCCGTTCGCACAATGTCGTTGGTCTCCACCCATCGCGGCCTAGTAGCGGCGCGGGCCCGCCAATGCCAGCAGCCAGCGCACGATGACCGCGCCCACGAAGGCAACCACGAGGGCGCCGATCCAGCCGTAAATCTGGTTCTCGCCGAAGAACTGCTTGGCCACAAAGCCACCGACAACGCCGCCAAGAACCCCGATCAGGATGTTCGCCAGACACCCACCGGCAGTGCGGTCGCGAACGACGAGGCCCGACAGCGCACCGGCCAGGAAGCCGATGATGATCCAGCCGACGATCCCGAGATCGAAATTAGCCATTCCCTACCTCCTCTTTCTGCACACCGGATGCTATCCGCGCGACATTGGCACGATGCTAGGATCTCGCCAGAGACAGGTCGAGCCGCATTGGACCGAAGCCGGGCCCGGCTTACGACTGGCTCCGGGAGGCTGTCGATGGCAACCGTGACGTTCGACCACGTCTGGAAAAAATACGGCGATGTGGTCGCTGTGAAGGACCTCAGCCTCGACATCCAGGATGAGGAGTTCCTCGTCCTCGTCGGACCATCGGGCTGCGGCAAGACCACCGCGCTGCGCATGGTCGCCGGCCTCGAGGACATCAGCTCGGGCGAGCTCGCCATCGGGGGCCGGGTGGTGACCCGGCTGCCGCCCTCCGAGCGCGGCGTCGCCATGGTGTTCCAGTCCTACGCGCTCTACCCGCACATGAGCGTCTACGACAACCTCGCGTTCGGGTTGAAGCTGCGCAAGCTGCCCAAGGCTGAGATCGACAAGCGCGTCCGCGAGGCCGCAGCCACGATCGAGCTGACGAATCTGCTCGACCGAAAGCCAAAGCAGCTTTCCGGCGGCCAGCGCCAGCGCGTCGCGCTCGGCCGGGCGATCGTCCGCGAGCCCGCCGTGTTCCTGATGGACGAGCCACTCTCCAACCTCGACGCCAAGCTTCGCGTCGCCACGCGCGCCGAGATCGCGCGCCTCCACCAGCGCCTCCGGACCACGGTCATCTATGTCACGCACGACCAGGTCGAGGCGATGACAATGGGCGACCGCATCGCCGTTATGAACTTCGGCGTGCTCCAGCAGGTTGGGCCGCCGCAGGAGCTCTATGAGCGGCCGGTCAACAAGTTCGTGGCAGGCTTCATCGGCAGCCCGGCCATGAACTTCATCAACGTCAAGCCAGAGCGGCAGGGCGACGGAAACATGGTCCTCAAGAACGCGAACCTTGAGCTGCACATCCCTGAGCGGCTGCGCTCCGCGGTGGATCTCGGCTCAGGCGCCGAGCTGACCGCCGGCATCCGGCCCGAGCATTTCCAGATCATCGAAGGAGCCGTCCGCGGGCCGGGCGCGACAGTGCGAGCGACGACCGACGTGGTCGAGTTCCTGGGCAACGAGGAGCTGCTCCACGTTCGCGTCGGGGAGCACGATCTGGTGGCGATAGTCGATGCCTCGCATCGGGTGAAGCCGGGTGACGTGCTCGACCTGTTCGTGCCGCTCGAGAAGGTGCACCTGTTCGACACGGAGGAAGGCAAGGCGCTCGTCTAGGGCGAGCGTTCGTCCGGCTGGTCGTTCTGGGCGGGCGTTCGTCAGCCCGCTCGTCTAGGACGACAGCTGCTTCAGCCGCTCGTCGCGTCGAGATTCCACATGACGTGGAGTGGTGTCCTTGGCTGGCCCGGTCATGCCGCCGCGTTAGCTTGCGGCGCCCACTGGCAACGCATCCAGGGAAACCAGGCTGACCGATGACCGCTCTACCTGGCGCGCGCCCGTCCGTTTCGCCGAGTACATCGCCGCGTCCGCGGCCTGCAACAACTGGGCTGACGTTCGCCCGTCTGTCGGATAGACGGACAGCCCTCCGCTGACACCGACCGAGACTTCGCTGCGATCGCTCATCTCGTGGCGGCGGCCGCGGATCCCCGCGACGACACGCTGAG
>JBBQNR010000168.1:0-3113 GCA_038330145.1 Solirubrobacterales bacterium
GATCCAGCCCGGCAGGAACGCCTCCAGGCCAGGCAACTGCTCCCGGCGGGTGCCCCACAGCTCGGCCAGGGTCAGCGTCCAGCCGCTGGGCAGGTCCAACCAGGCGCGGTGCACCGCGGCCGCGCGGGCATCGGCCGCGGTGGTCTCAAAGACGCAGCGCAGATACCGGGCCAGCATCTCGAGCACCTCGGTCGACTCCAGCTCCCACAGCTCCAACGACCAGCCATCGCCCCCGCCGACACCGAACGGCGCCAGCAGCCGCTCGTATGCCGCTCGCGCGGCCTGCAGGTCGCCCGCCAGGAACACCTCGCCGACCGCGGCGAACAACGCGTCGGCGTCAAGTGCCCAGGTCGCGGCCTCCTCCTCAGCCCAGCGGTAGCCGTCCCAGCGGTAGCCCTCGTCATCGGCATACTCCCCGGCCGCGACCCGGGCCGCGAACGCGTCGATCCCGGCCAGCAGGTCCACCGACGAGGCCGCCAGCGCAGGGGTCGGCGCGGCGGCAGGGTCGGCGAAGATGTCGAGGAACGCCTGCCGCTGCGGCACCGGCAGGCGCTCGGCGTGACCGACCAGGGCCGCGAGCAGGTCCTGCCGGGACAGGCCCCGAGTGCGGTCGTGCAGGCCCGCGAGGAACACGCCCAGCGCCGGTCCGCCGACCCTCCCACCTGCTGCCACGCCTTCGCCTCCTGGCCCGCCCGGGCCCATGTCGGAGCCACATCGATCATCCTGGGTACCGATGCTGCTGGTCCGACTCAACCCAGCGGCGCCGACACGCCCGGTCGCGGCCGCCGGACGCAGGCCCCTCCCTGCAGGCGGGGCCGTCGCGGTCGGGTGGAGTTGATAGTCGCCGTTTAGGCCAAATGCGGCCGCGAGCACCACGACCTCGTCAAGAAGTTCAGCGACAGCCTTGAGCAGCACCCACGCGAGCCCCGGCGGAGCCATCCGCTGCAGGGTAGGACAAGCGATGCAGCGAGGCAGTCGAGGGGCAACCGCAAGGGCCACTTACGCTGGCTGGCGTCGGCGGTGCGATCTACGCTGCGAGGATCGTGGAAGAGCCCCTCAGCAGTTGTGGAGTCGGCTGAAGCTAAGTCCCAAGGAGCTCCTTCAACGGGTACCTACGACGCTGATTGTGGATGAAGATCCACCTTCGTGGAATGTCGTGCGGACACCGAGTGAGCACGGCGTCCGGTTTCATCGGCGCCGTAGGCGAGGTAGTGACTTGCGAATCCACATGGCCGACGGCCACTGACCCGAACAGAGGGCGCCCACCGCGACATGCTGCCGTGTCCCGTGTGACGCGCCAGTCATGGAGGGCTAGCTCGAATCCGGCTGGCGCTGCGAGTCACTCATGCGACGATTCGAACAAGGTTGGGGTCCGGCCCAGGCGCCCAAATGCATCGTCGCCACGGTGTCGGGGTGTGCACAGCCGCCTCTCATCGGTTCGAGACGCTCCTAAGGGAGAAGCCATGGCACAGAGGGCGGCGCTGCCGAGGACGGAACAACTTGTTCCCCTCTCAAGGATGAAGTGGGTTGCCACGTCCGTTCTCGTCTTGGCGGCCGCCACATTCGTTCTGACCTACTTCATCGGTGAAGGAGGCAGTGCGGCCCTCTTCGTGCGGGCAGCCGCGGAAGCGGCGGTGATTGGCGGCTTGGCAGACTGGTTTGCAGTGACTGCCCTCTTCCGCCACCCCATGGGACTCAGGATCCCGCACACCGCCCTTATCCCACGCAAGAAGGACGAACTGGCCGGCACTCTCGGAACATTCGTTACGAACAACTTCCTGACAGCTGACAACGTGCGCACCCATGTCGCGCGTGCACAGTTAGTCGAGAAGGCGAGCGACTGGTTGTCGCTCCCACCCAACGCCCAGACGGCCGCAGAAATCCTCGCATCGAGCTCGGCCGACGTGCTTGAATCCTTTGACCGAGGATCCCTAGCGACCTTCGCTCTCGAGTTCACGGACGTGTCGGTTCAGGATAGCTCCCCGAGCCAAGAGCTGGGCCGCACACTGAAGGACTGGGTGTCTGACGGGCGGCATCACGCCCCCACTGAGTCCCTGCTGAAACTTGCGCAGGTCCAGGGCAGGCAGAATCGCGAGGAGCTGGCGGACATACTGCGCAAGTTCGTCGAGGACATGGGTGTCCTTGGTTGGTTGTCCATCAGCCCAGGCAGCTCCCGGCGACGCATAGAGGCGGCCATACAGCATCTGGCCGACGCCGAGGCTGACTCGGAACACGTCATACGAAGGATCATCGATGAGCTTCTTGCCGACTTCGCCAGCGAACTAGCATCGAACTCGGCAACGTCCGAAAGACTGGATTCGGCCATAAGCGAATGGCTTCGAAAAGACTCAACGCACGTGCAGACTGAAGAGCTTATAGACCGGATCATCCAAGCGGCGCTTCCGGAACTCCGCGACGGGACGAGTCGCACCGTGAAACGGCTTGCAGAGATGATCCTTTCCGCCGCAGAGCGGGTCGCGGTCGACGAGGATCTCCGCTATTCGATGAACTTGAAAGTTGCCGAAACGATCGCTGAATTGGCGCAGAACTATGGGAACGAACTGAAAGTGCTAATCCAGACGACGGTTGGGGGCTGGTCGGGCGAATACGCATCTAGGCAGATAGAACTGGCGGCCGGTAAAGACTTGCAATTCATTCGCATCAATGGCGCAGTGGTGGGCGCGCTGGCGGGCATCGTCATTCACGGCGCGTCGCTGTTGTTGTGACTTTGGCGGCTTGGCACTTGAGCAGCAGCATGCATCACCACGCGCTTGCGCCCGGGGCAGGCAACCGCGCCCTGTCACACCACTGTGGTCTTGCGCATCGGCCACACGTGGCGCAGTCCGCGCGGGGGGTAGCACTCGGTACCGCTTTCGCTAGCCCGCTTGCGGCTGCTAGAGACGCAGAGACGCGCCCGAACTTGGCCGAAGCGGCCAGTTGCACGCGACGTGCCCACCCGACCCTCAAGTACGAAGGGCCGGTTCGCCGGGCCGGCTCCAGCAGGAGCTGCACGGGTACCGTGAGGCCCACCTCGCCGACCCCAAAGGCGGCGCGGACCTGAACCGAGCCCCTGTCGCATGGGTGCGGAGGTGCTCGCGGGGGTGGCTACGAAC
>JBBQNR010000169.1:0-3015 GCA_038330145.1 Solirubrobacterales bacterium
CCGTCGCAACAACGCCGACGCCGGACGCCGCAGACGTGTGCGCGCCGCCCGCTTTTCCGCACAGCTCCAGCGCTGTCCGGCACCCCACCAACCATCCTCGACCACCCTCGGTTCCGAGTTCCTTCCCGCCGCCTTTCGGAAAACCCCTATTGTTCTGACTATCCGTTTTCGCCTGCCTTGCAACGCAACAGATGGCGAAGAAAGCCTTCAATGATGTCGTCGTCCCACGACCCGAGGCTCAACCCTCGACGATGCGCCCAGTGCCCGATGTGAACCGCCATGCGCGTGTATTTGCGGATCGCCTCGACGCAAAAGCCGAGTCCGGCGAGCGAATCCGAAAAGCCATCTAGGTATGGCCCAACGCTGCTGGAGCGCATCTGCTCAAGCAGCCAGGGCCTCTCGAAGTAATCGTTGATCACGTGATCTCCTTGGAGTCCGCCGAGATGGCGGACAGCCGAGGAGGCTCACGATTATGCGGAGTTCAGCAAGGGCCCAGGCAGCAGATTACCGACGTTCTCCGAGGGGATTTGCCCATCACGCAACCTGTCGCCGCGTCAGCTCCGCATAACGCTGCGCTCGGCATAACGTCTCGAGATCAGCGGGTGGGTCCCTGGTCCCCGTTGATTCCGGTGGAAGTGGGTGCCCTTCTCCCCGCTGGTGACAGTCCTGGGCAGGACTGCATCGGCAACGTGAATCGCGGTGTCGTGGGCCCGCCGGGCGTTACAGCTCAGGTGTCGTTGTCGTTGGCCGGAGCCGGGTCGCCGTCGCTGCCCGAACCTTCTTGCCCTGCAGGCGGAAGATCCACCGAATTTGCCGCGACACAGGCAACTGGGCAAACGCCCTCAAGGTCGGGGGAGCGCGGGTGTGGCCGGACCTCGCAGCGGATACAGTCCCCTTGAATGGCCCTTTCGCCCGCTGGCAGGAGTTAATAGCCCATGCGATGTGCCGTTTTGGCTGCGCTGGTATTCGTCTGCGCGTGCCGCAAGCCGGGCCTCGTGTCCGCCGACGGGGAACTCCGCGCGAACAAGTCCGCCGTCGACTTTGGTGACCGATGGCTGAACACCACGGCCACCCGCTCGGTGCTGGTCACGAATACCGGCCGGGCCCCGCTGAGCATGTCTCTGGAGGCGCCAGCCCCGTTCGCAGCCCCTTCGATGGTGACCGTCGCTGGCGGAGCGACCACGCAGATTGACCTGACGTTCTCGCCCGAGGTGCTCGGCGCAGCGGTTGGGGTGCTGACGGTCAGCGCATCCGGCGCCCAGCTGCGGCTGGGCCTCATCGGCTACGGCATCACGGCGCCCGCCTGCACTTCGGCCATCTGCCGCGACGCGAGGCTGAACGAATCCACGCTGCTGTGCGTGCTCGCACCTAAAGCAGACGGGATCACTTGTACGGACGGCTGTGTCCAGGGCGCGTGCGTGAGCGGCACCTGCAAAGGAACCCCTCTTTCATGCGACGACGCAGATCCATGCACCACCGATGGGTGCTCGCCGGGAACGGGATGCGTCCGCACGCCGGTGGGCTGCGATGCGGCCAATCCCTGTTTCGTTGGCAGCTGCGCCCCCAACGCTGGCTGTGTGGAGACGATCGTCGTCGACGGTTCCCCATGTGGCGCAGCCGACTGCGTGACCGCACGCGTCTGCGTGGCAGGCAGTTGCGTCTCTCGCGCGGTGCCCGACGGCGCAGCCTGCGGTCTGCAGTCGATTTGCCAGTCCGCGGGACGATGCGCTTCCCAGCAATGCGTACAGGCACCACCGGCTCTACTCGCACTGGCGTGGAGCTACGCGGCACCTCCGGGCCGAAGCCTTCATGGGCTCGTGGCGGACGGCTCCGGAAACCACTTCACTGCGGAGTGCGCCGACGCGGGAACGATGCTCGAGCATTGCGAGCTGGTCTCATTCGCCCCGGACGGCGGCGAACGCTGGCGGACTGCATTCTCGCACTCGACGAGCACCGCACACGCAGAGCCCCGAGACGCTTTGATGTTGGCTGGAATGCGCGTCATCTCCACCATCGGTCCCCGCTGGGTCGATGCCTTCGAGGCGGCCTCGGGCGTGCCCGCATGGTCATTCGATGCCGATGACGATTCGGGCCCCAATATCTGGGGGACGTGGGTTTCCGCCGCGTTTGATGGCACCGACGAATTGATCCTGCTGCATGAGCAACACAACGAGGCAGTCAACCCGCCCCGAGCGTCTCGCGCGCTGCTGGGGCTGGTCGCAGGCACCGGCGAAGTCCGCCACGTCTCGCTCAGCATCCGCGGCGGCTCCCTCGTGGTCGGCCGGACCTCGGGTCCACTTGTCGCGCACGCGAGCGCGGGCGACCTCGACAGCATCACTGGGCTCGACCCGTCAGTGGAAGCGCCCCCCGCGCTCCGGTGCTTTTCTTCAGATGGAGGAACTCATGATTGTTTTGGTTGGGGGGTGAGGTGGCAGCGCACCCATCCAATCCTCGGCGGTCAGCTGCAGTCCCTTCGTGCTGCCAGGAAAGGACAGCTTCTTGTCGCCGACTCATTGGGAGCGCGGGTCGAAGCGGAGGCGAGCGGAGCGCCGATTTCCGCCGGCTTGCCGGTCGACGGAGGAGCAGCCGCAGCTGTCTGGGGGCGTTCGGCCCTCTACGTCATGCCCAAAGCATGTCCGCTGGGCCCATGCACCCTCCTCGAAGTGGTGGTCGCCGACAGCCAGACCCACTCCAACGCACGGGTCGCCCTCCCTGACGTGAGTTGGCTGTCAGAGCCGTGGCTCACCCAACGTGATTCGGCCCTGATGAGTCTCAAGCCAACCTCTGGTGTCGCCGAGTTGCGCGAGATTGGCGCGCGAGGCGAACTCTTGATGCAGTGTCCGATGGGTTTCGACGTGCAGCGCATCCCTGCCTCAGGCTTGATCCGCGATCGTATGCGGGTGACCGGTTGAGCGCGTGAATCGATGATGTCTCATCTGTCGCGCGCAGGTAGCCCGGGCCGGACTTGGCCGAAGCATGAGGGGCTGTGGTCGAGAGGAAAGCGGGTGGACGGAA
>JBBQNR010000170.1:0-2967 GCA_038330145.1 Solirubrobacterales bacterium
ATTCGTGAGGGCGCCCCAGCACACTATCGCCGCCGCGACTGGCAGCCGCATGAGCAGCGGCACGGGAAACAGCGCATTCGGCTGAATCGGCAGCGGTGCGGCTGCGGACGACTGGACCAGGGTCGAAACCCACTCGGACCATAGGTTTGGCGCGAACACGAACGAGACGGCAGCGATCGCGGCCGTCGTACCCAGCGCCAGGCCGAGGTTCCGCCACTCCCGTCGGACGGCGAACCACAGGACGCCGATTCCGGGAGTGACCTTGGTCAGGAGCATCAGCGCCCACGTCTGTGGCCAGCGGAAGCCGAGCACTATCGCGGCTGCGTACAGCAGGTGGATATTGCCGATGACGAGCTCGCCGAGGACCGGCGGCGCGATTATGGCGAGCGGCGTCCATTTGCCCGCGGACAGCGCCAGGGATCCGAGCATCAAACCGGCCCAAACCCACACGGCCGCGCTCCAGGGCAGCGCACGCAGTGGCTCCAGGATTTGGAGGAATGCTGGCGAGTACCCGTAGAAGCCGTCCGCGGCGAGGCCGCCGGCATAGAGGTTCGACGTGTCTGCCGCCCACCAGGTCAGGTCGCGGTGATGCCCGGTTGCAGTCGCGTACCACCACCAAATGAGGGTCCACGCAACCGCGAGAGCGGGCACAAGGATCCGCCGCGCCTGGAGGAGACTCGGCGCGGCGAACATTCCGCTCGCCAACTGCGTCACGGCGTCAGCCAGACCAGGTCGCCGACCTTGATCCCGGCCTCAGTGACCGAGCCCGCCGGAAGCTCGATGGCTCCACGGGCGCCGCGCACCCACCACACGACGCCGCGCCACGGTGCAAGTCGCTGGTGGATACTGACGACCCGGCGCGCACCGTCAGAACCGGGCGCGCCGACGAACACACAGTCGATAGCGAAGCGCATGAAGAGCATGTGGATCGAGTTCGTGTCCGGGAGGAACAGGCCCTCATTGGAGGCGAGTTCGCGACGCCCCATCAGGCCCCAGAAGCGAGCCAGGAAGGAGCTGGCCACGCCCAGACGCCACATTGGCGCCGCGCCATTTGCGGTCCGGAGCTGGAGCATGGTCGAGGTGGTCGGTTGGCCGCCTACGTGCCCGCCACCATGTTCAGCGAGATAAGGATGATCGCCGGGCCAAGGATGACGATGAACATTGAGGGGAAGATGCAGCCGACGAGCGGGAACAGCATCTTGATCGGCGCCTTGGCCGCCGCCTCCTCGGCACGCTGCCGCCGTTCGATGCGCAGCTGCTCCGATTGGACCTGGAGGACCTTGGCGATTGGCACGCCGAGCTGTTCGGCCTGGACGATCGCACCGATGAAGTTGGACAACGCCGGAACGTTCGTCCGGCCAACGATGTCGCGCAGGGCCTCGCGCCTGGTCTTGCCGACGCGGATCTCGGCCAGCGAGCGGCGGAACTCATCCGAGAGCGGTCCGAGGACCTTCTCGACGACCTTGCTCAGCGCACCGTCGAACGACAGGCCGGCACGTACGGAGATCGTCAACAGGTCAAGCGTGTCGGGAACCGCGAGCAGGATCGCCTTCTGGCGCTTCTTGATGCGCCGGCTCAGCCAGAACTCGGGCATGAAGAAGCCCAGTCCCCCAAGAGCCAGGGCCCCAAAGAAGCCGAAGCCGGGATTGCCGATGAGCAGGAAGAGGACAAACGCTATGACCCCGACGATCGCCGCAATGACGAACTTCAGGCCGAGGAAGTCGATCGTGCGCAGGTTGCCCGGATTGCCTGCCATGGCCAGTCGCTTCTCGGTCCGGCCTATCTTCTTGGGGCTTGCAAATCGCTGGGCAAGTCCCGAGAGCCGCGTTGCAAGAGGGCGCAGCGTGCGCTCGAAGATGGGCTGCTGGAGCTCGATCTCCTCGAGCGTCCGGGCCTGCATCGAACCAAGCTGCGACAAGCGCGCCTGGACAGGGTCGACGGACCGTGAGCCGGCGAGCGCATAAAAGACGATCAGCACGCCGAGACCGGCGAGAGCGGCCATCAAGACTGGGATCAACATGTGCCTAGACCTCGATGTCGACGATGCGACGGATGAAGAAGAAGCCGATGGCCATCATCAGCCCACCCCCGGCGAGGATCCACATGCCTGCCGGCAGGCCCATCAGCTCGGGCGGCTTCTGGAGCATCGGTTCCATGAACGATGGCGCGATGACCGACAGGAGGATTACCAGTGCAATGGGTAGGAAGCCGACGACATAGCCCGACATCCGCTGCTGCGCGGTCAGGGTCTTGATCTCGCCCTTGATGCGGACGCGTTCCCGGATCGTGTAGGCGATGCTGTCGAGGATCTCCGCGAGATTGCCACCGACGGTGTGATGGATGGCGATCGCGGTGGTCATCAGGTCGAGGTCGTCCGAACGGACGCGTCGCTGCAGGTTGGCCAGCGCATCGTCGAGCGGCAACCCGAGGTTGACTTCACGGATCACGCGCGCGAACTCGGTCGAAATTGGTGGCTGGCTTTCACGGACGATCATCTCGACCGCCTGGAGGAACGACGAACCCGCGCGGAGCGAGTTGGCGAGCAGCATGATCGTGTCGGCGAGGTTGCTGTTGAACGCCTTGAGCCGCTTGCCCTTGCGGCGCTTGAGCCAGTAGCGCGGCAGCCAGTAGCCCAGCGCGAGGCCGCCGATCCAGGTGAGTGGGCTCGAGAAGACCGCGATGAACGGACTGAGCACGATCATCACCAACGGCACGCCAAGGATCGCTCCGGCGCGAATGGCAATGAACTCGCTCGGCTTGAGTGCGAGGTCGGCCCGGGCCAGCTCGCGGGCAAGGTTGGTGGCCCAGTCGCGCTTCTCGACGACTCGGTTGAAGCTCGCCATGGTCGACGACGAGGCGATCCGGCCGGAGATGTCGCGCTTCGAGTGCTCGGCGCGCTCGGCAGGGGCGGCGGACGCATAACGCTCGAGTCGGGCGTTGACGTCCGACCCTCCTGCGAGGCTGATG
>JBBQNR010000171.1:0-2838 GCA_038330145.1 Solirubrobacterales bacterium
GCTCGCAATCGTCGAGGTCGCGGGGGTGCTGGTCGGCGATTGGCGCGATTACGCGCGTCCGGTGTCCACCGGGCACACCTAACCGGACGCAAGTCAGCGAGGCTGACATATCGCGGTCAAGGGACGCCTTAAGCCTTCAGCGGTGTGTGCCAATCCCCGGAAACCATCCCGCGCCACGCTCGGAGCAGGCTGAGTTTCGGTCGCGGGCTGTCGGCGTGCCGGTCCGGGCCGACCCTTAAGGCCTCGTTAACCGCGATGCGTCACTCGGGCTGACATTTGAGCGATCAGCGGCCGCGGCGACCCGGCGACGATCAGGAACAGTGCGATCGCGACGTGATCAGGCCAACGATGGTGGCCGAACAGCGACCTCGCATTGGGACACGATACGCCGCGTCCCAGGCAACCGTCGAGCGGAGGAACGGACCGTGCTGCGCTAGAATCTGCACTCGGCGGCGGAGTAGCTCAGTGGTAGAGCAGGGGACTCATAAGCCCTTGGTCGGTGGTTCAAATCCGCCCTCCGCTACCAATCCCGGCCGCGTGAGTCTGGCCGAACAGGGCAGAGGCCTATAATCCGTTGACCGGGGCGCGCCATGCGTGCTCGGTCACCCGGAGGCCATTCCCCTTTGAACAGTCGCTTTCTCCGCAACGGCATCGTCACCCTCGTGCTCGTGGTGGGCACCGCCGCGTTGCTTTACATGTTCATTTTCCCCGGACCAGCCGATAAGGCGCTGCCTTACAGCGGGACGAACTCGTTCCTCGAGGCCGTCTCCAAGGGGCAGGTAAGCAAAGTCACGCAACGTGGCCAGCTGCTCGAAATCGAGCTCAAGAACATTGATACCGCGACAGGCAAGCCAGAGGTCAAGACGAGCCTCGTACCGAACGAGCTCCGCACCGACGTCCAGACGGACGTCGCCACCGCCTGTTCCTCCACGCCCACTACCTGCGCGCAGGCGCCCAACGTAGTAGGCGCTGCCCCATCCGACAGCGGCGCGTGGCTGAGCATCCTGCTCACGGCCCTGTTGCCGATGGTGCTGATCGGGGCCCTCCTCTTCTTCATGTTCCGCCAAGCGCAGGGCACCAACAACCAGGCGCTCAGCTTCGGCAAGAGCCGTGCGCGCATGTTCCTCGGCAACAAGACGGTCGTCACGTTCAACGATGTCGCCGGTGTCGACGAGGCCAAGACAGAGCTCCAGGAAGTTGTTGAGTTCCTCAAGTACCCGGAGAAGTTCAACTCGCTCGGCGCGCGGATCCCGCGCGGTGTGCTCCTGGTTGGCCCTCCTGGTACAGGCAAGACCCTGCTCGCGCGAGCCGTCGCGGGCGAGGCGGGTGTTCCGTTCTTCAGCATCTCCGGTTCCGAGTTTGTCGAAATGTTCGTCGGCGTCGGCGCGAGCCGCGTGCGCGACCTCTTTGACCAGGCCAAGCGCAATTCCCCGTGCATCGTCTTCGTGGACGAGATCGACGCAGTCGGCCGCCAGCGCGGCGCCGGCCTCGGCGGCAGCCACGACGAGCGTGAGCAGACCCTCAACCAGATCCTGGTCGAGATGGACGGCTTCGATACGAACACTAACGTGATCGTCGTCGCCGCCACCAACCGACCTGACGTGCTCGACCCCGCCCTCCTGCGGCCCGGCCGTTTCGACCGCCAGGTCATCCTTGACCGGCCGGACATGAAGGGCCGGCTAGAGATCCTCAAGGTCCACATCAAGGGCAAGCCGCTCGACAAGTCGGTTGAGCTCCTCAACGTGGCCCGCCAGTCACCCGGTTTCTCCGGCGCGGATCTCGCCAACCTCGTCAACGAGGCGGCGATCCTCGCCGCACGGCGGAACAAGAAGGTCGTCGGCCCGGCTGAGTTCGCCGAGGCGCTCGAGCGCGTCGTTGCCGGCCCGGAGCGCAAGAGCCGCATCATCAGTGATGCTGAGAAGCAGATCATCGCCTTCCATGAAGGCGGTCACGCCGTTGTCCAGCGGATCCTGCCCAAGACTGATCCGGTCAGCAAGGTCAGCATCATCAGTCGCGGCATGGCCCTGGGCTACACCATGGGCCTGCCCACCGAGGACCGCTATCTCCAGAGCAAGAGCGAGTTCGAAGACAAGATCGCGGGCATGCTCGGCGGCAATGCTGCCGAGAAGCTCATCTTCGGCGACACGACCACCGGGTCCTCGAACGACATCGAGAAGGCGACCAGCTTGGCGCGCCGGATGGTGACCGAGTTCGGCATGAGCGAGAAGCTCGGCCCGCTCTCATTCGGCAAGCGCGACGAGCTGGTGTTCCTCGGCCGGGAGATCGGCGAGCAGCGCAATTACTCGGACGACGTCGCCAAGATGATCGACGAGGAAGTGCGCGCGATCATCAACCGCGGCTACTCCAAGGCGATGGACGTCCTGGTCCGCTACAAGGATCGGCTAGTCCAACTGGCCGAGCGGCTGGTTGCCGAGGAGACCATCGAGCAGGAAGCATTCGAGCAGATGTTCTCCTAAATCCCGGATGCGCGGAAGGACACACACATGACGCCCGTCCCGCTCGATGGGTCCACTCTGCGCAAGCCAACGCAGGAGTCGCCCTCACCGTCCGCGACGGCGCCGAAGACCTCACCGCAGCCCGCCTGATCCAACCACCGACCCGCTAATCCCGCAGCCAGAACCAGCGCCGAGCGCGGATGCTGGCTGAGCGACGGCGCGGCATGCGCCTGATTCGTGACCGTTCACTGGCCTCTTTCTGGCTGGCTCGATTCGCGGACCAGGCTGGTACGTGGACGTTCCTTCTCGCGCTTCTCATTGCAACCTGGACGGCCACAGGTGATGTCGCTGTCGTGAGCTGGGTCCTCGCGACCTATCTGCT
>JBBQNR010000172.1:0-2653 GCA_038330145.1 Solirubrobacterales bacterium
CAGCCATGGGATTGAAGGTCGTTGGGCCGCCGGCGGACGCATCACTACGGAACGCATATCCCGAACCAACGAACGCGATGATCGCGGCGAGGCCGATGATGAAGCACATGTAGAGGACCCAACTGTCCGCCAGGTCCTGACGTGTGGCGGGAGGCTTCTTCCCCGTTTGCATGGCGTCGTTCGTCACAAGACAAAGGTAGAGGGGCCTGGCCGCTCGCGCTTCAGGATCCGTCCGGATCTGCCGCAACTTGAGTGCTCGCGTCAGTTGCTCGCCACGCCAGCGGTCGACCGGCTCCTCCGCACGCGCCGCGCTCTCACGGCCACGCGCCGCTCCAACGCTGCTGCCTCGCGCAGCGCCCCCAACCGCCGACCTATCGTCCATGGGCCGACGCTGCGGAACTTTACTTGTCAGTGCGGTCGAACCAGATTGCGCCCAACGACGCGAGAACAGCGGCACAGGCTAGGACGGCAGCCTTTCCTATCCACGAATCGAACTCCGTTATGCCAACAAGAGCGAACACGATCACCAGAAACGCACCGAATCGAAGCGCAAGGAAACGTCTATACGTCAATGCAAGTCACCGATTCCTATCGACTCCATCGTGTTGCTGTCCTCGCCATCCGAGGGCTCGGCAGAGGGAGGGACGGGGGCCGGCTCGGTCATGTCATCCATCGTGCCCGATCCGCACCCCCTACCACCGGGATCTCAAGGATGCGGCCTGCCCGATACATCACGTCTCGCCCTACGCGAGAGCCGCGAGCACCCTGCACGGCGCCACTCCTCCCTGAACTCTTACGCCGCATCGCAATAGGGGTACCACGCGACCAGCAACGACCTATGCCGCGAAGTGCACGTCCCGAGTTCGGGACATCCGTCCTCTCCTTCCGCGACCCAGAGTGCCCGCCGGGGGCCACGACAGCACAACTCGGCCAGCGGACCCGTAGCATCTCGGGCGTGGACGAGGGCGACGTTACTGATTCCGGACCAGCCGAGGGGTGGGAGTCCCGACGTGTTCGGCGAGTCGCTGCGCGGGCTGCGGGTGCGTCTGGCGAAATCCGCACCGGATCATGGCGAACGCCTTTGTGGTACCGAATCGTCTTCCCGGCGATCGGCCTGTATTTCTTGTACGCAACCGTTGACTTCTTCGACGGAGGGACGGACCTGGGGTTCACGGCGCTGTCTGCGGTGCTTGGTCTCGCCTTCACGGTTGGGCCTTTTGTGCCAGTCGTGCGCCTTGAGGAGCACACCGTGTACGCACGCGGCCTGGTATTTCATCGAGTGTTGGCTCTGCGGGACATCGTCGATGTTCGCCCGGGGTATTCGGGCTTGAGCATCGAGACCGAGGACGGCTCGGTCTTCGAGGCCACGGGGGTGGGCGAGAAGTGGAACATTGCCCGGTGGATGGGTAGGCGTACCGCCGCCGATTCGGTGGCCGATCTGATCCTCGATGCCGCTGCGGTGGCCCAACAGGGCCAGGGCCCGGACGCAGGAACGCAGGCGGCGGACTCGGCCCCTGCGGTGTCGAGACACCGGAGCCGTTCCGCGTCCTCCGACTTCAAGAACCACGGCCGAGGGCTCGTGTGGCTCAACCGGGTGGTCCAAGCGATCTCGAGTCTCGCTGTCGGAGGGTTTCTCATTCAGACCGTCCGAGGCGTCGACATGCCCACGTGGGTAGTGCTGCTTGTGGGGTTGTCGGTTTTGGTTTCTGTCGGCACACAGCTGCTCGTCATGCGCGCCAGCTCATCCACGCAAGAGGCTGAGTCTTCGGCCTGACTTCGCCGGCGTGCACTCACCCTCGCCCCGCCTCACGGCCACAACCCATGGGCGACGGTGTCGGCATCGAGAGGGCCACCGATGCTTCCGGAACTGCCGCCGTTAGGGTGTCTCGGCGAGGGCGATCACGGCCCAGGGAACGGGCTTCGGAGACTGCTCGGGCGGTCGAGCAAGCATCCAGTCGCGGACGTGCCGCGCCTCACCCAGGCTCTGCAGCAGTGCCAAGCTGTTCACCGCAATCCCCAGAGCCGATCTGACCTCGTCGGCGTACCCGTGGCAATGCCATGAGTGGAAGTCGAGCGTCGGTTCCGCCCCCACGACCTCGTAGCCAAGGACCACTGCGTCAGGGGGCAACGGCTCGCCGCGGCGCAGCAGGTCGAACCAGGGCGACGGCTCTTCGTCGCATTCAGCGATGAAGCGCCTGGCATCCTCAGGGTGCATCGCGACTGTCACCAGCTGCGGGCGGGGTAGAACTGACTCGGCAGCGGTGGCCGCCTCGTGCTGGTCCTGAAACCAGTCGCCCAACCACGGTTTCGGGCGCGGCAGGTCGGGCTGGATGCAGTCGCTGACAGTCAGCAGTTGCGCTGGCAGCGCCGAGCCGACAGACGGTGGAGTCGGCACCTTCTGGGCAAGTACCCAACCACCGACGATCAGTTGTTCGGACGTCACCCGATTGAGGATTCCGCATGGAGCAGCGAGGCGCACTAAATGCCGCAGGTAGGGAGGTGTCCGTGGCGGCTGACCTTGCGGTCAGCGACCGTTGATCAGCACTCCACCCCAGGCAACGTCGTCGAGGCGCTGCTTGCGCGGCAGGTATTGCTTGGGGTCACGGACCCGGCCGCAGCGGCGGCACTGCAAGGCGATGACCAGGTGGTCATC
>JBBQNR010000173.1:0-2539 GCA_038330145.1 Solirubrobacterales bacterium
GAGCAGCGTCGAGTGGAAGAAGACGAGCCCGGCCCGCACCACATCCAAGGGGGTCGGTGAGACGGCGCGGATCTCATCCGAGCTCCACAGCTCCTGGATCGCGCTCGCCAGCCGGGCGCGGGTCCGAGCGAGCTCGGCCGCTTCGACGTCGCGCTCGTCAAGCTCGCGAACGGCGGCGAAGATGCGTGCCAGCTTGGCAACCGTGGTGCGGCGCCGCGCCTCCGTCGGATGAGCGGTCAACACCAAGCGGATCTCGGCCTGCCCGAGCAGGTCCGCCAGGCCTGCGGCGCTTGTGCCGCGAGCGACAATGATCCCGATTGCCTCACGCAGGGATCCGCGGCGCGGCGCGGGGAGTCCGTCGTGCTCGCGCGTCCGGATGCGGCGAACCCTCTCATTGTCCTCGGCGAGATTGACCAGGCGGAAGTAGCTCGTGAATGCGCGCACCAGCACCATCGCCTCCGCGGTCGACAGATCCGCGACCAAGGCGGCCAGCTGTTCGCCTGCAGCCTCGTCACCCGATCGCAGCGCCTTGCCCAGGGTGCGCACGCGCTCCTCGAGCGCGAACGCGTCCGCGCCCTCCTGTGCCTCGATAACCTCGCCGAGCAGTCCGCCAAGCAGACCAATGTCGTCATTCAGCGTGCGCGATGCAGTCATGAACGCCGTTCCGCCATCGCTTCGTGCAAAGCTGCTGATCCGTCCATGGATTCAAGCCTTGATCACATCAGGACCGACCGGCATCCCACGATCGCAGGGTCTTGAGGGCTATAGCGCTCGCACAGCTGGGGGACCCGCGGGGATGGGCGACAGCCGGTCCCGCGCGCATCGGTGGCTAAGGTCATGAGCACGGGCGGACCTGTGGCGTTCGTTCTCTCGGGCGGCGCGAGCCTCGGGGCTGTCGAGGCCGGGATGCTCCACGCGCTGTACGAGCGGGGCGTCAAGCCGGAGCTCATCGTGGCGACATCGGCTGGGGCGCTCAACGCGGCGTACATCGCCTCGCGCCCGCCGACAGTCCAGACGGCCGCTGACCTCGGCGAGATCTGGCGTGGGCTCCGGCGCGGACAGGTCTTTCCGGTCAACCTGGTGACCGGCTTGCTGGGCTTTCTCGGCGCTCGCGACCATCTCGTTCCCGACGGCGCGATGCGGAAGTTGATTACCCGCCACGTCGAGCACGACCGCCTCGAGCAGATGCCGCTGGAGCTGCACGTGATCGCCGTAGACGTAGTCACGGGCGAAGAGGTGCGGCTCTCGCAAGGCTCGACCGTGGAGGCCGTGATGGCGAGCGCCGCGATCCCAGGAGTGTTGCCGACCGTGTCCTGGCAGGGCCGCCAGCTGATGGACGGAGGAGTGGCCAACAACACGCCGATCTCTCACGCTCTGCAGCTCGGCGCGAGCGAGGTCTACGTCCTGCCGACCGGAAACACCTGCGCGCTGACGGAGCCGCCGAGCGGCGCCCTGGCGACGGCGCTCCATGCGCTCAGCCTGCTCATGCAGCGCCGGCTGATCGACGACATCGAGACCCACAGGGACCGGACCAAGCTGGTCGTCCTGCCGCCACCGTGCCCGCTCTCGATCCAGCCGATCGACTTCTCTCACGCTGAGCTCCTGATCGACCGCGCATACGCCGACGCCTGCCGCTTCCTCGACGATGGCGGTGCCGAGCGGCCGCCGATCCGCATGCGCATGCACAGCCACCACGGCGGTTGATGCCACGGGAGGGCACTGGGCCGTGCCCGGCGACGCAAAGGACGGAGCAGCGAGGACCGACTATGGCCATGCGTTTCCCCAGAGCACTCCCGCCCCGCCTGCGATGGATGTGAGCTGCTGTTGTTTCAGGGGTTCGTGTAGGGCAGGTGCCAGCGATGGGAAGCGACGAGCTCGTCGATGGCCTCGGGGCCCCACGAGCCGCGCGCATAGGGCAATGGTTTCGGGGGTTGTTCGAGCAGCGGCGTCGCGACTTCCCAAAGGCGTTCGATCCCGTCGGAGCGGGTGAACAGCGTGTGGTCGCCGAGCATGGCGTCGTGGAGCAGACGCTCATAGCCCTCGAGCTCGTTCGTGACGTTGAAGGAATCGCCGTAGCGAAACGTCAGCGCTGCCGGGCCGAGGTCCATCGTCGCACCGGGCTGCTTTGCGAGGAAGTCGACCCAGATCACCGCCGGATCGGAGAGCTCGAAGGACAGCTCATTTGGCCGCTCCGCGGACGAGGCGCCGGCGGGAGGCTCGAACACTTGCCCGCCGGGCTTCTTGAAGCCCAGCGTGACGGTATGGCGGTTTTCGGCGAGCGCCTTGCCGGTGCGCAGCTGGAAGGGCACCCCCGCCCAGCGCTCGCTGTCGATCATCACCTCCAGCGCGGCGAACGTCTCGATGGCCGAATCGGGTGCGACGCCGGATTCCGTCCGATAGCCCTCGTATTGGCCGAAGATCGCCCGGTCAGGGTCCAGCGGCACCATGGCGTCGAAGACTTTGCCGGTCGCGTCGCGCAGCGACCGGGAGTCGAGCCGGCCGGGTGGTTCCATGGCGACGAAGCCCAGCACGTGCATGA
>JBBQNR010000174.1:0-2375 GCA_038330145.1 Solirubrobacterales bacterium
AGCTCCGCCGGCCGCTTGTGGATCGCGGTCGGGTCGCTCGCCGACCGGGTCATATCAGCTTCGCCTCCAGCTGGACCAGGTACTCCGAGATGCCGATCGCCCGCCGGCCTTCCCAGTGGTACTCGGTCAGCGCCTCGTTGACGTGGGTGACGCGATCGCCGCGCCGCTGCCGAAGCGGAGCAACCTCCAGCGCGCGACCCTCGAGCAGCGTCTCGCGCTGTTGCCCGTCGCGGGCGCGGGCGCTGAAGCGGCGCTGGTGGCCGAGCTCGGGATCCAGCTCCGACTCGGTCTCGCACTCCACGATCGGAGCGATCGTGCCGTCGCGCATCAGGAAGCCGCCGGCCGTCACGCCGCCGTCGTCCAGGCCGACGTTGTTGAGCATCACGAAGTTGTCGGGATCGGTCACGACCCCGAACCAGCGCCAGTAGGGGACACGCTGCCAGTCGCGCACTCCCCAGGAGTGGTCGCGCAGGCCAACCCCGCTGATGGGATGCCTTTGTCCGTCGACCTCGAGCACTCCCGCCACCGACCCGGGCTGCTCGTAGTGCGAGGTCGCGACCACGCTCGAGAGGCCGGTGCCAAAGCTGAGCGGGCTACCCCAGGCGGCGAAGCGCAGCTGTCCGCGAACCGCGACCTCCACGTGTCGCTCGCGGTCGGTCGCGAGGTGCTCCGCGCGCTCGTATAGACGGCCGCTGCCGTCGATACGAAGCTCCCACAACGCCAGCGGCAGCAGGCAGTCGAAGTCGAGCGGGCCGCAGCAGATGTCGTCGGCCACGTCCTCGCGACAGAACGAGAGCAGGAAGCCCTGGCCCGGTAGCCAGATGCCGAGTGCGCCTTCGGTCACGCCCTCGTTGGGGCGGCGCCCGATGCGCGAGTAAAAGGCGAGGCCGCTTCCGTTTCCGCCCCCGAAGTAGAACGAGTCCGACCATTGCAGCTCGGGACCGGGCTGCTGCCACGATTCGTGCCCTGCGGCGATCTCGACGGTCTTCGTGGCCACGACCGCAGCCTAACGCGGTGCGCGCCGGCGGGCGGCTACTTGCCCTTGCGCTTCTGCAGCGCTCTCTGGAGCACGCTGAGCAGGATCACCAGCAGCGTGAAGAAGATCATCAGGCCGAAGCCGAAGTTGGTGATGACCTTGTCGTCGGTCTTGCCGTAGAGGCCCTCACCGCCGTCGGCCGCCAGGGCCGACGCCGCCAGCACCAGCGCGAAAGCACAGCAGCAGATCCAGGTTGCGAGAAGTCGAAGCCGCATCGGGGCGGGACTTTAACGAACACCCCTGTTAACAGAGCTTCACACCCTGGTCACCGTTGGGTAACTCGAGGGGGTTTGTGCCTGCGTATGGTCATCTTCTGGAGTGACCGGAATCAACGCAGTGCTCTCCTCTCGGGCCGGTGCGGATGGATCGCGGGTTCGGGTGAGGGATCGCCTCGACGAACGGCTCGGACTCAACGTGCCGTACGAGTGGTGGCCTCGTGCGGCAGCCCTGAAGGCGATCGAGGCGGCCGGGTTCAGATGGATCCAGGTCGCCTCGCCGCCGGTGGAGATGCTCGCCGACCCGAGGCATGTGGTCAGGCACGGCCAGGCCCTGCGCCGCTCGCTGGAGGTGACGGCGCTGAACACGGTCGTGCATGGGCCGACCAACCTGCGGCTGGGATCCTCGCTGCACAACCGCGCAGGGGAGGGGCTGATCGAGTACGCGCATCAGATCGGCGCCTCGCACGTCGTCTACCACGCGCTCGACGTTCCCAGGCACGGTCCGGAGACCGCCGCCGAGGAGCAGGCACTGACGGTGCTCGCGCGCTGGGCCGAGGCCCTCGACGTGACCGTCTGCGTCGCGCATGCTGCTCGACATCGGGCACGCGAACGTCTTCGCCGACCTCGAGCGCACGACCCTCGAGGCGCTGATCGAGCCGGTGCTCGATGTGGTCGCCCTCTTCCACGTGCACGACAACCTCGGAGCGCGCCGCCGCGACGGCGGTGGCTTCGCCTTCGACCCCCTGCGGCTCGACCTCCACCTGGCGCCCGGCGTGGGCACTCTGGCGTGGGAGCCGATCGCCCGCTCGCTGGCTGACCATGCCGCGCCTCTGCTGATGGAGATCCACCCCTCGCACCGGTCGCCGGCGGACGCGCTGAGGGAGGCGCTGAGAGCCGTCGTCCTGGGCGAGCCTGTGCGCGACGTCTCCGCGCTCGAGAGCCTGCCCAACTTCCTCGGTTGACCCTCGGCCCGCGAACACCCGCCGGGCCTCACCCTCAAGCGCAGCGACCGGTGGCCTCGCGCCGGGAGCGAGCGCCGCGAAGCGCTCGCTCCCTCTCGCAAGGATCCCGGCTCGAAACCCGCGCCGGGGGTGCGGGGCCGCCTACGGCGTGACCAGGCC
>JBBQNR010000175.1:0-2365 GCA_038330145.1 Solirubrobacterales bacterium
AATACGCCTCCTCCCGCTGCCCGGAGCGGCACATCTGTGCCCAGCGCCGTGAGCGCGCGCGCGTGCTCGAGCCGGCTCGGGGTCCCGTCCAGCACCTCGAGCGCCTCCCACAGGTGCCCGAACCCGTCGCTGCCCTCGACCGTGCCCAGGACCCGCAACGCCCGCCCGACGCCGGTCGGCGCTCCACAGGCCCGCGCGAGGGACAGATCCTCTTCGGCGACCGCGCGCGCCTCGTCCCCACGCCCGAGCGCGTGCAGCGCGAGCGCCTTGTTCGACCGCCACCGTGATGCGGGCGGGAAGCTCCAGTGCGCGAAGCGGCAGCCGTGGCGAAGGCCGGGCCGGACGCCGGCGGCTCGCTGCTGATAGCCGAGCTGCGTCAGATGGGCGGCGCCTTCGGGCGCTCTGGTGAGGGTCACGGCGCGCTCGCGCGGATTGACGGCGCCTACGTCGACCCCGGGGGGCTGCTGCGAGCGAACCACGAGATCGCGTAACCGGCCGGATTTTCACAATCGCCGCGCCCAGATCGGTTAGCTTGCGCTCGGGAGGCGCCATCCGACGAAGAGGAGCGCAGGATGGCACCAGAGGGTCTACTCGACGAGCGTCGCGCCCTGCGACGGCGCGAGTTCCTGATCGCGGGCGCGGCGACCGGGCTGGCGGTTGCCGGGCCAGTGAACTACGCGGCGATGGCACGCGCGGCGAAAGTACCCGTCGCGACCGGCGGCAGCTTCGCCCACGGCGTGTCATCCGGCTTCCCGTCACCGAGGGGCGCGACGCTGTGGACGCGAGTGTCCGGGCTCGAGCGCTCGTCGAAGGTAAGCCTCGAGGTGGCGACGGACGCGCACTTCCGCCACGTCGTCCACCGTGCTCACCCCACCGCCGCAGCAGCCAAGGACTTCACCGTGCACGCGCACGTCGGCGGGCTCAAGCCGGCCCACGAGTACCACTACCGCTTCCACACGAAGCACAAGAACTCGCGCGTCGGCACGTTCCGCACGCTGCCGCCGCCGGACTCGAACCAGACGCTCCGGATCGGCTTCTACTCCTGCCAGAGCTACGAGGCGGGGTATTACAACGCGCTCGCAAGCCTCGCCAGGGAGAAGGACCTCGACCTCGTCCTCTGCCTGGGCGACTACATCTACGAGCACCACTACTACGACGGCCCCGCGGACCGCGTGGACAAGACCGGGAAGAACAAGGACGGCGACGTGCAGACGCTCGCCGAGTACCGGCAGAAGTACCGGCTCTACCAGAGCGACAAGAACCTCCAGGCCCTGCATGCCGCTCACCCGTTCGTCGTGATCTGGGACGACCATGAGGTCGAGGACAACTACGCGGGCACGGGACCTGACTCCAAGCAACCGGACCCGACGCTCGAGAACAGCGGCTACCCGCGCCGTGTGCCCTTCGGCAAACGCCGCAAAAACGGCTACCGCGCGTTCTTCGAGGCTATGCCCCGTATGCCGCACAGGGGCGATCCGAACTTGATCTACGGATCGATCCGGTTGGGCAAGATGGCGGAGCTGTACCTGACCGACGAGCGCCAGTACCGCGATCCACAGCCGTGTCAGGACGCCCTGCTCACCGATTGCCCGGACGACCTCGCCCCGGGCCGGACCTTCCTCGGGAGCAAGCAGAAGCGCTGGCTCAAGCGCGCCGTGCCGAAGTCGAAGGCGCGCTGGAACCTGCTGGCGAGCGAGACGATGATGATGGCGCTCGATTCGGTGCCCGGCTCGCACGCCAACCAGGATCAGTGGGACGGCTACTCAGCGGAACGTGAGGAGATCCTCAGCCACCTCCACTCGAAGAACGTTAAGAACCTGGTGGTGCTCAGCGGCGACATTCACACCTTCATCGCAGGCAACCTGACCACCACGGGTGAGCAGTCCGGCACCCCGGTAGGGACCGAGCTGGTCGGCGGGTCGGTCACCTCGCTCGGGTTGCCCGAGGAGACGGGCATTCCGGCGGCGACGCTGGAGGCGCTGCGGCAGTCATCGGACCCGCACGTGATCTACGCCGAGTTCGAGCGTCGCGGTTACTGCGTTGTCACGGTCAAGAAGGAGGAGTTGCTCGGCGAGTTCAAGGCGGTGAGCACAACCCAGCAGCCTTCTAGCCCGGCGACCAGCCTCGCCAAGTTTCAGGTCAAGTCAGGAACGCCGAAAATCGAAAAGGTCTAGAGCCGGAGGGGTTGGCACATCGGCCGTCGCCGAGGATGCTGTGCACATGCACTCCCGTTCGAGGCACGCGGACCGTCTGGCGCTCGCGATGCTGCTCGGCGCGGTTATCGGCTTCGCGGTGGGTGCAGCGGTGGGCCTGAGCAGCGTCGACCTGTCCGCTCCGGTGCTGTGGCCGTTCGCGGGCGCGGCGG
>JBBQNR010000176.1:0-2356 GCA_038330145.1 Solirubrobacterales bacterium
GACCGCTTCCAGCGCCGCGGACGATCAGCCGTCAGATCGGAATGGCGGCTGCTCACGGCCACCCACAACCTCCTCAAGCTCCACCGACACCAACTCGCCACCGGCTGAAAGGGGCCGCAGAGCCCCGACGGGCCCGCGCCCGGCCAAACGGGCGGGCACGCCACCGCGTTCGCAGCCGGACCGGCTCGATCAAACGACAACCCTCCCGGCCGCCACTCCCGGCCGCTCAGCACGACAGCTTTCCGCGACACCCTCCGCGACAACCAGCAGCCGGCGGTTAGCCGCGGCGGGAGCTCTTCGTGCCTCCAAGTGATGGCTCGGCCCGGCTAGGCGTTCGGTTCAAGGGACGGGCTGCATGATGAGCTGTTCGACGAGTTGGTCCAGGGACTCCCGCCAGCGTCGCGCGTCGCGGGTCGCGGGATGATTGAGGCAGAACAGCGTGCATGTCGACTCTCCGATACCGAAGACGTCGCGCTCCAGACTTCCGGGCGATGCACCCCATTCGAGGTTGGCTTCGCGCCGAAGGACTCCGCGTACGGGGTCACGAACGCGACCACGCCCGAGCAGGAGCATCACTCGCGGCACCAAGGCCCGGATCTCGGGCATCAGGGTCAGAGGCGGACACTCGTCGTACATCTCCTGGAAGGGTTCGCCTCGTGCACGTTCGGGTGCGCACTTGACGGCCTGAAGGTAGGCGACGGACTGCCAGTCATCGGCCAATGCCTCAGGCGGCGGCGGTTGCCACGTCTGGTCGAGGTGCCCGCACCGCGATTCGCGAACCGCGTGTACCGCGCTCATGGCGCGATATGCGTAGGGATGGCCTCTGAATCCCGGCTTTCCCGCTTCCATGGCGGCAATGTGCAGTTCGCACGTGCCCCAATGAGCGCCCAGACCTCCCCCGCGGTTGAAGTTGGTGCCTACGACCAGGATCCGCTCGGCCTCGTAGCGACGGCCAATCCAGGGCAGGGCGACGGCGTCCTCAGCCCCATCGCCGGGCGCGAGGGCTTGCCGGTCTCCCTGCCAGCAAATGCAGTGCCTCGGGCATTCGGTGGACAAGCGCCGGCGCCGCCCCGCGGGATCGAGAAGGCCGCGCTCAACGTAACTGGTGGCCGCGCCGCGGATTAGCTGTGTCCGACCGTCGTCGGCGGAATCCAGGCCTCGCTGTCTGAGCTCGTCATCGACCGACCACTCGTTCATCGGACAAACGTACTGTGTGGGCGGGGGAGACGTTCCTTCCCCCTGGAATGCGAACTCCCGCCTATTTACGGAAGAGTGCTGCTTCGCATGGACTACCTCGATGCGGTGTTGGGCGAGCATCAACTCGTCCCCGCGATCCTCCTCGCAGGATCCTCCGACGCGCGAACGGACGGCTTCCTCCGCGTCTTCGACGAAGGCAACGGCGCCCTCCGACTCGTGCTCGAAGACGGCAAGGACGTGAACCTCCAGGTGATCGTCAACGCCGACAGGCTCGCCGCCCGGCTAGACGACCCATCCACGTAAGAGTCTTGCCGCACAAGCCAAGATTGACGCGCACCCATCGAGCGGCTCGCTTTCCCGCCGTTCCCACAACTCCGTAGGGTTGCTGGAACGATGATGCTTGCTCGCTACAGCCTTGCTGTACTGCTCGTCCTGAGCATTGCTGCGGTCGGGCTGGGCTGTGGCGGTGCCGAGCCCAAGAAGGAGCGAGTCGCAGCGCCCGAGAAGAAGGACCCAATCGGGAAGAAGGTCGCCGGCGAGTCCGACCAGGTCTCAGCCAGCGACTATGAGGTGACTGGGCGGCTAAACGGACACATCAGGCAGTTCAACAACGCGTTCCTGCCGCTGATGGTCGCCTACAGAGATCCCGATGTCTCGACCGAGAATTGGCTTGCGCAGGCCAAGCCAGCGCTGCGCCGATTCCGCAGCGCCAATCTGAAACTCAACGGAGACATGGCGGAACTGCAGGACGCGGACCTGCGGCGCTACGAGGGCCCCTTTGTCCAAGCTCTCAAGGACGAGGCCGATGGCGTCGAGGACCTTCGTTTCGTCATTGCTTCGGGTGGTACCTCTCGCGAGGTGAAGTCGGCGGCCCGAGCGATAGACCGCGCCGCTGAGAAGGCCAACCGCCATAGCGATCGCTTTTTGGAGCTGGCCCGTCCGTACCTTGACCGCGAGACGCTACGCGCGCTCATCAAGGCACGGGACAAGCGCTTCGAGAAACTCCTCGGGAGGTTGTCCGGATCGTCGTGGAACTTCGACGGCGATCCTTGGGTGAATGATCTCAGACGGCGGTAGCGGTGACCTCCGGCGCCGTGGTCTGGATGGTCGCGGGAGCGCCATTGAGGGTGCGCATGTGGTGTCGCTCGATCGCGATCAC
>JBBQNR010000177.1:0-2341 GCA_038330145.1 Solirubrobacterales bacterium
CGAGCTGGCGTTGCTCTGCCACTATCAGACGACGGAAACTGGAATCTCCACTACAAACGACTTGACGTAAGTACCCGGTAAGAACCCTTACGAAATTGCGCGGGCTAGGGCCGCAGCTGGAGCAGCGCGGCATCGAGAGAGCGCTCGAGCCGGGTCGGGTCGAGGCTGGTCTGGGCGAGGAGCAGCCCGCCCTCGAGTGCCGCCAGGATGCCGATGGCGAGCATCGCTGGGTCGGCGTCGGACCGGAGCTGACCCTTGGCCTGGATGCGTTGCAGTGCGGCTCGGAGGTAGCCCTCCCACGTGGCCATCGCGTCGGCCAGTGCGAGCCTGGAGTGCTCGGACCTGCACGAGAGCTCGCTGGCCAGCGAGCCGAGCGCGCACCCGTGTCTCCTGCGGCCACGGGCCTCCAGCACTTCGGCGTCGCGCCACCGGCGCAATCCACGCAGCGAGTCCACACGTCCAAGGAGTCGTTGCTGGGTGTCGAGCATCCGCGCGATCTGCGTCAGCACCACCTCGGCGACCAGGGCGTCCTTGTCGGTGAAGTAGTGGTACAGCTGCGAGGTGCCGGTGCCGCTGGCCGCCATCACGTCGGCGAGGCTGGTGCCGGCGACGCCCTGGGCGTACATCAGTTCGGCCGCCGCCGACACGATGCGCTCTCGCGTGGCCGCGCCCCGCGCCGTCAGGCGCGACGACGGCCCGCTCCGCTTCTCGTCCGCCATAGGCCGATCGTACGCCTTGGTGGAACACAGGTTACAGAAGAAGGGACGATCTCTAGGGCAGGCCAAGAGCCCGTAAGCCGTCGACACCCGCCGCCTCCGGGTCGATCCCAAGGACTGGATGAACTTAATGGGCAACTCGCCAAGGGAAAACTGGTGGGGGGTGCGTGGCCCCGGATGAGTTCCGCAACTACCCACGAGAGCTCCTGGACTCAAGCGGCGCACCGCGTCGGGCCCTCGTGCCGTCCAAGTACCGTCTAACCCTCGACCACGGCCTTCAGGCCATCGAGCCCCCTGCTGCCAGTTCGCGCTGAACTGCTCCGTGCCGCCGTAACGCTGTGGTTCCTGCGGGCGCGGTATCTCACACCATGTCGTTCATTTGAGCAGGCTGACACCCCGCGAGATGACGAGGACCGAGAGCATGAGGGCCGAGACGGACTCGCCTGCCATCAGCAGTTTGGCGCGGGGGGATAACGGCATTGTGTCGGTGGGGCTGAAGGCGGAGGAGTTGGTGACCGACACATAGAGGTAATCGATGAAGCCGGGGACCCATCCGGACTTGGCCGCTGAGCGGACGGCGACTTCGTTGATCGCGTCGTGGTCTTCGTCCTGCGGGAATCGAAAGTCTGCTGTGGGCAACCGGGGTCTGGGCGTGTGCGTCCGTACTACGGGTCCGCCGCGGTCAAGCTCCCAGAATGCGAGTGCGAAGACCAGGACGTTGGTCATCCAGACCTGGGCTGCGGCCAACAAGAGTTCTGTCCCTTGACTTGCGGCGCCGCTGACTAGTTCTCTGATCAGGAGGACCAGCGAGGCTGCGTTGGTGGCGGCGATCAGCAGGACCAGCGCTATGGACAGGTTCCGCAGCCAGCGGTTCTCTCGGGTCATCCGGCGGGGGTTGGCGAGCACGAGGGGCACGAACAGTGTGGCTTCCAACAGGGGCACGGCCAAGCGGGGACCCACGAGTAGCGGCTGAGGCAACGCGGCATACAGGGCGATAGCTGCGAGAACGGCCAGAGCTGCGGGCAGCCGGGGTTCGCCTGGGTGCGGGCGATAGTGGAGTGGGGTGCTCACCTGCTCGGTATACCCGCTCATCGCCCTCGAGCACGAGTTGCCACTCCGTGCCGGGGGCACTGATCCAGGGGCAGCGCGATCCCGCCGTCCTTGCCGAGATGGCCAAACGACGGTTGAGGTCGAAGATCCCGGCACTGACCGAGGCGCTGACCGGGCGGTTCAGCGACCATCACGCGTTCTTGGCTGGTGTCCACCTGGACCTGATCGACCGGCACAGCGCCGCGATCCAGGAGCTCACCGCACGGATCGAGGTGGTGATCAAACCCTTTCAGGGGTTTCGCGACCTGATCACCACCATCCCAGGGATCGGCCCACTGACCGCGGATGTGATCGTCGCCGAGACCGGTGCGGACATGACCCGGTTCCCCACCGCCGGCCACCTGGCCTCATGGGCCGGGACTTGTCCCGGCAGCAACGAATCGGCTGGTCGGGTCAAGTCGACCAGGACCCGCCCCGAGAACCCCTACCTGCAAGGCGCACTCGGCGCGGCAGCGATGTCCTGCGCGCAGAACCCCAGTACCTACCTCGGCGCCCGCTACAGACGGATAGCGTCG
>JBBQNR010000178.1:0-2334 GCA_038330145.1 Solirubrobacterales bacterium
GAGGCGGCGTCCGGGTGTTGAAGATCAAAACTCTGCCGGCCGCCAATTGTGGCGCATACGGCAGAATTCAGGCAGTCGGATAGTCCTCTCCAGGCTTGGCTCTTCTGGGTTTCCGGTGGAACGATGGCAGTTTATGCCTCAATGGCACGAGGATAGAGGTCGAGGCCGCCGAGATGAAAATAGATGGCATTCCTGAATCGTTCACGGTTGCGATACCCGTGCGCGACGTGCTTGAGCATCTGGACGACGGAGTTGAGCCCCTCGGCGGAGGCGTTCGTGAGTGCCCGGCAGGGGCCGATGCGCGGAGACATCTTGGAGACGGGCTGGAGACGCGAGGAGGCGCCAGGATCGCGTCCGCGCCGACTAAACGTAGGCGACGAGGCTGCCGCCGGCCCCGCGTTTACGGCAGCAGCGGGCCGCGAAGAATGACCTCGCCCACAGCCTCATCGGCGATGTCCGACGAGATCATCAAGCGCTTGCGCCCGGGCACCAACTCGATCTCCTCATCGAGCCGTGTCTCGTACCGAGAGTACGGGCGGAGCGGCTCGTCACAAGCGATCAGACCGATGGAGATGATAGCGGAACTGGTCACTTTCAGCGAATAGACGCCGGCCTCAGGGATCTCCAGCGTCACGTACCGCTCGGTGCGCGGAGTATCCGTGTCTACCCAGCCGAGGAAAGGACCGATCGACGCCGTGTCCTCACACAGCGACGCGACCGGGAAGGTCCAGGTCCCCCCCTCTGACGCAAGCTCCGGGAAGTCGCAATTGATCGAACCCACGGAGATCGGTGTGTAGGTGGCAAGGTAGGCGGCCTCGACGACGCCCCAGGGCTCGCCGAGCACCGCGAGAAACACCTCCGGGGTCGCTTGCGCGTCCACCTGGTCGAGCGCGGCGTACAGCTCTAGCACGGCGGCCATGCTGAAGCGATCACGGAGGTATCGGACGAAGCTCGCCGCCGATTCGTAGTCGAGATCGAAAGTTTTGTTCGTCTCCAGCATTCTGGATGGCGTCACGGGGTGGTCGGGTACGTCCCATCGCGTGTCCTCGAACATCCGCGCCATCCCCTCGGCGAGCCAGGGCCGGGGCAGGCCGAGCTGGGCCAAGTGCCCGTGGACCAACTCGTGGGAGAACAGTTCGAGTGGGGTGTAAATGGTGTTGTCGCTCGCGCTCGCGCATGCCCCGCTCGGACAATGGTCGTATACATCTTCTCGGAGCCAGTAGTAGGAGATCGGGGAAGCGCTGGCGGGGAGACCAGTCTCCACTTCGAGCCAGCGCAGGCGCTCCTCGATCCAGTCGAAGGTCCCGCCGCAGACCGGCTCGTCGAAACCGACGTACACGGTGATGCCGTCGAGCGGATAATCCGGGAGCGGGGCGGCGGCCTCACAGCCGGCCGTTATACCGCAGATCCCGAGCCCTAGGACGT
This sequence comes from Solirubrobacterales bacterium, assembly GCA_038330145.1. Lineage (GTDB taxonomy): Bacteria > Actinomycetota > Thermoleophilia > Solirubrobacterales > JBBDJG01 > JBBQNR01. The sequence goes on from JBBQNR010000178.1 coordinate 1,426, forward strand.
GAAGTCGCGTCGTGCGGAGCGTGCCGGGCATCTTGCTAGTTCGTTGTAGTCGGCGTCGTTGTAGTCGGCGTCTTCAACCCGCCATCATTCTCGGCCTCGACAAAGGGTCCCGGCGTGACGCAGGCACCACAGCGGTGGTTTGACTGGTAGAAGTCGCAGTACGCCGTATCGAGAATGGACTCGCACTTTGGGGTGTAGTTGGCGGAGTCGCAAAGCATAATGTTCCCACACAGCTCGTACCCCTGCATCGGTTTGCATTCACCGAGAACGTTCTCGTTCACCATATTATCGCCCGGCTTATACTTGCAGAAGTAGCCCTCGGGGCAGAGGTAGTTTTCCCCCCCAGGCGGAGGGCGAGACTGACAAGGCCGACCGTCTGGCCCGGCTGTGTCGGCGTCTTGGTCTTTGTTGCAGCCGCCGCCGCACCCCGACAGGGTAGCGAGCAAGAGAGCTGCGAAGGTGCCGAGACTAAAGAGACTGATTTTTTGCATCAGGTTAGCTCCTTGGGCTAAGACTACGCTACTTCCCGCGGGATAGGACCCGGCGTGCAGGACCTTCCGTGCATGCCAGAGCTCTCCGCGCAGGCTGACGCGGCCGCGCGTGCGAGCTATCCTGAGCGCGATGCGTCACCTTGCCTTGCGGGAGGCCTCGAGATCGAGGTGATCCGCGCCCGCCCAGTCGACGACGAGGGGCTTGTTCGGGTCCGGCGCGGGAAACCCCTTGCGCGGAGGGGACCGACAGGCAGGGACGCTCGTCATCACCGCGACCAGCAGCAGGTGATACTTCGAGATTGAAGCGAGAACACGGAAGCGACGATATGGACTACGCACGAGGACCTCACTGTGGCCCGAAGCCGCGAGATGTGTCAAGCGGCCATATCCCCCGGGGCATCGTCCGCATCGCCTACGG
>JBBQNR010000179.1:0-2139 GCA_038330145.1 Solirubrobacterales bacterium
TGCACCGCTCTTTTTGTCGCAAAATTCGAGGACGGCACCACAAAGAGGAGGGGAGCCGTTGGGATCACAGTCCTCTGTGCAGAGCTTGCAGTCTTTTTGCAGCCAATAACCATCTTCGGCCGAGAGGATATGGACGTCGAAATCGGGGAGTTGATCCTCTATCGCCTTCATGAAGCCGGGGAAACTGGCCAAGAGCCCATCTTGAGCGAACTTCATGGTGCTATCGGCGCTGATGACGAACAGGAAATCGATCTTCCCCTTGCACCCCTCGGGCTGCTGCGGCCCGAAGTCGGGCAAGGCCATGTCGAGGAGCGGGCCGCTGTCTGCGGCCGAGCTCGACCCCGTCGAGGTCGAGGTCGAGGTCGTCGAGGTATCCCCTGCCCCGGTTGAGGTTGATGACGCGTCGGCCGTCGAACCAGTCGACTCGGCCGGGGCCGTTGTCACCGCCGACCCGACGCCGCTCGAGAAGCCGGTGGAGCCCGCGCCACCGCCGCAGGCTGCGAGGCCAGCGAGCCAGGACAAGAGGGCTAGGGACGGCCGCATGAGCGTGACCTTAGCGCGGGCGCGCGCTCCTGTCATCTGTCCCTCGGCCGGGGGTCGACCTCGCCAGGAGCCAGCTTGTGGCAGAGCACAGCCTCCTCGAACCCCCAGCGATCGGACGCCTCGCCTTGCAGGAGAAGCCGAAGGATCGGAGAGTAGGAGACCTGCGCCGGGATGCTGACGGCCAGCCAGGTGTGCAGTGCTTCGGATTCGCAGCCCATCGCACGCAATTGCTCGGCGAGACGCGGCAGTTCTAACTTGTCCCGGAGGTTGACGCGGATGACACTGTTACCCGACTCTCGGATCAACTCGTCAAAGAAGAGTCCGTCCTCGTCCGGTTCTTCCTTCACCTTCACCACGTCTCCGAGCGCCGCATCGTATGAGAAGAACGGGATGTTGGCGACCTCGTATGTCCCGTCCTCCAAGGGAGCGGCGTGGAGGCTCTCGAACATGTAGGGCGGGTAGCCGTCCTCGTCCTGCTTGAGTCGAAACGTGACCTGGAGCACCGTGGGCTTGAGCTCGCGCAACTGATGCTCGATCGTGTGCTGGTCGGGCTGATCCTCAATAGCAAACCCCTCGCGCGGGTTGCCATTGGCATCCAGGCTTCCGGCCTCCCAATCCCAAATGCCGACGGTGGATCCATCTTCCAGCACCGCGGTTACCTGATCCAGGTCAGCGTCCGGGGGAACGTGGAGTGCGTAGAGCCGCACAAACGACTGCTCGTAGCTACAGCCCCAAGCCAGCAACGGTGCCAGAGCCTCCATGAACTTCGCCTTGCCAACACCATCCCGTCGCATGATGCGGAAAGTAGAAGATCCACTTGGGGTCACGACCTCGCCACGCTGACCGACGATGACTTCGCCGATACATCAGCGAGCGCGACCCAGGGCCAGACGGTACATGTGGATCAGAAGCCGCGCTCCGTGACACCAGCAGCGCGGCGCTGGCGGGCCCAGACCACCTCGGGAGCGGTGCTGACGGGCCTGGGCCTGGGGTTTTTCGGCGCACTGGCGGGTGTGCTCGAGCTTCAGGCGCAGCACGCCAGCGCGATGCGGCGGATGTCCGCCGCGGCGCGAGCCGAGGGCCGCGACACGTTCACCGACGGTGAGTGGCAGGAATTCAACGCGCTTCGGGATGGTGGGATCCAACTCCGCAACGCCGCCATCGGCGTCGGCGTCGCTGGCGTGCTCTCGTTGTCGGCGGGCGTCGCCCTGCTGGCGACGCGCAAGAAGGTGAGCCGCAGGGTCGCGCTGCAACCCCATGGCGGCCCGCTTGGGGGCGGGGCGGTCCTTCGGATACGTTTCTGAGGAGATGAGCGTGCGGGACCATTCGACGATCTTCGCGCCGATGCTGACGTCGTTCGTGCTCGCCGCCCTGCTGCCGCCGACAGCGCTCGTGCTGGCCATGCGCGCCAACGAGGCAGTTGGTGCCCTGAATACGCGTGAGATCAAAAGTCCGAAACGATGCGGTCACCTTGGGGCAGGCCACCGTGCATGCACGAGAGCGACGAGCTCCTTCAGCGGTAATTCCTCGCGTTGCTTCTCGAGGATGTAGCGCACCTTCTCGATCGTCTCACGCGGCCATACCGCGATCAGGCCG
>JBBQNR010000180.1:0-2136 GCA_038330145.1 Solirubrobacterales bacterium
GAGCTGTGACTCACGATGCGGCTTGGGCACAAACGTGACCACAAGGCGACCGTTCTGAACCCGCTCGATCGCGATATCGCCCGGGTGGATTCCGAGCTGATGGCGGGCCTTCTTGTCGATGGTGATCTGAAAGCGCTCACCCACCACGTTTGCCATATGCCTATCCTAGGATACGTATTCCGCTAGAAGTATGCGGAGCTCGTGGCTGTACGTCAATGAGCAGGCAAGGCGGATGAGCCGTCGATCGAGCGTGGGGGATCATCTCCGCGCCCGAAATGACCCGGAAATATCGGTGGGGCCGATAAACGCCGCGCCAGTGGGTTACTCCCTCGGAATGACTTCGATGACTTCCTCGCCGAGCATGTCCGTGATCTTGACCGCGACCGGCAACGCAGCACCGGGCGGCAACTCCACGCGGTACTCGCCGACAACCACCTCGGTCTTGCGCTCGGGAATGTCGGCAACGACCACGTTGAAGACCTCGCCGTCGTAGGCGGTGTCGATCATCACGCTGTCGACCATCGATCGCCAGTCGCTGATCTGCGGCGCCAGCACGCCCTCCGTTGAGGACAGTCGCTCGAGGATCGAGGGCGAGATGAAGTCGGTGACGCGAACGCATGGCGAGCCATCTGCATCGGTCTCGAGCGAGACGCGCGCGGAGGCCGGCCGGTGCTCGAAGAACTTGCCGTATTTCGGGTCCGAGCGCAGCTCGATGATGGCCAGCTTGTTGATGGGCCGATGCCGGTTGTAGTCCTCCAGCCAGCGCTCGCAGGCGAGCTCACGGCCGAGGGCGACCAGCACCGCGTCGCGCTCGTCGTCGCGGACCTCCAGCTCGTGCGCGGCGGCCTGGAGGTCGAGCGGCGTGGCCGGATGGTTGAACGCCACGATCTTGACGAGCTGCCGGCCCAGGCTGCCGTCGAAGAACGGATCGGTCTTGGTGCGCTCCACGCCCAGGTGCTCGCACGCCAGGTTGACCGCCTCGTTGTGCTGGATCTGGAGGTCGTAGTCGTTGACGCGCCACGTCGAGAACGAGAGCTGCGCCGGAGACGGGGGCGCGCCGTCGTCATCGGTCAGGAATCGTTGCTGCTCTGAGCCCGATGCGGCCGCCTGCTCCTCCATCACCCCCGCCAGGCGCTTGACGGTGGTCTGGATGGCGCCCTTGTTGATGTCGGCGCCGATCCATCGCCGGCCGAGCTTTTGCGCCACCACCGCCGTCGTCCCTGACCCGATGAAACAGTCGAGCACGATGTCACCGGGATTGGACGAGCCTTCGATGATCCGCTTCAACAGCGCCTCCGGCTTCTGGGTCGGATACGCCGTTCGCTCGGCCTTGAATCCGGCGACAATCGACAGATCCCAGACATCACGCAGCGGCATGCCCCGCGTGGCTTCTTCGGATGTGATCTTTCGGGTGCCAGTCTCCTCATCGAGCCGCTGGGTCTTGCCGCCGAACCGCTTCATGTAAGAAGCCGATGCTTCCTCGTAGTGACGGTGGAACGTGTGCTTGCTAGAGACCCGATTCACGTAATAGAGGATGGTGTCGTGCATCGATTGGTACGCATCGGTGTCCGACGGCCATCGCCTGTAGCTCCAGATGATCTCGTTCAGAAACTTCTCTGGGCCGAAGACCTCGTCCATGAGGGCGCGCAGGTAATGACCCTTGGCGCTGTCGCAGTGAAGAAAGATGCTCCCGCTGTCCGCCAGCAGCTCCTTGAGGAGGAGGAGCCGCTCGTACATGAACTGGAGGTAGGTGTCGTTGGCCCAGATATCGGTGTACTGGATCTGCTCGCCCAGCGTGTAGGTCTCGCCGTCGAGCCGCGCCGTGCCCGATGCGCCGCGCAGTTGCACCCGCCGCACGTAGTCGGCGCCCGAGTCGAACGGCGGATCGATGTAGACCAGGTCCACCTTGCCGCGGAAGCCGCTCGACAGCAGGTGCGCCAGGACCTCCTTGTTGTCGCCGTGGAACAGGAGGCCGCCTCGTTCGCATCGGTCAGGCCAGTCCGACCAGTCGACATCTGAACCGATGCCCCCGCTGTCGCCGGCGTTAAACCGCTCGATGAGCTGGGCGGGGAAGGCACGCACCTCGCGCAGTGGCCGCTTGCCGACCCACGACAGCATCGGCCGGCCTTTGGCAGC
>JBBQNR010000181.1:0-2121 GCA_038330145.1 Solirubrobacterales bacterium
GAAGAGACCCGGGGTGTCCAGGTCTTCGGCGGTCATGTAGCGGTGCTCATCCAGCCCGCAAGGGACATTCTCGGTGTAGGGACCTGCGTTGTAGACGGTGCCGGCGCCCATGGTCTGGTCACACGCCGAGGGGAAGTAGTCGCACGGGTAGCCCGGCGCGACGTCGCAGGGCCCGTTGCACTGTTCGTCGCACTTCGCCACCGTCCACTCCTCCTCGCTGTCGACGACCATGATGTGGACGTCGAAGGCCTCGAACTGGCCGCGGATGGTGTCGATGAACTTTGGGAACGCCTTGAGGAAGTTCTGCTGCGACTCCCACATGAGGCCGCTACGCGAGATGACGAAGAGGAAGTCGATCTTGCCCTTGCAACCCATCAGCGGGCCGGCGAAGTCGGGCGGCATGCCCATGTCCGGGAACGCGGCGTCGGTGGTCGAGGTGCCGGAGCTGCCGCTCGCGGAGCTGCTGCCGGTCGAGGTACTCGAGGGTCCAGCGGTGGTCGAACTCGCCTCTCCCGAGCTGGTATCATCGGGACGCGTCGTCACGCTGGGGGTCGTGGTGAAGCTTGTCGTAGTCGCGCCGGGCCCGTTGCAGGCCAAGCCGATGAGAGAGGCGGCGACGACGAGGGAGCGCGGGAGCATGGCAGCCAAGTCTAGCGCCAAGGCGCGCCGAGGCCAAGCGCCGAGGCTCGTCGCGGAACGCCGTGTAGCCAGGCCCGCCTGGACCTGGTTTTCTCGGCTACCTCCAGGGGCTGATAGGTCGGCGCGTACGAGGCACATCACGGCTCTGTGTGACACAGGACCGCCTCTTCGACCCCCCATTTTTTCTCGTCCATGCCGCGCTCCAGAAACTCAAGCACAGGTGCGTAGTCGACTTCCTTGGGGACGTTAACAGCCACCAAGCTGCCGGTCGCCTCAGTTTGACAGCCGAGCTTGACTAGCGCGGCTCGAATCTCGGGCACCGTCGAAGGATTGTACGCGATGACACGAAGTAGCGTGTTACCCGAAGGCTGGATGAGGGCCGTAAAAAAGAGTCTCCCCTCCCGCTCTTCTGCCGCGACGATATCATCGCATGCTGCCTCGTATGTATGGAACGGGATATTATCGATTTTGAACGTACCGTCTTCGAGTCGCTCGGCCCAGACTCCCTCAAAGCCTACCGGAGGGTATCCATTTTCATCCTGCTGGAGGCGGAAGACGACCTTGAATCTCGCTTCCTTGTCACTCATTTTGCGCCTTTCGCGCGGTTGCAGCCGCGGCACAAGATCTGCCCGTTCGGGGGTGCTCCGTCTCCCCCCTGCGACCTGGGAATGATGTGGTCTCGCTGCCATTCGTTCGTCGGGGGTTTCACGCCGCGCATGCTTTTTTGAGGGGGGATCACCGCTGTACCACAATTCTCGCACAGCACTCGACCGTTGTTCTTCATCCGATTTTCATCGAGCATGATGGGCGTATCCCCAGGTTTGAAGTCCATCCGGGCACGAGGGCCGTCTTTTGCTCCGGGCTTGCGGGTTATCGTCGATGCGCCGCTGCTCAGGTCGCGGGCTGCGCCACTGGCCGCGCGCTCGCTGGAGCGGGCGGCGGCGGCGGCATCGGCGGCACGGTCGGAGCCGCGGAACCAGCGGTATCCGTCCTTGAGGTCGCCGATGCTGATCGGGAGGTATTCGCTGCCGAGCGAGATGGCCGACAGGACGCGGGCGCCGAAGGTCGACTCGCTGCCCACGAGGATCGACACGTCCTCGACGACGCTGGCGGCCTCGTCGACCTTTTCGGCGCCCTTGAAGATCCACTTTCCGGCCTTGTAAGCCGTCGAAAGCCAGCCGTGGCCGGTAGGATCGACGTGCTGGACCGGGTTGTTTCCGGCGTAGCGGTAGAGGTTGCGCTCGCCGGGGCGCTCGAGGGTCGCGCCGGGGTTGAGCAGGTAGTACGGGTCCGGCGCGGTCCAGCGGCCGAGTGCGGGCAGGTAGTGGCGGGCGCCGAGCACGACGGCGCCGGAGCGCGGCGTGTCCTCCGCGTTGGTGAAGCGGTAGTCCGGGCCGCGTTGGCCCTCGGCGCGCCAGGTGAGCGCGGGGGCGCCATAGGGGTCGTGGGCGTCGCGGGCGACGGGCTCGCCCTGGTGATCGA
>JBBQNR010000182.1:0-1938 GCA_038330145.1 Solirubrobacterales bacterium
CGGCCTACGAGCAGTGCCTCGCCCAAGGCTATGGTGCGACATCCTTCCGCGGTAGGGCCCGAGCCGCCCCCGGTTTGTCAAGCGCAGTTCGACGAGCGCATCGCCCAGGGTCAGTCCAAGGCGAGCTGCGTCGAGACAAAATGAATGGCGGTTATCACAGTAAAGTCGAAGCGACCCTGCGAGTCGCAGATGGCGATATCGAAGAGGATGACGCCGAAGCGCTCGACATAGTTCTGCCACGACCGGGCACCCGACGTGACGAAGGGGTCGTAATTTCAGACAGACGATTTATAGCCCTTGCCTGGCTCGAATTTGTCGCGATAACTGGGGTGGAGGTTTGGACATGCTGACGAACGCCACGGTGCGCGAGCTGAAGCCGCGCGAGAAGATGTATGAAGTGACCTGAGCGATGATGCCCGGCTTCGTCGTGCGGGTGCTGCCGACTGGCAAGAAGGTGTTTCTCGTCCGGCGTCAGATCGACGGGCAGTGGCGGCGCGAGAGGATCGGGCTCATGGGCCCGTCGCTCGGCGTCGACGAGGCGCCCCGTCGTGCATCTGGTGATGGGCGTCGGTGAGCGCTCGCTGCGTGCGCTGCCCGACCTCCGCGCCGCTGCGACGCGATGCGCAGGGACCGCGACCGCGTCCGGCGCGGTGTCGCCTTGTGGGAGACCACCGCGCCGCCCTCGTCAAGCTCCGTCCATGCAGGTGCCCCGCGGCTTGCCGCACTCGCCAGCGCCGACGCACATGCCACTGACACACTCCGCGGTGAAGCGACACGACTCGCCGGCCGCCAGCGCGCCCGGGCAATACGAGTCGCCGCACTCCGCCGGGAACTCGGCCTCGCGCAGGCCGTGGACCGGCAGCACCGTGACGCCCGAGACATCGAGGTCCTCGGCGCTCTGCGCCGGCCCGGAGCGCGGCCCCGCTGCCCGCTCCCACATGCGCACGAAGTCATCGGCCGAGCTGCGCAGCGGCGCCGTATCGGTGCCGAGCTGGTCGAGGTCCGCGAGCAGCTCGGGGATGAGGCCGACGTGGCCGAGGCCGAGCTCGTCGAGGCCGCTGCCGAGCGGCGGCGGTCCGGCGTCACGCTGGTCGCGGGCCTGGCACAGCCCCTCCGTGGTGAACGACGCCGAGCACGCGCCGACGCCGAAGCGCGGGCGGGTCTGCTGGATGAAGCCGTTGAAGTCCGAGCCGAGGCCCATCGCGACCTTGAGGCCGAGCCGCCCGAAGTCATAGGCCTGCGCGAACGACCGCGTGGACCCGTGGCAGGTGTTCGTGACCGCGGAGCCCGCGTAACTGTTGACCTCCTCGTGGCCGGTGCGCAGGCCGATCATCCCGCCGGTCTAGCGCAAGACCTGGACGACCCAGGCCGGCGTGGTCTTCTCCTCGCGCTGCTTCTCCTTCGTCATGATCTCCCGGAAGTGTCCGTGCGAGACGTAGATCGGGTAGTGCTCGCGCGCGACGGAGAGGTCGTGCACGTCGTGGATCCCGCGCTCCGACAGGTGAGCCACGTCGATCAGCATGCCGCGGTCCATCATCTCGGTGACCAGCGCCCTCCCCTCTTCGGTCAGGCCGAGCACGTTCTTGCAGTCCTTGTCGACATCAAAGCCCAGCGTCAGCGTGGTCGTGGTCAGGCCGCAATCCTCATCGATGTGACAGCTCTCGGCGTACTGCGCGATGTGAAAGATGCTGTTGTGCAGCGCGGCCCCGCCGAAGCGGTTGTCGAGCTGATGCACCGGCTGCAGCGTGCGCACGCCGAGCGCATAGAGATCGTCGAGCTGCGCGCGCCAGTCGCCGTCGCCCATCAAGTGCGAAGCCTCGATGCTGAGGATGATCGCCAGGCGGTCCTCCTCGACGATCCGGCGCGCGTCGGCGGCCGTCAGGGCGATCTCCGCCCAGTCGTGGGTCGCCACGAACTCGTGGGCCAGCTCGAGCTGCA